>NZ_JBQFLY010000066.1:0-516 GCF_056531545.1 Ruegeria sp. N10 | reverse complement strand
CTTCTGAACATGATGCACGGCAAAAGGAACTTCATCTTACTGAATCTGGGCACCAGAAGTTTAGCGAGCTTGTCGACCGGATGGCGCTTGAAGTCCACAAGCGATTGGATGGGGCAGATGCAGGGCGCGTCGCCCGGGCCTTGGAGCAGGCGGTGAGATCATTTGACCTGTCGGGTCCAGTCGAGTTTCGCGAATTGACCCCGGGCGACGCCGGATGGGTCGTCAATCGGCACGCCGAGACCTATTACACGGATTATGAATTTGATTACCGCATGGAAATGCTCGTCATGCAAATCCTGGCGGCTTTTTTGCCGGTCCAAGGCATTGATGGAAACCGCGCCTTTATTGCTCATAGCGGCGAGACGCGGCTGGGATCAATTTTTTGCATGAGTACAGAAGAACCCGGCGTCGCGAAACTGCGATTGTTCTTTCTGGAACCCGAGGCCCGCGGAATGGGCTTGGGCAAGCGTTTAATGACGATCTGTCTGAATCACGCGCGTGCATCAGGGTTCAAAC
>NZ_JBQFLY010000065.1:0-668 GCF_056531545.1 Ruegeria sp. N10 | reverse complement strand
GGGGGCGGCTATGCGCAGGTTGTTCCGATGGAAGAGATGAACCTGCACTTCACCGGCGATTTCCACGCGATCACCTCGGCCCATTCGCTGCTGTCGGCGATGATCGACAACCACATCTACTGGGGCAATGAATGCGAGATCGACACCCGCCGGGTCGCATGGCGTCGTGTGGTCGACATGAACGACCGCGCCCTGCGCCAGATCACTGCCAGCCTGGGCGGCGTGTCGAACGGGTTCCCGCGCGAAACAGGTTTTGACATCACAGTGGCGTCCGAGGTCATGGCGATCCTGTGCCTGTCAAACGACCTGAAGGACCTGGAAAAGCGTCTGGGTGATATCATCGTGGCTTATCGCCGCGACAAGACGCCGGTCTATTGCCGCGACATCAAGGCCGAAGGGGCGATGACCGTTCTGCTGAAAGACGCAATGCAGCCGAACCTGGTGCAGACGCTGGAAAACAACCCGGCCTTTGTCCACGGTGGCCCGTTTGCCAACATCGCGCATGGCTGCAACTCGGTCATTGCCACAAAGACCGCGCTGAAAGTGGCTGACTATGTGGTGACAGAGGCGGGCTTTGGCGCCGATCTGGGTGCCGAGAAGTTCATGAACATCAAGTGCCGCAAGGCGGGCATTGCGCCCTCTGCCGTGGTTCTGGTTGCCACCGTGCG
>NZ_JBQFLY010000064.1:0-673 GCF_056531545.1 Ruegeria sp. N10 | reverse complement strand
TGAGCGCTTGGATGAAGACTCACCTTACGAAGCAATGGCCCTAGCAAGCTATCATGGAATACGAAACGATGTTTTGAGATTTGGAGGTTTTTTCAGGGAGCCACCAACTGCGTCCGAAGTTCGCGAAGAGCAACTTCTGGATGGCATAACGAGGTACTCGATACTTCTTCAAGATCCAAGCGTGGCAAACATCCGCCAAGCGATGGGTCAAAGCGGAAATGAACGCCGAAATGCAGAAGATCAAGAGATTGAAGCGTTGCGTAGTCAGGTAATGGCAAAACACAGTAAGTCAATTCTGGCAGCCGCAACATTTGTGGAGGATGTGGGCTTGGCTCTTGGCAATAGCGAATCCGAAGTGCAATCGAATGTTGGAAAAATTTGCTCGGCCATACAATCTGAAGTCTGGCAAAAAGAACCACAAGGTAGCGACAATGAGGTCTCCGTTACTGACAAAAAAAACATCTCGCTTGCGATCTCACGCTGCTGGAACATCGGAAGCCTATCAACAAATGCTTTGTCGGTTGCCGTCAAAGTAAGCTTTGAGGTTGATGCCCAGAAACGGCCGATTGCTGACACCATCTCCGGTATAGGATTGAGAGAAGGTCGCAGTGAAAATGGGATAGCCTTCGAGCAAGCATTCCAAGCTGCAAGCCGCGCGATTCTGAGGTGTGGA
>NZ_JBQFLY010000063.1:0-794 GCF_056531545.1 Ruegeria sp. N10 | reverse complement strand
TATTAGCACCGGGCTGAATGCGGTCTGATCCGCGCCCGTCAGGCGGTCATCTCGGGTGTGTAGCCGTTCCAAAGATCAAAGGCATCGGCTATTGCGTGGCGATAGGATTTGGCGGTGAGACGATAGCGGCGAGGGCGGAAGATTGTACTGACCTGATCGTGGACGGCGAGAAACCGTTGTGCTTGGCGCGGTGACTTGAACCGGCCCATGATCTTTTCCCGTTTCCGGGTTGGCCGATGTGACCCTTCGATCCGATTGTTGAGGCCCTTGTGTGCTCGATGGTCAGCGTCAGGCGCGATGGCCTGGATCGGCTTGGTATAACTGCGGAGCTTGTCGGTGATCACGACACGCGGATTGCCGTAGGCGGCGACCAAACGAGCGAAAATCGCTTTGCGGCTTTGGCGTTGCGGCGGGGTTGAATGAGAATGTCGAGAACGTCTCCGTTGGCATCGATGGCCCGCCACAGCCAGTGTTTACGCCGTTGATCGGGACGACGCGCTCGTCCATATGCCATTTGTCGTGCGGCCGGGGTCGATCGCGCCGGATACAAGCCGCGAACTGTGGACCGAACCGGTTTACCCAGAGACGAATGGCCTCGCGGCTAACGATGACACCGCGCTCGGCGAGCAAGTCCTCGACATCGGCAGTGCTCAGCCCAAACCGATGGTAGGCCAAGACGGCATAGGAGACGATCTCGCGGGGAAAACGAAAGCCCTTCAGGCATGGCATCGAGATGGGTATCGTCATGGTGCCTCGCTATCCGAGAAGCGGAGGGCGATCAATTTGGCAGTGCC
>NZ_JBQFLY010000062.1:0-813 GCF_056531545.1 Ruegeria sp. N10 | reverse complement strand
GGGTATTGCCAAGTTGTCTGGCATTTCGACGACGACTAAATGCAATGAATGAACATTCCATCCAGCATGCCGCGCCTGAAGGGCTTTCGCTACCCTCGTGAGGTCATTGCCTACGCGGTTTGGGCATACCATCGGTTTGCCTTGAGCACTGCGGATGTCGAAGATCTCTTAGCGGAACGGGGTGTCATCGTGAGCCGAGAAACCATTCGGCTCTGGGTTAATCGGTTCGGCGCGCATTTTGCCGCCTGCATCCGGCGCGATCGCCCTAAGCCAAACGACAAATGGCACATGGACGTGGTTGTCATCACAATCCGCGGCAAGAAGCACTGGTTGTGGCGGGCCATCGACGCGAACGGCGACGTTCTCGATATCCTCGTGCAAACGCGGCGAAATGCAAAGGCGGCCAAGCGATTTTTCAAAAGATTGGTCGCTCAGTTTGGTGAGCCAAGGGTCGTGATCACAGACAAGTTGCGCAGCTACATCAAGCCCGTCAGCACCTTGGCACCACAGGCCGACCACCGGGCCCACAAAGGGTTGAATAATGCGATCGAAGTTTCGCACAGAATGACCCGTAAGCGGGAGAAGTTGTTTGGTCGGTTCAAGTCACACCGACAAGCTCAGAGGTTTCTGTCCGCGCATGACCAGATCAACCTGATATACCGTCCCCGCCGCTATCAACTCACCGCCATCTCTTACCGCCATGCCCGCAACGATGCGTTCAGTCTCTGGGCCGCTTACACCGCCGAAATGGCAGCATAACCCTACTTTTTCCAATGCTTCACAATCGGCCGGCAACAACTTGGCAATACCGAA
>NZ_JBQFLY010000061.1:0-815 GCF_056531545.1 Ruegeria sp. N10 | reverse complement strand
GGTGTTGTCACGTTAACCCTAGATCGGTTGCTCGTGTCTGGATTTGGACATAGATCGCATTGATGAATTCGTCGTCCATCAGCTACAAGCGTCACCGATTTCCTCCTCAGATCATTGCCCACGCTGTGTGGCTGTATTTCCGATTCAATTTGAGCCTTCGCGAAGTTGAAGAGATGCTGCTTGCGCGCGGGATCGACGTTTCTTACGAGACTATCTGGCGTTGGGTGATCAAGTTCGGACCGATGATGGCTCGAAACTTGCGACTAAGTCAGGACCGTCCTGGTGATGTCTGGCATCTCGATGAAGTTGTCGTGAAAATCGCTGCTCGCAGGTATTGGCTTTGGCGCGCGATCGATCAGCATGGCGTCGTGCTGGACGAAATACTCCAACCGAAGCGCGACAAACGGGCCGCAAAACGGTTGTTGCGCAGCCTGATAAAGCGTCTTGGTTTCATTCCCAAGCGGATCATCACGGACAAGCTGCGGTCGTATGGTGCTGCAAAACGAGAGGTTGCGCCGGGTCTGGATCATTGGTCGCACAAAGGGCTGAACAACCGTGCCGAAAACAGCCATCTCCCATTCCGAAAGCGGGAAAGGACGATGCAAGGACATCGATCTCCAGGAGGCTTGCAGCGGTTTGTGGCCACTCATTCAGCCATTCGGAATTGCTTTTGTGTTCCTGTGCGCCGTCGCTCCGCCTTAACAATCCGATATCACCGCCTCGAAGCATTTGACGCCTGGAATGCTGCCACCCGAGCAACTTGACACCCAAGCATCAGGATTTCTTCGTGAGTCAGAAGTTAACGTGACAACACC
>NZ_JBQFLY010000060.1:0-1044 GCF_056531545.1 Ruegeria sp. N10 | reverse complement strand
CGGATTTTTCACCCAGTCCTTGTCGGACCGCGATCCTGAGCTTTTTGGCTCGATCCGGTCTGAGCTGGGTCGTCAGCGCGACGAGATCGAGCTGATTGCGTCCGAGAACATCGTCTCTGCCGCCGTGATGGAGGCGCAGGGTTCGGTGATGACCAACAAATATGCCGAAGGTTACCCGGGCCGGCGCTATTACGGGGGCTGCGAGTTTGTTGACATCGCCGAGAATCTGGCCATCGACCGCGCCAAGCAGCTGTTTGGCTGTGGCTTTGCCAATGTGCAGCCGAACTCGGGCAGCCAGGCCAACCAGGGGGTGTTCCAGGCGCTGATCCAGCCCGGCGACACCATTCTGGGCATGAGCCTGGATGCCGGTGGCCACCTGACCCACGGCGCACGGCCCAACCAGTCGGGCAAGTGGTTCAACGCCGTGCAATACGGCGTGCGCCAGCAGGACAACATGCTGGACTATGATCAGGTCGAGGCGCTGGCGAAAGAGCATAACCCCAAGCTGATCATCGCGGGCGGTTCGGCCATCCCGCGTCAGATCGACTTTGCCCGCATGCGTCAGATCGCCGACATGGTCGGCGCCTATCTGCACGTGGACATGGCGCATTTCGCCGGTCTGGTCGCGGCAGGCGAGCATCCCAGCCCGTTCCCCTACGCGCATGTGGCGACCACCACCACACACAAGACCCTGCGCGGCCCACGTGGGGGCATGATCCTGACCAATGATGAAGATATCGCTAAGAAAGTGAATTCGGCGATCTTCCCCGGCATTCAGGGCGGCCCGCTGATGCATGTGATCGCGGCCAAGGCGGTGGCCTTTGGCGAGGCGCTGCGCCCCGAGTTCAAAAGCTATATCCAGCAGGTCGTGATCAATGCGCAGGCGCTCAGCGATCAGCTGATCAAGGGCGGGCTTGACACCGTGACCCACGGCACCGACACCCATGTGGTGCTGGTCGACCTGCGCCCCAAGGGCGTCAAGGGCAACGCCACCGAAAAGGCCCTGGGCCGGGCGCATATCACCTGCAACAAGAACGGCGTGCC
>NZ_JBQFLY010000059.1:0-1132 GCF_056531545.1 Ruegeria sp. N10 | reverse complement strand
AAAAAAGGCCGCCCCCTTGTGGAACGGCCTTCTTTAGTTCAATGGAGTGGGCTCTCATTGCTCTTTCAGAGCAACTGCCGCCCACCGGCCAGAGTTTTCTAAAGAAAACTCGACCTTATTCAGTAATCTTCGACACGACGCCGGCGCCGACGGTGCGGCCGCCTTCGCGGATGGCGAAGCGCAGGCCCTGCTCCATCGCGATCGGTGCGATCAGTTCAACGCCGAACGACACGTTGTCGCCGGGCATGACCATCTCGGTGCCTTCCGCCAGGGTCACGGTGCCGGTCACGTCAGTCGTACGGAAGTAGAACTGCGGACGGTAGTTCGCGAAGAACGGGGTGTGACGGCCGCCTTCTTCCTTGGTCAGGATATAGGCTTCGGCTTCGAACTTGGTGTGCGGTGTCACCGAACCCGGCTTACACAGAACCTGGCCACGCTCAACGCCGTCACGATCCACACCACGCAGCAGGGCGCCGATGTTGTCGCCCGCTTCACCGCGGTCCAGCAGCTTGCGGAACATTTCAACGCCGGTGCAGGTGGTTTTCGAGGTGTCGCGGATGCCGACGATTTCGATCTCGTCGCCAACGTTGATCACGCCACGCTCGATACGGCCGGTCACAACGGTACCACGGCCCGAGATCGAGAACACGTCTTCGATCGGCATCAGGAACGGCTGGTCAACAGCACGCTCGGGCGTGTCGATATATTCGTCAACAGCCGCCATCAGCTCGCGGATCTTGTTCTCGCCGATTTCAGGGTCACGGCCTTCCATCGCGGCCAGAGCCGAACCTGCGATGATCGGAATATCGTCGCCGGGGTATTCATACGAAGACAGCAGCTCGCGGATTTCCATTTCCACCAGTTCCAGCAGCTCTTCGTCGTCAACCTGGTCAACCTTGTTCATGAACACGACCATCTTCGGGATGCCAACCTGGCGGCCCAGCAGGATGTGCTCGCGGGTCTGCGGCATCGGGCCGTCCGCGGCGTTCACAACCAGGATCGCGCCGTCCATCTGAGCAGCACCGGTGATCATGTTCTTGACGTAGTCGGCGTGGCCGGGGCAGTCGACATGCGCATAGTGGCGCGCGTCGGTCTCGTATTCCACATGCGCGGTCGAGATGGTGATGCCGCG
>NZ_JBQFLY010000058.1:0-1187 GCF_056531545.1 Ruegeria sp. N10 | reverse complement strand
TCCACATCCTTGGCCGGATCGATCGAGTTGATCACCAGATCCTCGTTCAGGTGTTTTGGCAGCGGCAGCTGTACCAGAATGCCATGCACCGCCGGATCAGTGTTCAGTTTGTCGATCAGCGCCAGCAGGTCCGCCTCGGAGGTCTCCACATCGAGCTTGTGCTCATACGAGTTCATGCCAACCTCGACGGTCATCTTGCCTTTCGAGCGGACGTAGACCTGGCTGGCCGGATCCTCTCCCACCAGAACCACGGCCAGGCCGGGGGTGATGCCGTTTTCCTCTTTCAGCTTTGCAACCTGATCGGCCACCTGCGCGCGCACTTTGGCGGCAAAGGCCTTCCCGTCGATAACCTGCGCTACCATCCTTTGGTCCCTTCTTTCAAAACCCAAACGGGCGCAGAACGCGCCCGGTCTTTACTCGGGGCCGAGCACACGTTCCTCACGTGCAATCGACCAGTCAATCAGAATGCGCCAGAGCGTTTCGGACAAATCGGGGTCCATCCCCGCGGCCTGCGAACTGGCGCGCACCTTTTGCACCACATCCTCGACCCGGTCCGGGATGCGGGCGGGCAGGCCCTCGCCCGGCTTCAGCTCAGACGCGCGGTCGATATAGCTTGCGCGCCTCACCAGCATCCCGATCAGCAGGCGGTCCAGCCTGTCGATCTGAACCCGCAGATCCCGCATCGAATGGCAGTCCTGCGGCGGTGTCAGAGTGGGCATCATCGTCTCCTCATGGCCCGGGGGTTCCGGACCATGAAATGTCTTATTCAGCGACTTAGAACAAGCCCTCGATCTCACCTGCGTCATTGAGGCAGATGGTTTCCGCGGCCGGTTTGCGGGGCAGGCCCGGCATGGTCATGATCTCACCGCAGACAACCACGATAAAGCCCGCACCCGCGCTCAGGCGGACCTCACGCACCGGGACCGAATGGCCGGTGGGCGCGCCCCGCAGGGTCGGGTCGGTCGAGAAGCTGTACTGGGTTTTCGCCATGCAGACCGGCAGGTTGCCATACCCCGCTGCTTCCCATTCTTTCAGCTGCGTGCGGATCTTGTTGTCGGCCAGAACCTCGTCGGCGCGGTAGATGCGCTTGGCGATGGTTTCGATCTTCTCAAACAGCGGCATTTCGTCGGGGTAGATCGGCGCGAAGTTCGCAGAGCCCCCTTCGACGATCTCCACAACTTTGCGGG
>NZ_JBQFLY010000057.1:0-1533 GCF_056531545.1 Ruegeria sp. N10 | reverse complement strand
GTTGAGCAACAGTTGGCGATCTGACCCGCACGGAAGTCCGATTGCCGGAATTGACATTGGTGCCGCCGCCGCGAATTGAAGCTTTGTCCGCTAACGGTGAGTTCAATCTACTTTAGTTTTGGAGGTCACGGCGAATGTCCTCTAAGCAGGCTGCGACCGCAGCATCGCGACCACGTGTCAAAGGTCGCCTTTGGGCCGTTCCTATCGGCTGACTTGGAGGGAGGCAGGCCTAATCGTCACGGTGCCAAACCGACCTTTGGTAAGCTGTTAGACTTTCTCGTATTGAAGCTCTGTCCCCAGGAAGCCGTTGTTGCCGCATGCATCCAGGATATGGCGCCGTACCGCCGCAACCTGGGGAGCAGCCAAACGTTCAGGACGGCAAAGCAAAGTCAGTGCCACTGGATCGGCAGACCAGTCAGGGATCAGGCGCACGAGATTGCCAGCTTGAATATGCACCTCTGTCAGTAAGGACGGGAGCAGTGCTGCTCCTTGCCCGGCAAGGACAGCTGCAAATGCAAGCTCCATCGAATTGACGCGCAGGCCGATCGTCGGCTCGATGATCTCCTGTTGCCCTTCCTTATTTCGAAACGCCCATTTGCCGGATTCTTGGGTGCGCAATACACAGGGCAACCTGGCCAAATCAGCAGGCCGAGAGAGACGGGGCATCCATTCTGCAAAGGCCGGGCTGGCAAGAGGCGCGCGCTGCGCGGACGGCAGGGCAGCCGAAATAAACCGCCTTTTATCTGCAGGGCCGGTTCTGAAGGACAGATCTATGTCCTCTGCCGCAAAATCCGATTTTGAATCATCGGCATGCAATTCAAGTTCGATAGCCGGGTAGCGGGACCGAAGGCCTGCCAGAAGCGGGACAAGCACGGTGCAAAGAAGACTGTTGGGTCCTGAGACTGACACCCGTCCTGCAATCTTCCCGCTTCGGACGAAGCCAAGCTGCGCCTCGGCCTCAAGCGCTACATCCACCGGGCCTGCGCAAATCTCGAAAATTCTGCGCCCAGCCGCGGTCGGGGCCACCGCCCGCCCAGACCGGTCCAGCAGGACCAGCCCCAATTCGGCTTCAAACAGCGCCAGCTTTTGGCTGATCGCCGACTTCGTGGTGTTCAGCTCCGCAGCTGCCGCGCTCATCGACCCGGCGCGCACAGTGGCCACCAGGGCCTTGGCGCAGGAATAGAATCTATCGTTCATAAATCCGAACAGTAGTTAACAAACAGATCATTTTCCAGAACGAATGAGATCCCTAAATTCTATCTCAGCGAACAGGCCAGGAGATGAGAAATGCAGACGGAGATGGTCTATCACCCCGCCGCGACCCGTGAGTTCAAGGACTTCGGCTTCATGCAGGCGCATCTGTCGTTCAAGCCGCACCTTGCAGAAGGGCGCCCAAGGCTTTGGCCTGCATCCGCACCGGGATGTCGAAGTCGTCACCTTCATTGTCACTGTACCCTAATAAATCAGAATTAGCGGATTCACGGTGTTATGGGGCGTTTTTGTACCCTTAATTGCAATATATCCACAGGTTCA
>NZ_JBQFLY010000056.1:0-1632 GCF_056531545.1 Ruegeria sp. N10 | reverse complement strand
GCTATCAAAGCGCACCCATTCTGACGCTCCCTGAAGCCGACTCTTACCCCAACATGAAAACCAACACGCCTCCACCGTCAGTGCTGTCGGCCGAATGAAACGTAGACGCCTTGTTAGAATCCGGTCGACCAGGTCCAGCGGTCCAAACGAATGTTGTTTTGTTGGTTCGCGACTACTTCCTAAGTAAATTCAAGTGTTACTTCGTAGGCTTTCCATAGGCTTATCCGATTGCGTTCAGCAACGGGGCAAAAATTGGAGTTGAGGTGCTCTGAAAGTGATCAGGCGTCAATAGTTGGTTTTCTGTGAATGCGTCAAATTCGGCATTGCCAATTGAACTCCATCCCAAGTCGCGCCACATTGCTTCAATCAACTTGTTAACACTTTTGTTTACTTCATCCGAATTGGGAGGGCTCATTTTTGTTTTTTTGCAACAAGTCACTACAACTTTGGACAACCTCGCTAGATCCAACCACCCATGTTTGAAAATACAACTGCATAAGCGTATCGTTGTCCTTTTTGGAAACAAAAGATTTTAGAGATTCCATAAGCTTAAGGTAATTTTCTCGCTTTTCTCTCTCGACTTCGATCGCTTGAGATCTCGCTTGAGAAAGAAAATGTGTAATGACTGCGAGAACAATGGAACCTCTGACCTGCCCCCCGAAATTTCCCTCGTTCAGATGTAGAGTTTGCTCAACCTTTTGAAGGAGCAAACGAATGCGAAAGAGCCGTTTTACCGAGGCGCAGATCATCGGGATGATCAAAGAACAGGAAGCCGGGATGTCGACGGCCGAGGTGTGCCGCAAGCACGGCCTCAGCCAGGGCACGTTCTACAAATACAAATCGAAGTATGGCGGCATGGAAGTGTCTGACGTCGCGAAGCTGAGGGCGATGGAAGACGAGAATGCCAGGCTCAAGCGCCTGCTGGCCGATACGATGCTGGACAATGCTGTTCTGAAGGATCTGCTGGGAAAGAGCTGACGACGCCGAATGAGCGGCGAGAGGCAGCGCTGAGGGCGATGCGGGATCATGACATCTCGCAACGCCGGGCCTGCCGACTTGTCCACTGCCCGGCAGGGCATTGCGAAGCAATGTCCCGTGAGGGGGTGTCGATCCCAAAACTGTCAGGCGTGAACGCCCGCCGGACAATCCCGAGATACGCAAGGAGATGAAGGCCGTCGCTGCCAAGCGCCGCCGGTTTGGCTATCGGCGGATCGGCGTGATGCTGGAACGCAAAGGAATAATCGTGAACCACAAGAAGCTGTATCGGCTTTACACTGAGGAGAAACTGGGCGCCAGGCGACGACGGGGCCGCAAACGGGCGCGTGGGTCTCGAACACCGATGCCAGTGGCGCTGAGGCCAGGTGAACGCTCGTCCCTGGACTTCCTGTCGGACACATTCGGGGCATCACGCCGGTTCCGCATTCTGGCGGTGAACGACGATTGCTGCCGCGAGAACCTGTGTCTGATGGCCGATACCAGCATCTCGGGTGCCCGTGTCGCGCGGAAGTTGTACGCGCTTGTGCGTCTCTATGGCAAGCCAACTAGCATTGTCAGTGATAATGGAACAGAGTTCACCAGCCGGGCGATCCTGAAATGGGCGAACGAAAACGGCGTGGACTGGCACTACATCGA
>NZ_JBQFLY010000055.1:0-1897 GCF_056531545.1 Ruegeria sp. N10 | reverse complement strand
CACCCCTATGAAGATGACGACGGAAGAGGCCTTTGTTAAGGTTTTGCAGATGCATGGAATTGAGCATGCGTTTGGGATCATTGGCTCGGCGATGATGCCGATTTCGGACCTGTTTCCGAAGGCTGGGATCATGTTCTGGGACTGTGCGCATGAGGGCAGCGCGGGGATGATGGCGGATGGCTACACCCGTGCCACCGGCAAGATGTCGATGATGATTGCGCAAAACGGCCCGGGCATCACCAACTTTGTGACCGCCGTCAAGACTGCCTACTGGAACCACACGCCGCTTCTGCTGGTGACCCCGCAGGCGGCCAACAAGACCATCGGTCAAGGGGGCTTTCAGGAAGTCGAGCAGATGAAGCTGTTCGAGGACATGGTTGCCTATCAGGAAGAGGTCCGCGACCCGACCCGCGTCTGCGAGGTTCTGAACCGTGTGATCATGCAGGCCAAGCGCGCCAGCGCCCCGGCCCAGCTGAACATCCCGCGCGACATGTGGACCCAGGTTGTCGATATCGACCTGCCCGCCATTGTCGAGTTCGAGCGCCCCTCGGGCGGCGAAACCGCCGTGGCCCAGGCGGCCGAGCTGCTGTCGAACGCCAGGAACCCTGTCATTCTGAACGGCGCCGGTGTGGTTCTGGCCGAAGGCGGCATCGAGGCGTCGAAAGCGCTGGCCGAGCGTCTGGATGCGCCGGTCTGCGTCGGCTACCAGCACAATGACGCCTTCCCGGGCAGCCACCCGCTGTTTGCCGGTCCGCTGGGCTATAACGGTTCGAAAGCGGGGATGGAGCTGATCAGCGAGGCGGATGTTGTCCTGTGCCTCGGCACCCGTCTGAACCCGTTCTCGACCCTGCCGGGCTATGGCATCAACTACTGGCCCGCGGATGCCAAGATCATCCAGGTTGACATCAACCCCGACCGTATCGGCCTGACCAAAGCTGTCAGCGTCGGTATCATCGGCGACGCTGCCAAGGTGGCAAAGGGCATTCTGGCCCAGCTGAGCGACACCGCCGGTGACGAAGGCCGCAAGGAGCGCAAAGAGCGCATCGCGCAGAAGAAATCGGCCTGGGCGCAGGAACTGACCTCGATGACCCACGAGGATGACGATCCGGGCACCACCTGGAACCAGCGTGCCCGCGCGGCCAAGCCCGACTGGATGAGCCCGCGCATGGCGTGGCGCGCCATTCAGGCGGCACTACCGAAAGAGGCGATCATCAGCTCGGACATCGGCAACAACTGCGCCATCGGCAACGCCTATCCGTCGTTTGAAGAGGGGCGCAAATACCTGGCGCCGGGCCTGTTCGGCCCCTGCGGCTATGGCCTGCCCGCCGTCGTCGGTGCCAAGATCGGCTGCCCGGATGTTCCGGTTGTGGGCTTTGCCGGTGACGGTGCCTTTGGCATCGCGGTGAACGAGCTGACCGCGATCGGCCGCGAGGAATGGCCCGCCGTGACCCAGATCGTGTTCCGCAACTACCAGTGGGGCGCGGAAAAGCGCAACTCGACCCTGTGGTTCGACGACAACTTCGTGGGCACCGAGCTGGACACCAAGGTGTCTTATGCCGGTATCGCGCAGGCCTGTGGCCTGAAAGGCGTTGTCGCCCGCACCCAGGACGAGCTGACCGCGGCGCTGAACCAGGCGATCGAGGACCAGAAGAACGGCATCACCACGCTGATCGAGGCCCTGATCAACCAGGAGCTTGGCGAGCCTTTCCGCCGCGACGCGATGAAAAAACCCGTCGCAGTCGCCGGCATCAGCGCCGATGACATGAAAGCGCAGGGCGCTTAACCCCAGGACGAGGCCGGAGCACATGACCCTGACACCCGTCGAGCTGTTGCGGCAAAACGCTCCGGCCACCCGTCCCATAATCGCCCTCAGCGAAGGCAACGACCCCCGCATCAC
>NZ_JBQFLY010000054.1:0-1910 GCF_056531545.1 Ruegeria sp. N10 | reverse complement strand
TCAAGCGCCATCCGGTCGACAAGCTCGCTAAACTTCTGGTGCCCAGATTCAGTAAGATGAAGTTCCTTTTGCCGTGCATCATGTTCAGAAGGTTTTCTTAGAATCCATCCGGATCGCTCAAAGTTCTTCAAGATACGACTGACATAGCCTTCGTCGAGGTCCAGGGCATTGGCGATCAACCGGGCAGTTGAGCCATTTTGCACTCCGATCTCATAGAAAACCCGCAGTTCTGTGAGGTTCATTCCACTACCGCCGTAGTCGGGGGAGAACAAACCCATCCTCTGTGTGTAGAACCGATTGAAGGCGCGAATTGTCGAGATGTGATCCATTCTGCAATTCCATTTACTTGATAAATTCAAGCAAAATAGAATTACTTGATTATGTCAAGTAAAAGCGCAATACCGTAGTGCCAGCGCAATTTCTGTGTCCCCGAGAGTACAATGGTTAAGCTCGTGTGAAGGCCAAGTTCAAAACTAGTGCTGGCCGCAACCGGCATTCATTCGGTGTCGGCTCAGTCCCGCTCAGCCCACCAAGGCATGTACAAGTAGACTGATTTTGGCCCGCCGAACCGCCGCATGACCGCTGTGAGCCCCAAGGCTACCGAAGAACCGCCAATTGATCATGATCGCTTTTGTGTAGCATCATGTCGTTTATAGTCATTTCTGAGGGCAGACCAATGGTTCACACTGAAGTTTTTGACACGCAGCTAACTGAACTATTTGAATGGCGTCGCGACTTTCACGCACATCCGGAAATCACATTCGACGTTCATAGAACCGCCGGTTTGGTTGCTGAGCGCTTGCATGAGATGGGTGTCGACGAAGTTTATACTGGTATTGGGAAAACAGGCGTCGTTGCCGTGATAAAAGGCGAAAGTACGGCAAGTAACAAAGTGATTGGCTTACGCGCGGACATGGACGCATTGCCCATGCAGGAGCAGACAAATCTCCCTTACGCGTCAAAAATAGAAGGCCGAATGCATGCCTGCGGGCATGATGGGCACACAACGATGCTGCTGGGCGCTGCGCGCTATCTGAGCGAGACCCGTAATTTCAATGGAACTGCGGTTTTAATTTTCCAACCAGCGGAAGAGGCGGAAGGCGGTGGCCTCGCCATGGTTCAGGATGGCCTGATGGACCGTTTTGGTATTCAAAGCGTTTTTGCGCTTCATACGTCTCCTGGTCTGCCCATCGGCCATTTCTCTACTCGCCCGGGAGGCATAATGGGGTCTGCGGACCTATTTGAAGTGCAAATAACTGGAAAAGGCTGCCATGCAGCTTTTCCACACGAGGGTCACGACCCGGCCATTGCCGTTGCTCAGATCATCCAAGGTTTCCAGACGATTGTGTCGCGTTCAATAAATGCGTCGGCACAACACGTCGTTTCAATCACGCAAATCCACATGGGGAATGCAGATAACATCATCGCTGAGACAGCGGAGATCAGAGGGACCGTGCGCAGCCTATCCAGCAAGGCACGTGCTTTGGGCAAACAAAGGATGTACGACATTTGCGCGGGTGTAGCGTCCATGACGGGTACGGATATCGATTTCAATTACATTGACGATTTGCCGGTGACGGAAAACGACCCGAAACAAACCGACATTGCTATTGATGCAGCCTCCAAACTGGTGGGCTCCGAGTCAGTTGACGGCAACCGAACGCCAACCATGGGTGGAGAGGATTTTTCTTTCATGCTTGAGCAACGTCCGGGCAATTTCATGTTTATCGGCAACGGAGATAGCGCGGCATTGCACAACCCAGCCTTCGATTTCAATGATGACGCACTCGCTTATGGCTGCGCGTACTTTGCTACAATTGTTGAGCAACAGTTGGCGATCTGACCCGCACGGAAGTCCGATTGCCGGAATTGACATTGGTGCCGCCGCCGCGAATTGAAGCTTTGTCCGC
>NZ_JBQFLY010000053.1:0-1962 GCF_056531545.1 Ruegeria sp. N10 | reverse complement strand
TTTTCAGCTCCCCCTATTACTGTGCGACTTTTTGTTTGTGTTTGTTGAACTGTTGGTCGAAGAGGTTTTTGAAGGGGCCGTTTTTCTGCATGAGTTGGTCGAGGTTTCCCTGTTCGGCGATAGCGCCGTCCTGGATGACGATGATCTTGTCTGCCTCCAGCACGGTTGACAGGCGGTGGGCGATGACGATGACGGTGACATCCTGTGTCAGGGCGTCCAGTGCCTCTTTGACCAGCGATTCCGATTCCGCGTCCAGCGCGCTTGTGGCCTCGTCCAGCAGCAGGATCTCGGCCTTTCGCAGAATGGCACGGGCAATCGCGATGCGCTGTTTCTGACCGCCCGACAGAAAGGTTCCGTTCTCGCCCACCGGGGTCTCATAGCCCTGCGGCAGGTCGGTGATGAACTGATGCGCATGTGCGGCCCGGGCTGCCGCGATCACCTCTTCATCGCTTGCATCGGGCGCCGAGCAGCGCAGGTTGTCCATCACCGAGGCCGAGAACAGGAACGTGTCCTGACCGACATACGAGATTTTCCGCCGCAGCGAGGCAAAGCTGACCTCCCTCAGGTCCTGGCCATCAATCTCGACGCTGCCCTGATCGGGGTCGTAAAACCGCATGATCAGGCCAAACAACGTGGATTTGCCACCACCGGACTGGCCGACAAGGGCGGTGGTTTTCCCGGCCTCGAAAGTGGCGCTCATGTTGTCGATCACCGGCACCGTGCCCTGATAGCCAAAGGTCACATTGCGCAGCGTGATCTGTCCGGGGCCGTCACTCAGGTCACGGGCCCGGGGGCTTTCCACCATCGTGTCCTCCTGATCCAGCAGGCTGAACAACATGCCGACACCGACCATGCAGGTTTCAATCTGGACCCGCATCCTGGACAGGCGCTTGGCAGGTTCATAGGCCATCAGCAAAGCGGTGATGAAGGACATCAGCTGACCCGCGGTCGGCTGTTCGGCACCCGCGATACCCATCGTGCTGACAATGAGAACCCCGGCAACCGCCAGACCGGCCAGAAACTCCATCAGCGGGCTGGCAATGGCCTGCAGCCGGGCGATGTCGTTCGAGCGCTGTTCGACCTTCCGGATCGCGGTCTCCATTCGGTCGATCATGCGATCTTCAAGCGCAAACACCTTGATCACCTTGATCCCCGCCGAGGTCTCCTGCAGCACCCGGATGATCTCTGCCAGCGATTTGAACTCGGCCTGCATGATCGAGCGCACGCTTTTCAGCAGATACCGCACCCCCAGCAGGGCAATCGGGCCCACCACAAAGAACATCACCGACAGGACCGGCTGCTGATACACCATGACCGCAATCAGGCCGACCAGGGTCAGGGCATCGCGGACAAACCCGGTGACCAGAACATCGATCAGGCCCCGGGCCGATTGCGCGCCATTGGTCGTGCGCATCAGCAGATCCGACGATTCAGTGGTCGAGAAGAACGACACTCCGTGCCGGACCAGCTTGCGGTACAGCTTCTCCTGCTGCTGGGCCACAATCCGGTTGCCCGCGCGTGCCAGAAAAACGGCCTGAATATACGAGGCCACCGCCTTGGTCAGGAACAGAAGCACAACCCCCAGCGCAATGACATGCACCCATCCCCGCAATTCCGGGTTGGTCATGGCATCGATGATATATTCCATCATGTAAGCCGAGCCGGCGGTGGTGACCGCCACCGCGATCATCGCCAGGATCGCAACGCCGTAAAGCCCGCCCTGCGCATAAAAGCTCTCACCGACAAGCCGGCCCATATAGCCCGATCGCCACTTGTTCCAGGCGCGCTTCATCATTGCGTTCTCCAAATCCGTGAAACGGTGCGCACGCCCAGATACCCCATATCCCGCCGCGCCTAAAGGACAGATGCAACCCTGCGGCAGACCAACCCATCCCAACATCCAAACACGCTAAATAAGACCTAACCCTCAAACCCGCAACCAATACCAAAAAACTCAAGCAA
>NZ_JBQFLY010000052.1:0-2351 GCF_056531545.1 Ruegeria sp. N10 | reverse complement strand
TGAACCTGTGGATATATTGCAATTAAGGGTACAAAAACGCCCCATAACACCGTGAATCCGCTAATTCTGATTTATTAGGGTACAGTGACAACTATGGCCGAGGATTGCTGCACAAGAAGTTGTTATGTGGTGTTTTATGCTCAAGGCTTTCAAGATTCTCGTAGCCACCCCATGACCGGGTTCGTGTTAGGACAATAATCGCAGCAAAATATGTGCATCGTGGTTTTGGCCGCTATAGAAGACAGCGAGCACCCGAACGACCTGTTCATAATCGTCGACGTCAAAATAGATGATCGCTTTGTTCTTGGTTACATTCCGAATGCTATTGCCGAGATGTGGTCTTAAGGTGCCTTGATGTGGAACTTTGGCCAGGCCTTCGAGGCTCTCCTGAATCTCGATGACGCGATTTTCAGCGCGCAGAAATGCGGTCTCTGAGTTTTCACCAAAGTGCTCAGCTGCTTCAACAAGATAGTCAAATATGAGATCGAGATCTGCGGTGACTTCTTCGGCGCGAACGACTTTATAGACCACGCTCTGCTCGCTTGCGTGCGATCATGTCTGCGGTGCGCTTTTCGCCCTCTTCGAGAGTAATGAAGGTTCCGTTTCGACGCTGATCCAGCAGCTCTCGCAGTGCATCCGTGTTTTGCGATTGCTCGCGCATCAGTTCAAGCCCATGCTGAAGCACGGCGGACAGGCTAGCGTAATGACCCTGGGCGACCAGATTCCGTGCGTAGGCATCTTGTGACTCCGTCAGGGATATTGATGCTTTGACGCTCATATCAAACCTCATTACTACTACTGAGTAGTATAATCTGCTGCATACAACTGTCAATATTGGGCGTGCACGGACGTGTTTTATTGGCATATCTATGTGGAAAGAAACTTCCCTGCATATCCCGCTCTATCGAAGTGCCACGCCAACGCCGTTCAAAGGTATCTTATCCACACGCTCTGATCCCAGTTGAGCCCGAGTTTTTCAAAAATCTCTTCAGCGTTCAAATTGAAGTCCTTGGCAAGGTTTTGGACCTGAACCGCCTGAAAGCTCTCAAGGTTCCGCACAGTTCGGCCTTCTTCGAAGGTGATCAACTCGTGTGATCTGCCAGACCAACGGACGATCCCGCCACAAAGGATCTGTCGTTCGACATCAACCAGTTCAGCGACGGGATCCGCAAAGAAGTCGGTCCATTTGAGAAGACCCGCACTCACTGCCCGAGCGACTGCTTGTTCGATGGTGCGGCTTTTGAGCTTGGTTTCAATCGAAGCAATCAGCGCATCCACCGTTCGGGACGAAAAGCCCGTCTGACTGGCGATGACGGGTGGAATCAAGCCTGATGCAAGCATCTTCAGCACATCCATCTCCTGATCAGAGAGCGCATCCGAACGAAAGGTAAAACTCGTGCCAATGACATCGAGCGCGAGCAGATGCAGGATCTGTGCTTCATGACGCAGGGCAGGGAGGATTCTTGCTACCAAAGCGTCCCACTCGAAGCGGGTTCAAAACTTTGCAACAGAACCCAGAGATCGCGCGGCGAGGCTCAGATCGGGCGCTACAAACAGGTCATCGGGCTGGAACTTCGCAGCCGCAACATGGAGACCCAGACAACCGAAGCCCGCATCGCTGTCAAAGCCCTCAACCGCATGACCCGTCTAGGTCGTGCGACCTATGAACGTGTCGCATAACGAACCGGGGAAAGGGGCAAATGCGGCCCAAGCGCTATTCGTGCAACGCGGTCCCCCTCATCCACCTTTTCCTTTACTCTTTCCCATACCGGTCATTCTCCGGACGGTGGCACCTCGGCCCATACCAGATATCGGTACTCGCCGCCCTCGCTCAACGCGCGCTGCACGATGTCGCGGATATTTGCGGCAGATCGCTTCGGATCGATAAAGATCTGCCATTGCCTTTCGTAGCCTGGGGTCTCGTTCGCCAGGAAGTCGTACTCGAAAGCACGCCCTGGCCCTTGGCCCTCGAGCCGCACAACCTCCAGTCTGGCTACGCTATAGCCCCGAGATGCTATGTATTCGTTGAATTCAAGCATCTTGCTAGAAGGCTCGACGTACACGAAGGCCCCCGTTTCGAGCTTGTCCAGCATTTCGTCAAACTCATTTTGCATATTCACTTTCATTCCAACGGCCTGATGATCGGGTCAGGTTCATTTTCTCTGTCCCGAAGAGGACGGTTCCTATTGCTTACGGCGACGACGTGCCCTTCCGGACCCAAGAGTACCCAGTGCCCGTCCTGTCCAGTCAGCAAGGTCATGGGTATTGCCAAGTTGTCTGGCATTTCGACGACGACTAAATGCAATGAATGAACATTCCATCCAGCATGCCGCGCCTGAAGGGCTTTCGCT
>NZ_JBQFLY010000051.1:0-2493 GCF_056531545.1 Ruegeria sp. N10 | reverse complement strand
TGTTGATTTCCGCTGAGAAGTGACCCGGTATTTTCACCGAGATTTGACCCACCTTTGTTTATGTCTCAGCGTTTATGTTGTGGTCAATGTTGGCGTTTCCTTTCTCGTTTTCCTTGCTTCAGAACTTGCCTTGAAGCGGTAGCTGTCGTTACCGGTTTCGAGGATGTGGCAGCGGTGCGTGAGGCGGTCGAGGAGAGCTGTTGTCATCTTTGCATCCCCGAAGACCTGCGCCCATTCAGAGAAGCTGAGGTTGGTTGTGATGATGACGCTGGTGCGCTCATAGAGCTTGCTGAGCAGGTGGAATAGCAGTGCGCCGCCGGATGAGCTGAATGGCAGGTAGCCGAGCTCGTCGAGAATGACCAAGTCGACCTTGGTCATCATCTCAGCCATCTTCCCGGTTTTGCCTAGCACCTTTTCCTGCTCCAGCGCATTGACCAGTTCCACTGTCGAATAGAAGCGGACTTTACGCCTGTGATGTTCGATGGCCTGAACGCCGATGGCAGTCGCGATGTGGCTCTTGCCAGTACCGGGGCCGCCGATCAGGACAACGTTCTCTGCATTTTCCATGAACTCTCCGCGGTGCAATTGCCGGACAGTGGCCTCGTTGATCTCACTGGATTTGAAGTCGAAGCCTGCGAGGTCTTTGTAAGAGGGGAAGCGCGCCACCTTGGTGTGATAGGCGATTGACCGCACCTCCCGCTCAGCGATCTCAGCTTTGAGAAGCTGAGACAGCATCGGTGTTGCGGTCTCGAAGGCGGGCGCGCCCTGAGCGACCAGATCCTCTACTGCATTTGCCATGCCATACAGCTTGAGGCTGCGCAGCATGATCACGACGGAAGCTCCTGCTGGATCATGACGCATGGCGCTTCTCCCCGGTTTGTCTCAGATCATCGTAGCGGTCCACGTTTGCCTTCGGGGTCGTTTCCAAAGCCAGCGCATCTGGTGGGTCGATCTCTGGAAGGTCTGTTTGCTTCTTGTCAATCAAGCGGTGCAGCAGGTTCAGGATATGCGTCTTGGTAGGAACCCCGGCTTCCAACGCCAATTCTACGGCGCGTAGAACTGCGTCCTCGTCGTGATGCAAAACCAGTGACAGGATATCGACCATTTCCCTGTCACCACCCTCTTTGCGGAGCATATGATCCTGGAGTCGACGGAAGGCATCTGGCATCTCTGTGAACGGCGCACCGTTACGCAGAGCACCCGGTTTACGTTGGATGACTGCCAAATAGTGACGCCAATCGTAGACCACTCTGCCAGGCTTGCGATGTGACCGCTCTATGATCCGCTCATGTGAACAAACGGTTTGGCCCTCAGCCACGATGACCAGACGTTCGGGGTAGACATGCAGGCTGATACGCTGGTTGGCAAAGCTGGCCGGCACGCTGTACCGGTTGCGTTCGAAGGTCACCAGGCATGTCGGCGATACCCGTTTGCTGTGTTCGACAAATCCATCGAAGGCGGGCGGCAGCGCCATCAACGTGGGCTTCTCAGCTTCCCATGCATCAGCAACAGTACCCGGCAATTCCCGGTGCTTTGTCTCGGCCCATAGGGCGACACAGCGATCCTCAAGCCATTGGTTCAGCTCGCCCAGATCCTTGAAGATGGGCATGACCTGCCACAGCCGGTTGCGCGCATCGCGGACGTTCTTCTCGACCTGACCTTTCTCCCAACCCGCAGCAGGGTTGCAGAACTCTGGTTCAAAAACATAATGGCTGGCCATGGCCTTGAAGCGGGCATTGATGTCACGCTGCTTGCCTCGGCCCACACGGTCCACGGCCGTCTTCATATTATCGTAAATCCCGCGGCCGGGAACGCCACCAAACACGCGGAACGCATGCCAATGGGCGTCAAACAGCATCTCATGCGCTTGCAACGGATAGGCTCGCACGAGGAAAGCCCGGCTGTGTGAGAGTTTGATATGGGCGACCTGAAGCTTGACCCGATCTCCACCGATATTGGCCCAGTCTTCGCTCCAGTCGAACTGGAACGCTTCACCCGGCTGGAATACCAGCGGCACGTAAGTTCCGCGTCCCGTCGTCTGTTCCGCACGGTGCCGATCTGACCGCCACGTCCGCGCGAATGCGGCAACACGGCCATAGGATCCTTCATAACCCAGCTTCACCAGATCAGCATGCATCTGCTTCACCGTGCGCCGCTCCTTGCGGGGCTTGCGTGTCTGGGCGAGCAGCCAGGCAGACAACCGATCCGCATACGGATCCAATTTGCTAGAACGCGGCGGTGTCTTGAACTTCGGTTCTACAGCGCCTTCGCGTAGATACTTTTTGATGGTGTTGCGAGACAGCCCCGTGCGCCGTGAAATCTCGCGAATTGGCATTTTGTCACGCAATGCCCAGCGTCGTATGACACTCAAAAATCCCATGTCGATCACTCCAAATCTCCCCAAACGAAAACGTCGGGGCAATGTGCTCACATGGGTCAATTCTCAGTGAAAATTATCTGGCTTACCGGGTCACTTCTCAGCGGAAATCAACA
>NZ_JBQFLY010000050.1:0-2558 GCF_056531545.1 Ruegeria sp. N10 | reverse complement strand
GATGAAGATTTTCTGATGCGGGCCAGAGTGCAAGGTTTGGACTGGGGCCGACCGTGGCCCGCGTTGGAAAATCTCTCAGGGAGGAAGCCGCGGGGTCTTGGCGCGACCTATGGGGAAAGCGCGTTTTCGGTTGGAGGCGAGGCCGCAATTGGTTCCTGCCGATAGAGGGCAAAGCCGGCGGTTTCCGCACCGGGGCATTTCCTTCTGGATGTACTTGCTTCTTGTGACAGCGGAATTGCACGGTGTGTTCGCCCTATCGGAGCGCCGAGCACAAGGCGGTCGGATCGGTGTGGCGGAGCCAACCGGTTTGGGATGGGTTGGATGAACAGGCGTTCTGTCATGCAGCCCGCCTTCTCGGCGGGGCGCGAGATCGCGGAACCTCGCCGCGCCGGAATGTCTCGATGATGCGCATCGGCCCGCCGCAATCCGGGCATGGCTCGCGCAGGGTGAGCGGTACGATCTCGGTCGTGGGTGCATCGTCCTGCCTGGTCGGTTCCGCACCGAGCAATGTGCGGATCTTCGCGATATTGCGCTTGCGGGTGCCGCTGGCGAGCAGCCCGTAATGACGGATGCGATGGAAACCGTCTGGCAGGACATGCATCAGGAACCGGCGGATGAACTCGTTTGTGTCGAGCCGCATGACCTTCATGCGGTCACCCCGTTTGATGCGGTAGTCCTTCCATCGGAACGACACGGTGTCGGCACTGGCACTAACAAGGCGGTTGTTCGAGATCGCGACACGGTGCGTGTATCGGCTGAGATAGGCCAGTACCGCTTCGGGTCCGCCGAAGGGCGGTTTGGCATAGACCACCCATTCGCACTTTCGGAACGGGGACAGCCATTTGGAAAAGGCATCAGCGTCCACCAATCGAGCCAGATCTCCGAATAAGGCAAGCTGACCGGTCCTATGCAGCGCCATCAGCCCTTCGACAAACAGGCGGCGGAACAGCCGTGACAGAACCCGCACGTGCAGGAAGAAACCCGGCTTGCACGCGACCCATCGGTGGCCTTCGGGCGACAGCCCACCACCGGGCACGATCATGTGGATGTGGGGGTGGTGCGTGAGCGCTGATCCCCATGTGTGCAGCACACTGGTCATGCCAATGCGGGCGCCAAGACGCTTGGGATCAGCGGCGATGGTCATCACCGTTTCCGCCGATGCCCTGAATAGCAGGCTATAGACCACCCGTTTGTTCCAGAGGGCGATCCGCGCAATCTCGGCTGGCAGAGTGAAGACGACGTGGAAATACTCGACCGGCAGCAGGTCCTCGGCCCGCGCGGCCATCCAATCGCGCGCGGCTGGTCCCTGACACTTGGGACAGTGCCGGTTCTTGCAACTGTTATACGCGATGTGCTGATGGCAGCATTTGGTGCAAGCGGCCACATGCCCGCCGAGCGCCTCTGTTCGACAAGCCTCAATGGCCGACATCACCTTGAGCTGGCTCAGGCTGATATGCCCTGCATTGGCCTGCCGCCACGCGGGGCCGTATCTGCGGAATATGTCAGCGATCTCCAGCCTCGCGCGGGGCAAGGCTCGCGCCTTACCCCGGTCGCTTCTTCCGGGTCTGAAGGTTCAGTTGTTTGAGCGCTTCAAACGGGCTGGTGGTGTCCCGGATCATCTTGGTGGCGACTTTGGTGTACTGGGCGGTGGTTGTCAGCTTGGCATGGCCCAGGAGCACCTGAATGACCCGCACATCCGTCCCCGCTTCCAGCAGATGGGTTGCAAAACTGTGCCTGAGGGTATGTAGCGTCGCGGGTTTGTTGATCCCGGCCATGCGCTTGGCGGATGTGAATGCCCGGTTCAATTGACGGGGCGAGATCGGGTTGATCTTCGGCTTGCCGGGAAACAGCCATCCTTCGGGCCGGGCCTCGCACCAGTAGTCCCGCAGAAGACTGAGCAGATCGGGCGACAGCATGACCTTGCGGTCCTTCCGCCCCTTGCCCTGCACGACATGGATGAGCATCCGGTCGCTATCGATATCGCCAGTCGTGAGATTGCAAACCTCGGAAGCTCTCAAACCTGCACCGTAGGAAATGCTGAGCGCGGCGCGGTACTTGAGCCCGGGCCCGGGTGCCACCGCCAGAAGCTCGGAAACTTCCTCGGCGCTGAGCACCGCGGGCAGTTTGCGCGGCTGCGTGCGGAACTGCATGTATCGCTTCATCTCCTCGCGACCACAGGTCATCGAGAAAAAGAAGCGCAGGGCGGTAATGCGCGAGTTGTAGACCGAGGGCGTAACCCCGGCATCCGTCATGTGAAGTTGGTATGCGCGAAGCTCTTCCGTTGTCGCCGTATCGGGGGACCGCCCCAGAAACCCGGCGAAATCCTTCACCGCCCGGATGTGCGCCCGCTGAGATTGGTGCCCCAGACCCCGAATGCGCATATCTTCGATCATCCGCTCCCGAAGCGGGGTTGTTCTCTCCTCTGTCATTGAAACCTCCTGTGTCGACTGAGAAAGCCTCAATCGTCAGACAGGTTCGTCAGTTCACAAAATGCGCGACGTCAGGAAAAATGCGAAACATCAGCCACAAGCGCCATTGCCGCGCGAGCGGCTTCGTCC
>NZ_JBQFLY010000049.1:0-2645 GCF_056531545.1 Ruegeria sp. N10 | reverse complement strand
CGGTATAGGATTGAGAGAAGGTCGCAGTGAAAATGGGATAGCCTTCGAGCAAGCATTCCAAGCTGCAAGCCGCGCGATTCTGAGGTGTGGAGCCAATGGTCTGCCAATTCCTGAAAATGGACCAACACGTTTGGAGGTAGTTTTTGACCCTGACACAATGCGCGTTACCCCAGATCCGAACGACTAGAAACAAGTTGATTTTACCACAGAAGAATACCCGCATGTCCACAGAGAGCACTCGCGTATGCTGCGTCTGTGCTCAGGATTGATCGTCAGTAGGTCATTAGCCGTAAGTTGTCCAAACTGCGCAATCGGCACTGGGGTCCTCGCTTGGCAAAAAAGTGTTTTCTGCGCACAGCAGCCTTCAACTGTCACCGGCGCCGCAGCCAATGTCTGCTTGGTAGCCCTTCACACAAAAGACTACCCGTCGGCTGCAAATTGACGAGACTTGACAGAAGCCATGAACCTCAAAATCTGGGGTTCCGAACTGTCCAGTTTGTAGGATCTGTAAAATTCTACAGGCTACAAAACGGCACATTTTACAAACTAGCTGTCCACAATTTTGGTTTTCTACTTGGTCACCCTGAGAAACGTGTTGCGGGCATCAGGAACCACGGAAACCTCTAAGAAGCTTATTTATAGGATATTTCTTAAGGGCAAGGGATCATAGATCCCCCTTTGTGTCCCCCTTATTGAACAAACGCTGGTTCTTTGCCTGGCCGAACCGCAATAGGTTCATCTGACTTTGGAGCATTCCCTATCGCACGCTTCGATGGGCCGGTCACAAAAGTAGGACCAACAGAGTTTGATAGGTCTATCTAAACTGTTTCACTGACGCCATCATCGGACAAGCCGTTCTCAAACGCCCATTCATGGAAACTATGCAGCCAGGCGAGGTTTGTATCCTCTACCTGAAGCTCTTTGCATTTCATGATGAGAGGTTCATCCCGTGGTGCCGAGCGTCCTTCGCCGGGGCCATTGCGGGTGTACCCATCAACAATCTCCCCGTCTCGAATATGAGGCGGAATGATTAGACGACCGTAGTTGTTTGAAACCACTTTGCCGTGCTCCCAGACAGCTTCTGAATCGACATCCGGGTGCACTCTAACTGGGCGCCAGGTGTTTTCATTTCGAACAAACAGTAGGCCACGCAGCGAAACCAGCGAGATACCGGCCGAGAGCGCCTCAGAGAGCATCTCTTCGAGTTTCTGGTAGTCTCTATCCCCGAAGAGCTTATGTCCCTTCGAAAACCTCAGAATATCGCCGTAGATACTATCGAACCGTGCATCATGCGGACGGCCTACAACATCGGCCCAGAGTTTTCGGGCCTGCTTTCGTGCCCTCGCCTTTGGTAGACCTGAAATCGAGTATTGAACAACCCTCACATCCGTCAGGAATGGATATTTCCGCTTGATGAAGTGTTCATGAAGCGCGGCCCGGACTTGTTCTTTTGTGCTTTTGTGGGTCACATCGCTTTCAATGCGTGTAGGGCCGTAGCTGGCCCTTACGGCATCAATGGTTCGCTCGATGGTTATCAGGGACTTCTCCCGCCCGTGTCTGGCCTCTTCGCTTTCAGGGCCTTCGACATACTCTTCGGCCACGATATCCCGAACGGCGCGGGCGCGCTGTTCAACCCATCTATCGAAAGTTCCCGTAGGCTCAGATTCACGACGACCAAGCAGATCGTCGATTCCCATGTAGTTTCTACCCATCCGGCGAATTTCGTCATCCAAATCTACCAGCGTGTGGCCGGCTGCCTGGCGAAATTTCAACCCAAGCATTCCGATTTCGGTTGGGAAGTCATCCATTCCGTCCAGTTCCAACGCACCACGGGCAACCAAGCGAGAGCTGAATCGTTCGGTTCCATAGTTGCGCAAGTCGATAATCTTCCAGTTCTTGCCATCTTTCGAGTGGAACAAGCGCCGGGCCTCTTGGTTGGGAGCCACAGAGATAACTGCATCCACATATCGAACCCTGGGGTTCACCTTCAGGAACATCTTGAGGCGTTCGTCAAATGCTTCAGCTTGATCCTCGTATACGTTGTGCAGGGTATGACCATCATCCAGCTGGACGGATTTTCTTGATTTCTTTGGGCCCTGCGTCTTTTGGGAGGTCAGTCGTTGAGTAATAATTTTGCGCTCGGTTTTCACAGCGAGTTCCTATTGCCTTGATCACGCGACTAGTACGACAGAGAGTCTCAAAGGCCAACCGGTCGTATGGGGTGATTGGTCAGGCTGAGGTAATGCCATAAGGGGCAGGGTCTAAATGGGCTATTCATTCCTGCCTAAACTCCAATCGCTATTCGCGATCTCCGATCCGGATCAGGTGTTTCATAAAGGAAGACGTGATTTCAAAAATGAACTCGATCTCTTCTTCAATGACGGCGTCGTTATGCTTGACATAGCTGTTCTGGTATTTGCTGAAATACTCGACAAGTTTGACAAACATGTTAGCCAACTCCTTTGAGCCGCCATGATCAGAAATATATCCCCCCAAGGATGAGAGTTGGTTTTCCAAGGATTTGTTGTTGTCGAGAACGGATTTAAGGAGCAGTTCTGTTGATTTCCGCTGAGAAGTGACCCGGTAAGCCAGATAATTTTCACTGAGAATTGACCCATGTGAGCACATTGCCCCGACGTTTTCGT
>NZ_JBQFLY010000048.1:0-3239 GCF_056531545.1 Ruegeria sp. N10 | reverse complement strand
TGAGCAGGTTTTTGAGGTATTTTCCGTATTCGTTTTTGCCGAATTTGCGGGCGCGGGCTTCGAGGTCGTGGTCGTTGATCCAGCCCAGCGTATGGGCGATTTCGTCGGGTGATCCGGTTTGCAGGCCTTGCCTGTCCTGAAGCGTGCGCACGAAGTTTCCGGCGTCCAGCAGGCTTGCATGGGTTCCGGTATCCAGCCAGGCATAACCGCGTCCCATGCGGTTGACGCTGAGCAACCCGGCCTCAAGGTACATTTCAAGCAAGGTGACAATCTCAAGCTCGCCGCGTGCAGACGGTTTTACGGCGCGGGCCCGTTCAGGGGCAGAGCCGTCCAGAAAGTACAGCCCGGTCACGGCGTAGTTCGATGGCGGCACTTGAGGTTTCTCGACAATCTGGGTGACGGCGCCAGCCTCGTCATAGGCCACGACCCCGTAGCGTTCGGGATCAGCGACCCGATAGCCGAAGACAGTGCCTCCCGTCTCTTTGGCGTCTGCCGATTGCAGGATCTCGGGCAGGCCGTGCCCGAAGAAAATGTTGTCGCCCAGCACCATGGCCGAGGGGGCACCATCCAGAAAGTCTTCTGCCAGAATATAGGCTTGCGCTAACCCGTCAGGAGAAGGTTGAACAATCCAGGTCAGGGACAGGCCCCATTGGCTTCCGTCGCCCAACAGGCGCTGAAACTGCTCCTGATCCTGCGGCGTCGTGATCATCGCGATGTCGCGGATCCCGGCCAGCATCAGCACCGAAAGGGGGTAATAGATCATCGGCTTGTCATAGATGGGCAAAAGCTGCTTCGAGACGCCCATCGTGATCGGATAAAGACGGGTACCTGACCCGCCTGCCAGAATGATACCTTTGCGTTTCTTGCCGTTCCGGGTCGTCATGTGCCGAGCTCTCCAAGGTCTTCAAGTATGCTGTGCAGGCCCGCCTTCCAATCCGGACGGGGCACGCCCAGGTCCGTTGTCAGTGTCGTGCAGTCCAGGCGGCTGTTCAGGGGGCGTTTCGCGGGGGTCGGGTATGCGCTGGACGGGATGTCTTCGACATTGCAGTCAATGCCGGCCTGATCGAAGATCTCGCGGGCAAAATCGGCCCAGCTGACATCAGGGCCACCGCTGCAATGGTAAATTCCGGTCTTTTCATCCGGGTTTGTCAAAAGGGCACGGGCCGCGCCCACACAGGCCCCGGCCAGTTCCGCCGCCGGGGTTGGCCCGCCAATCTGGTCTGCGACGATCGTCAGGCGGTCACGCTCTTTGCCGAGGCGCAGCATGGTTTTGACGAAGTTATGTCCATGTGACGACACCACCCACGAGGTTCGTATGATTGCATGGGGTCCGCCCGCCGCAATCACACCGGCCTCACCCGCCAGCTTGGTGCGCCCATAAGCGCCCAGCGGGCCGGTCGCGTGGTCGGGCGGAAACGGGGCCGTGCCCGCCCCGTCAAACACATAATCCGTCGAGACCTGAACAAACGGCAATCCGCGCCCGGCCGCAGCTTTGGCCAGCGCCGTGGGCGTGGTTCCGTTGATCAGCAGGGCAAGGTCTTCCTCCGCCTCGGCCTTGTCGACGGCGGTATATGCGGCGGCGTTGATCACCGCATCCGCATCGGTGTTGCGAACCAGGGCCGCGCACCCTTCGGGATCGGTAAAATCCGCCTTGTCGCGCCCAAGCGCTTCAACCGAGATTTCCCCGCCACACCGGATCAGTTCCCGGCCCAGCTGACCGGTCGCCCCGAAGACCAGAAGTTTCACGCGCTGACCCCCAGCCGTTCGCCAACGCCGGACCGGCCTTGCAGGGACCGCCACCACTCTTCATTGTTCAGGTACCATTCAACCGTTCTGCGCAGACCCTCCTCTACCGTCACGGATGGGCGCCAGTTCATTTCGTTGCGCATCCGCGAGGGATCGATGGCGTAACGCGCATCATGCCCGGGGCGGTCTGTGACAAAGGTGATCTGGTCCGCATAGACCCCCTGCGGTTTCGGGCGCAGATCGTCCAGGATCGTGCAAAGCGTCTGCACCAGTTCCAGATTGCTGCGCTCGTTCTCGCCACCGATGTTGTAGGACCGGCCGACAGCCCCCTTTTGCACCACCAGCAAAAGCGCGTCGGCGTGATCCTCGACATACAGCCAGTCGCGGACATTCGAGCCGTCACCATAGATCGGCAGCGCCTTGCCCGCGATTGCGTTCAGGATCACAACGGGGATCAGCTTTTCAGGGAAATGATAGGGTCCGTAATTGTTCGAACAGTTGGTCAGCACCACCGGCAGGCCATAGGTCTCGTGCCAGGCCCGGACCAGATGATCGCTGGAGGCTTTCGATGCGGAATAGGGTGACCGCGGATCATAGGGAGTATCCTCGGTGAACTGGCCGGTGGGGCCCAGGCTGCCAAAGACTTCATCGGTCGAGATATGGTGGAACCTGAAAGTGTCCGGTTTTCCCTGTCCGGCCCAATAGCTGCGCGCCGCCTCCAGCATGTTGTATGTGCCCAGGACATTGGTTTCGATGAAAGCCCCCGGCCCGTCGATGGACCGGTCAACATGGGATTCTGCCGCCAGGTGCATTACCGCATCAGGCGCATGTTCGGCAAACACCGCCTTCAGGGCCGCAGGGTCGCGGATATCTGCGTGAACAAAGGCATAGTTCGGGTTCTCTGCAACCTCGGCAACATTGTCGAGGCAGGCCGCATAGGTCAGCGCATCAAGGTTCACGACCTGATGTCCGTCCGCAATGGCACGCCGCACGACCGCGGACCCGATGAAACCCGCACCACCTGTCACCAACAGTTTCATATTCTATCCTTCGTAAACAAACGGGCTGTCAAAATCGGCCAGCGCAGGCGCAATCCTGTCCTTGTCGCTCAGCACCGGGTTCCCCTGCAAGGGCCAATCAATACCACAGCTGTCCCAGCGCACACCCCCATCAGCATCCGCATTGTAAGAGCTGGTACATTTGTAGCAGATTTCGGTGTCGGGCTCTAACGTCACAAAACCATGGGCAAAACCCGGCGGCACCCAAAGCTGTCGCCCGTTCTCAAAGCTGAGCTCGATGCCGAAAGATTGCCCATAGGTCGGCGATCCCTTGCGGATATCGACAGCGACATCATAAAGCGCCCCCCGGCCCGCCCGCACCAATTTGCCCTGCGCATGCGGAGGCGCCTGAAAATGCAGGCCGCGCAATGTCCCCACCGCGGACGACAGCGAATGGTTGTCCTGCACAAATTCCGGCAACACAACCCCAGCCTC
>NZ_JBQFLY010000047.1:0-3662 GCF_056531545.1 Ruegeria sp. N10 | reverse complement strand
TTGTCACTGTACCCTAATAAATCAGAATTAGCGGATTCACGGTGTTATGGGGCGTTTTTGTACCCTTAATTGCAATATATCCACAGGTTCAGGGGCTTATGACTTGACCCCACTTTAGCGCTTCCAAAGTGCATCGGCGCGCGTCAGAAGCGCTTGACGATTTGCGTCTGCTCCGAGCTCTGAGATGGCCTGACGAGCGGCCTGCAAAGCGCTCTCCGACACTCTTGGGCGGCACAATCCATGTGTTTCATGCCCGGTTGGATGCCCTGTTTCACCCAGACCAGGAAGCGGTCGACTGAGGTCCTGCGACAATCCACGGATCCGCTCGATCATCTGACGATGTTCAGGAAAGACGCGGCTCAACTCCAGGGCCACCCGGTCGTTTCCTCGCAATATGATGGCGGCACCCAACAAGGGACGGGTCGTGCCAATACCGACCGCAGCAAGCGCCAGTAGCCTATCGCGCTTGTTCCCGGAGGTGAGCGACCAAAGACGCCCGATCTTCAGCACCGACATGACTTGCAGGGTCAGACTGATCCGGCGCAACCGCGCGAGATCGGTCGTTATAGCAGCCGTCTTCAGAACTTCCGCGCCGCGCAAAGCGCGGGCATGAAGTCTGCTTGATACATCATTGGCTGGATACTTTGCTGCCAGGACCTGGCCGCAGATTTCACAGGTCATCGACCATGCCAAGCGCCAATGGCGAAGCACCAAATCGGGTGATTTAGCAACACACCCCGGGCAATATTGGAAGTCATGCCGGGACACGTATTGCACGTCATGGTGCATTGAATCCGGAAGAGCCATGCTGACGATTTCATCCGGGGACCGCTGAACCGCCCCGCATAGCATGGCCCAGTTCGCCATCCGCAGGTCGCTTGCACATTCCGGCACCCTGCCCTGCCCCAAACCCAGATAGCCACAAAGCTCTTCAACCGAACAATGATTGGCCTTCGCCAAGCGACCCATCCAGCTCGACAGAAGCTCATCACGCATAGGTGGCGGTCGAAACGGTAGCGGTCTGACGGTCACCCGAATGCAGCGGCGGGCTGTCGAGGAATGTTCCAGGCATGCTTCGTCCAAACCGGTCGCCAGGCATGAACCGCTTCGTCCGTGATCCGCTCTTCTCCGGTCTCGATTGCATCGATAGCCAGGGATTTGATCATGATAAACACGCGCGAGGTGACGCCACCGGTCACTTTCAGGATCGTCCGAAGCGACGCCACCGTAAGGCCTGAGCGTTGCTCAAGCGCCATCGCCGCGATCAACGTCTGGATCAGTCGAGAGAACTCCACATCGTCTTCCCAGAGCGGCAGGTAGTGTTCGTCCAAACGTCGGGCCAATTGATCGTCTCCTCGAACCGCCTCCAGGGCTTCGTTCACACCGAAGACGACGAGCGAGGCGCAGAGATCGTTGGCGAGGAACCGGAGCATGTTCAGGAAACGGCGTTGCTCACGGTAGCTGCCAGCAAGCAGGTTATGCACTTCGTCGATCATAAGCATCCTAAGGTCCATGTCCCGAAGATGACTGAGCGCGCGCACCTCGAGCTCGGACACGGTATGCCGACCCCACATAGGCGCCCCGATCGTCGCCAGGATGTGTTGATAGAACCGTCGTTCGTCCGGGGCCGGCGGGGCCTGAACCAGCAGGATGGGTGTTTTCGTGATACCCAGTTCAGCGTTGTACTGCGTTGGAAATTTGCTCGCCATCCGCTTGGCGATCATCGTCTTTCCGATGCCGGAACTTCCATAAACCATCAGCCCTGGCATCCGGCTTTGCTGTGGCATTTCCATCAGGGATGTCAATCTGTTGAGAACGACGGTGGCACGGTCAAACGCGACCCAATGGTCGCCGCGGATACGGTCAATTCTTTCTTCTGAGGTCATTAATCTCATCAATCTCATAGGTAGGCAGATCAGGGTTGCCTGTATCAATCGCGAACATTTCGCGCGACGGATCACGGCTCGGTTGGTGCCGGGGTAGCCGCGCGTCTCTTTCATTCTCTAACTGGGCAATCCGAGTTTTTTGGCGCGCCGCCTCAGCCAGCTGCCGTTGCGCGTCAATCAATTGGAATAGGACCCGCTCGTTGATCCGGCCACCATGCTTTTCCTGCCAATCTTTCCGCGCCCGCCGACTTTCCCAAAGCGATACCCGCGGGTGGCTGAGATCCCGGTAGCGCGCCGGGATCACGCGGCCATCACCGGTGAAGACCCAGACCTGCGATAAGTCTCGCGGATCGTATTTCACCTGTACCTTGCCCTGCCCTCGTCCGACCAACGAGGCAAAGACATCACTCCAGTAATGGACCCCGAAGAGCGTGATCCCGGTGCGCCCGAGCTGGCGCCACTCGAAGGGCATGAAGCTTGTCCTAAAGGCATCGACATCGACAACCTGCCGTCCCGCAGTATCCCCGCCCATGTCCGCCCATGCCGCGATTGGGGTTCGTCCGAGAGCTTCGTGAACCGTATTGTGGTATCGGCAGATTTCCAGATGAAGCCAATCCTCGAACTCGGTCAGTGTCAGGGCCGCGTGCTTCTTGCTGTCATAGTCGCCCTTCTCAACGATTGAGGATTGCGTTGTCCCGGGCAGCACATGAACGGCCCTCATAGTTGTTCCGATCAGCCGTTCGACATGACCGCCGTAGTGTTTGCCGCCAAGCGGACGATACTCGATAGCAATGCCCCAATCTTCGCAGGCCATTCTGAAGGCGTCGCTGTGGAACTCCTGGGCATTGTCGACGTGGATCGCCGTCGGGATTCCGGCCGTCGGCCAAACCACCTCTTCCATTGTTCCAGGGACGTGCACCGATTTCCGGCGCACACAGTGATTGAGACACAGGGCGATCGACAAGACAGACGGCTCATCGAAAGAGACATAGACCCCGAGGACGATCCGGCTCGCGACATCGATGGCCACCGTCAGATAGGGGCGCGCAAGTGGCTGTCGATTGACGTGATCGACCAACGTGATGTCCGAAGTCGTATGATCGATCTGAACGACTTCCAGCGGGGCTGAAACTGCAAGGCGGCCCGGACGCGCAGCAAAGACCTTGTCAGCCTCCTCTGCCCCGCGCCGTTTCCGGAAGACCTCTCGCTGATCCATAGCATCTAGACGGGCTTTGACCGTTCTACGGGTCGGGGGCTGAAAACCCTTCGCCACGCATTCGGCACGAATCTCGCGCCAGATGCGAAGAAAGCTCGAACGCTCACGGATCAGATAGTATTTTCGCAAGCTCTCATAGATGATGATTTCGACGCCTTTGGCAATCCGTTTCGACCCTGGTTTCGGCCCGCGACGGTCCAACTCCAACGCCGTGGCACGCGCATCGTTCTCTCTCAGACGCCGGTAAAGCGACCATGTGTGGCTTTTCGCCAAGCCCAGTTCCCAAGCGGCATCTCCGATCGCCGTGCTGATCGGCTCACCTCTCTTCTCAAGCTCCAGGATCGGCCGAAGAACCGCTGCACGGTGTTTCGCAAGACGCTCATTTACCACGCAAATCCCCCGCCCCAATAGGCCGAAACATATCCACAATTCCGACAGTACGGCAATTAAGGGTACAGTGTGGTAATTAGCGGTACAATATGAAAATTAAGAGTACAAACTATCATTGATTTTGCAGGACAATTTCAGACAAGATTCTGATTAATTAGGGTACAGTGACA
>NZ_JBQFLY010000046.1:0-3962 GCF_056531545.1 Ruegeria sp. N10 | reverse complement strand
CGTCAGTTCACAAAATGCGCGACGTCAGGAAAAATGCGAAACATCAGCCACAAGCGCCATTGCCGCGCGAGCGGCTTCGTCCCCGAGCCCATTTCACCCAATGCTGCGCATTGCACCAATGGCGGAAAACTGTGAAAGCCGATTGTGGCAATCAATGAGCCACCAGAGCTTTTGCAATCTCCCGCAGGTGCGTGTGTCCGGTGCCGCAGCACCCACCAAATATATCCATATGCGGATAGCGTTCAAAAAGGTCTCGTATTTGCGCGCCGAGCTCGATCGGGTCACCGTCCTCGATATGCCCAAGCTTGCAGAGGGCAAGTTTTTCCATCTTGGAAGCATTGGGGCGGACCCCGCGCAGCCGCTTGATCCACTCCCGGTTCTCTAGGGCGGGTTCATATTCAAGCGGATGGGAGCAATTGACCATGTAGAACTCCGGGGCGGCATGTTCGGACTGACGATCAATTTCTGTGATCGCTTCTGCCAAAGTCGGTCCCGACTTCAACCGGTATGAACTGTCGAGCGTCAACGACACCGAGAGCGGCACCCCAATCCGGTCCGCCGCGCGGAGGGCGCCGACCGCTTCCGTTACATTGTTGAATGTGGCGGCGCATGCGAAATCCACATCTGCCCGTTTCAACGTTTCAAGTTGAACGGCATGGTATTCCTCCGAACTCTCGGCTGTAATCTCCTCGTTGAGGCTGTATGCATCCCCTCTGGGACCAAGAATCCCTCCGATCAAAAGTCGTGGAATCTGGCTCCGATACCCTTTCGCAACATCCCTGAGAAACTCAATCGCGGCGAGATTGGCATCCGCCAAGCCGGTGGGTGAATAGCCGAGTTTGGCACCCCAGTCCGGGCTCGCGCGATAGTCGAGCCCGGTCAGCAGAAAGGACAAGCCAAACTCTGCGGCCACATCAAGCTGCTGCGAAAACACATCCCGCATCGCGGAAACGGCCTTTGGATTATCCAGCAGCGGTAGCATACAGAATTCAGGCAGTTCGAACCCATGACGGTACATGATCTCGGTTTCGGTGCCGCCCTCGGTGAGAAAAATCTCACCCGAGCCCATGGCGGGCAAAGGGGATTGAATGGTCATGTCAAACCCCCGGCTTAATATTTTGATTGAAGCGAAATCGGTTGTCCGGATCGTACTTGGTCTTGATTTCCACCAATCGCTTGAAGTTTTCACCGAAAGACGCCTGGGTCAGTGCGTCGCCGTCCTCACCATGGCCCGGAAAATTCAGATAGGCCCGGCCATGGTGCCCAAAGCGCGCGGAGCTTTCCCAGCCATCGCGTGACCAGGCAATGTTCTGGGCATCGTCTGCCGGGTCTGTCCAGACCCCATCCAGCGAGTACATCCAACCCATCGATCGATCCCCAAAGGCTGTGGCAGCCGCTGGAACCTCTGCAGTCGCACCGCCAAAACTCCACAAAGAGGAAATCGAATTGTCAGAAGGTGCTGAAAGTGCGTTCTGCATGGCAAGATCAATCATCTCGTCTGAGAGATCGGTCAGATACCGTGCTTTCCAGTAGCATCGAAAATCACCCGCAGGCATCAGGGTATCGAAGAGTTGCTGAACCTCGCAGTAGTTCATTCGGCCGGAAAAGTCGGCGACCATCGTGCCGAGTTCTCGTAGCGGCTGCAACAACGCCTCGCCTTCGTCAGCATCTCCATTGAACACGCACGCCAGCGTATAAACGCGCTTGCCCTGATCCTTCTCCGCGAAATCCTCGCCACCGGCCGTCGAAAATTCGCAAAGCGATCCGACGAGGCCGCCGTGCTTCTTCATCATTTCGCGCCAGGCACGGATTGGCTCCGGCCCGTCTTCAACCGCATAGATTGGTGCCGCGAACATGATTTCGGGACCAATGGGATGCAGGGCGAATTCGAACCGGGTGACGACGCCAAAATTGCCGCCACCGCCCTTGAGCGCCCACAACAGGTCTGCATTTTCATCCTCGCTGGCCCGAACCAGTTGTCCTTTGGCCGTCACCACCTCTGCAGCGACAAGGTTATCAATCGAAAGCCCGTGCTTTGCGCGCAGCCAGCCGATCCCACCTGAAAGCGTCAGCCCTGCAACGCCCGTATCAGAAATCAGCCCGCCGGGTGTGGCCAAGCCGTGCTTTTGGCTTGCGGCATCGACATCGGACCACAATGCGCCACCGTCGACCGACGCAATTCGCTTGTCCGGATCAATTGAGACCGCGCGCATACCACTGAGATCAATCATCAACCCATCGTCACAGACCGCGTGACCGGCAACATTATGTCCGCCACCACGGATCGAGATTGGCAGATCATGGGCGCGCGCATGATTGACTGCCGCAATGACGTCCTCGCTATTGCGACACCGAACAATCATGCCGGGGCGACGGTCAATCATGGCATTCCAAACAGCGCGGGCGGTGTCATACGTCTGTGACTTGGGCAATATGACTTCCCCGGAAAATCCCGGGATGTCTTCTATACTCGTTGTTTCAAGACCGTCCATGTCATCCCTCCTAACGTTTGCTTCCTGTACAGTAAGGAATTTGAGGACATGGTATCAGTGGCAACTTCGCCAGATACGTGGCATAATAGACATAAAGAGAATCCAAATCCGACAAAACAGTGCCAAATATGACAGGAATGCCTATGTCATCCCAACGCAAACCGACAATTGCCCTTCTTGCGGCACCAGAAACATCAGCATCCGTTCTTTACGGGCTTTACGATGTTCTGCTCTCCGCAGGCGCTGTTTACCCCGACATGGTGAATGGTGCGCCTGGGGATGAATTGCTGGACATCAAGATCGTGTCTGCAGACGGAAAGCCTTTTCACTGCATCGGCAACATACCGGTCGAACCTCATGCCGCCATTAGCGATCTGGCCCCGCCGGATGCAGTGGTTATTTGCGATATGTATACGTCGATCTACGATGTTCCAAAGGGCCGCTATCCACGTGAAATCGCATGGCTCAGGAAAATGCACGCCGATGGCGCACTGCTCTCCTCCGTTTGTTCGGGGTCCTTGCTGCTGGCTGAGTCCGGGCTTCTGAACGGACATGAGGCAACTGCCCATTGGGCATATCGCGACATGTTTCAACGACATTTCCCTGAAATCACCTTTCGAAATGAATCCGTTCTGTGCCTTGCTGCCGAAACCGACCGGATCGTCACTGCTGGAGGTGTCAGCGCATGGCATGATTTGACGGTCTATCTGATCGCCCGGTTCTGCGGATACAAAACCGCGATAGAAACAGCCAAGGTCTTTCTCATCAGCGGTCACTCTGAAGGACAGTCGCCTTATTCGGTGATGACCAGACCTATGGAATCCAGCGATGGTCCGATTTCGGAGTGCCAACTGTGGATCGCTGACAATTACGCCACAACCAATCCCGTCGAGAAAATGGTTGAGCGGTCAGGACTGAACCCCCGAACATTCTCCCGACGCTTCCGTGCAGCAACGGGTTTCACACCGATTGAATACGTACAAGCGCTGCGCGTCGAGGAGGCCAAGCAAATGCTGGAGACCGCTCAACAAAAGGGTGACGATGTCGGCTCTGCTGTCGGCTACGATGATCCCGCTTCCTTCCGGCGCGTGTTCAAACGCGGAACAGGAATGTCTCCCGCAGCGTACCGAAAGAAGTTTCAGCGCATCTCTCAGATCGCCAGCGCTGAGAACTAGGTTTCGGCTCCGTCAACAGAGCAGACGTCCAACTAGCAATATCAAAAGTCTGCTATGTCCGCGATGCAGTCATTGCCGGGTTTTTGAACAGCGTCTGCTCACACGCTAAGCGGTCGTTCGCGGCTGAAAGTTTGAAATCTCTGCACCCAGCGACCGCTCACCGACGCTTAGCTGTCATCTGAGCAAAACAGCCAGATGACCGGGTCGATGAAGATTTTCTGATGCGGGCCAGAGTGCAAGGTTTGGACTGGGGCCGACCGTGGCCCGCGTTGGAAAATCTCTCAGGGAGGAAGCC
>NZ_JBQFLY010000045.1:0-4015 GCF_056531545.1 Ruegeria sp. N10 | reverse complement strand
CATTGACCACAACATAAACGCTGAGACATAAACAAAGGTGGGTCAAATCTCGGTGAAAATACCGGGTCACTTCTCAGCGGAAATCAACAGGTAGTCCTCACGATTAGCCAGTTCACGTTATGCATCAAATATCGTAAAAAGTACTTTCACGTAAAGTTAATTTTCACGTGAGTGGACAACATCACGGGATCTTCTCATTATGGGAGATGTTCCGACAACATGGGATGAATCCCATGTTGCAGCCCCCTCACATGCATTTTTAGGTCCGACACATCTAATACGGCGGACTAGAATGATGAGAATTGGAAAATTTCGCATAGACTACGATCTCTATATGTCTGGCCAGCTTGAGCTGGAGGACTGGGTGAGATCGGCTCAAATTGAGGCTGGTGCAGATTTCAATGATGAGGGTATTATTGGGCCAGCGGAGATCGCGTCCGCGATTGTTATCGCACTAATGAACACTGAAATACCTGGGCTCAGAGTCGATAGCGCTGATACCAAGAAAATGTTGCCATAGTCTTCGTCTGGATTTTGAGTTTGTTTTCAGAGCCGCCATCGGACAGCGTCTTGACGCCTTCAGGAAGGCGATAGCCAAGGCCTACCGAAACTCGTCTTGGTCAATTGCTTGGACCCATTGAAACTACTGAGCTAAAAATGTACTTCTTTTCAGAGCCTGATGATGTCTACAGAGTTGTTGGTGGCAATCTGACCACCTTCATTTTGGGTAGTAAAAGCGGCAACGAGCGAGCTTACCGGGCAGCTCAGCGTGCTCGCGCGAAGAACACTCCTATGTCGCAGATGGCGAACAGTAAGGGTGGTCAGGATTTTCTGGACGCATTTGATGCATTGCTGCGAAAGCTAAATTACGGTGAGGCTGATGTGGAATTTTTCAATCAGGCTCCACCAAGTGAAAGGGAGTCCGACTGGTCTCGCTTTTTGCTATCTGCCCGGATGAAAAACTGGGCCCCGCAGACGGCGGACTTCACTACAAAGTTGGCGAGAGGGTCTATCGTTTGTCGAGCCCTTTGGCAGGTGAACAGGCGCTCAGAGGCGATTGATATGATTGCCCAGCTGCCTTGGGCGCATACGGATACAATGCAATGGTATCTTTCTGCGCTCCGAACAAATGAGGCAGATCTCTCGGATGACTGGCATTTTCCGGCACAAACCTTGGGGCTATTTGCGTTCCTTCGCATGTTGAGTATTGAGAGTGCTGAAAGGAACCCTTCGGAAAAAGCTTTCTGGAGTTTTGCTGATTTGCTCGCTTCGAGAAACCCAGACACAGGCAATCTTGAGGCCATCCGGTATTTCCTGGATCGAGCAAAGAAAATCAGTGGCATTGAGACCAACGCTGACTTTTACAGGAAGGCGTTTGATCTTCCCGCAGAGCCCAGCACACACAGAGAGGCTAAAAGGTTTCGGGCTGGCACCAGTATTCCAGCGCACCATGTTTGTCTTAGTGTTCATGCAAACCTGTGCACGAAATCAAGGCTGGATGAGAGATCGGATATCGCACTCTTTATGCTCGCAAACACAGCCAGCTTCTGTCAGCGGGCATTTGAGCGTCTACGACAAACCAGCAACCTAACGCTTGATCCGATCTCTCCGTTTGACGATTATCGGGAACTTCAGGCTATGCCTAAAGAGAGATTGCAGGAGGCTCTGAACCTAGAGACCTCCTACGTCCCCGCGCTGACTCCTTAGTCGTCGTCGTAGACGCTTTCCCAGTCGTCCGGCCGCTCGTCGTGGCCCCGGTCGGTCCAATATGTGTCGTTGTTCGGGTTCATCTGATCCGAGTGGTTGTCGTTCTCGTCTTTGCTGTGGTCGTTGCCGTTGTAGCGTCCCATGTGCTGTCCTTTCATTGCTAGGGTGACCTCAAAATATGATGAGCAATCAAGCCATTGGAGTGGGGAATCGGGGACGGTCTTGAATGGCTGACAGAAGTCAAAACCCATTGGGGTTAGAATCCGGTGCTGTGTGAACTGGTAGTGTAGGGGACAAACGGGATTGTCTTAGGGTGAGTGTGAAATCCAAACTCGTGTAATATACATTATGTCAAAAGAAAAGGGGTGTATCCCCTTGACATACGGTAGTCGCATTCCCATATCCTTGGTATGAAACAGACAACCGTTCGCCAGTTCTTCCAACAGTTCCCGAGTGACGAAGCTTGCCTTGAGCATTTGTTCAACGTTCGCTTCGGTCAGGGCCATGAATGCCCTAAGTGCAATCGCCCTGCGAAGTGGTATCCTCTGGCGTCTGAGAAAGCCTATTCGTGCCAGTGGTGCGGCCACCACATTCACCCGATGGTCGGGTCTATCTTCGAAAAGAGCCGTACACCGCTGCAACTCTGGTTCTATGCAATCTTCCTGTTCACCACGTCTAAGCACGGCGTCAGCGGCAAGGAGTTGCAGCGTCAGCTTGGTGTGACCTACAAGACCGCGTGGCGCATGGCAGCGCTGATCCGTGAACACATGGCCGCAATCGACGGTGACGAGCCTGTGGGCGGCGCTGGTGAAGTCGTAGAGGTCGATGAGACGTTCTATGGCGGCGTCACCACCGGAATGGACTGGCGTGAGCGTAAGGCCGTTGTCATGGGTATGATGGAACGCCACGGCGATGTGATCCTGAAAGTCATTCCCGACCAGAGAAAGAACACCCTTCGCAGAGCCATTCACGAGAACGTTGAGGTTGGCTCAGAACTCCACACAGACGAGCTGCAAGGTTACCAGAAATCCTTTCTGCCGACCGAATACACCCACAAGACCGTCAACCATTCTCAGGGTGAATACGCCACCCCGGAAGGCGTCAGCACCAACCAGATTGAGTCTTTCTTTAACCATCTGAAAAAGTCGATTGCTGGCACCCATACCAGCGTGTCGCACAAGCATCTTGAGCGTTACGTCAAAGAGTTTGAGTACCGCTTCAATCGTCGGATGCGTCCTGAGACGATGCTTTCGGAGTTGCTTTCGCGGTTCCCTGAGTTGGGCGCTTAATCACGGCGTCCAACTTGTCGAGGTCGCCATCAGGAACGGCTTCATGCTCTTTGATGAAGTCATCGATTTTGCCATTTTTTTGAGCTGACGAAAGTGTCCCCATTATCATTCCTTTGGTGTAGGATGACCAATCAAAATACTAGCACTTGCTTGAACATGAGGCCATTTTGGGTGGTCGGGGGTGATCCCGCCAATATCTAACTCTTCGGTAATTATATCAGAAAATCCCGCGTTCTCCATGTCCCGCTTTAGGGTGTTGATCAAATTTCGATTGTGACCAGAAATTTTAATCCCTTCGACGTAGTTATATGCACCCGCATTCGGGTGAGAGTCGTAGCTGAGCAACACTCCCCCTACTTTCCATCCCGCGCTTTTGAAAGCAGAGCTAAGACGAACACAAATCGGCTGTTGAGCAGAAACAGAGGTTAGGTGGACTTTGGAGTAACCAGATTGATGACGCTTCAAAGACTCCGCTAGACTGATCCACTGGATACCCTTTGACTGCTCAATTCCAAATATCCGAGCTTTGATATCAGGCCAATGACTCCATAGGATCATTCCCACCCCCACCAACACCAATATCCATGCGGCTGGCGTTAATTCACTGAGATATGCAATCCATATTGCGTTCAAATCACCTGGAAGGGTGTGGCCGGAAGCAAGTCGGTTCAGCATCACAATCATCACGCCGACTCCCGTGACAATGTAGGATATAGCCTTTCGCATAACTTGTTCATCTCACGCCCTCCAATGAGAGTCGAGACACAACGTATGCTGAGGGGATACACCCCAAAGAAAATAGATGTCTTCCGTCGCAAGAATCACCTTATTTCCAATCGTTCGGATCGGGGGCGACACGCATTGTGTCAGGGTCAAAAACTACCTCCAAGCGTGTTGGTCCATTTTTAGGAATTGGCAGACCATTGGTTCCACACCTCAGAATCGCGCGGCTTGCAGCTTGGAATGCTTGCTCGAAGGCTATCCCATTTTCACTGCGACCTTCTCTCAATCCTATACCG
>NZ_JBQFLY010000044.1:0-4421 GCF_056531545.1 Ruegeria sp. N10 | reverse complement strand
TCCCAGCGTCGCGATGTCAAGATCATACGGGCGTTTATGGACTTTGCGGAGCGGGTTCTTGGGGAGAAGGAAACCGCCGGAGACATGTGACCGGCGGGTTCTTGAGTTTTTTTGTGGATTACCTGCTGCGCCAGGCCTGTGTGCGGGCCAGGATGCCTTTTGATGCCATCAGGTGGAAGATCCGGGCGGCGGCGTTGGTGTAGAAGATCATCATGCCCATTGCGGCTGCGGGTGCGATGTCCCCGGCATCATCCATGTTCAGCACCGCGATGGACGCGAGTGTGGTTTTGGGTGAATAGAGGAACACAACCGCCGACACGGTCGTCATTGCGTTGACGAACAGATAGATCGAGATATCCAGCACCGCAGGCAGGCAGACCGGCACCGTCACGCGGGCAAACAGCTTCATTGTTGGCTGTTTGAGAGAGGCTGACACCGACTCGAACTCTTTATCCATCTGCTTGAGAGCGGTGACCGCCGTCAGGTGCGATACGGTATAGAAATGCGTCACCGTGCAAACCACCAGGATTGCCATGGTGCCGTAGATCGCATTGAACGGATTGGACGGGTTGTTGAAGAAGAAGATATAGGACAGCCCCAGAACCATGCCCGGGATGGCCATCGGCAGCATGGCGAACATCTGAAAGATCGACCGTCCGGTTTTGAAGCCGTTCGATTTTTCCACCAGATACGCCCCGAAGAAGACAACCGTCGTGCCGATCACCGCCGTCAGGAAAGCCAGTTTGATCGAGTTGAAATACGACCCCCAGCCGCCGCCATCCATCTTGTCGAACTGGTAGTTCTTGAGGCTCAGGCTCAGATCGTAGGGCCAGAACTTGATCAGCGCCGCAAACTGACACACGGCCAGAAGACCAATGATGAACAGGCCGACCAAGCTGCAGTAGATCAGGAATATGCGATCAGCCTTTGGGTTTGGTGTTGCCTGATATGGAACCGAGCGCGCAGAAAGCAGCGCCACCTGCTTGGACTGAACCATCCGGTCGATGGCAAAAGCCAGAATTGCGGGGATGACCAGAACCACCGAGACCACGGCGCCCATCTCAAAGTTCTGCTGGCCGATCACCTGTTTGTAGATATCCACGGCAAGCACGTTGAACTGGCCGCCGATCACCTTTGGCAGGCCGAAATCGGTGATCACCAGATTGAACACGACAAAGGCTGCGGAAATCAGGCCATAGCGCGCGCCGGGTATGGTAACGGTCCAGAATGTCCGCCAGGGGGTAGAGCGCAAGCTGACAGCGGCCTCGTACAACCGCGCATCCGATATCGCGAGCGCAGTCGATATGATCAGGAACGCGTGTGGAAAGGTAAAGAAGACCGATCCGATCACGATGCCTATGGGGCCGTAGATACTGGCACCGAACAACAACTCCTTGATCATCCCCTGATTGCCGAACAGGTAGACCAGCGCGATGCCCGGCAGCAGCGAGGGAACCAGAATCGGCGCCATCGCGATCAGGCGAAAGACCCCCTTGAACCGCATGCAGCTTCGGTTCAGCGCATAGGCAAACCAGAACGCCAGCGTCACCGTAACGATTGTGCTGACAACCGAAATCCAAAGGGAATTCTTGATCGAGTTGAACAGGGCTGGTGTCGAGAAGTAGTTGATGAAGTTGCCCAGACCCCGCGCTTGAACCGGCCGCATCTGCACCCGGCGGAACGTGTTGGAATCAAGCTCGACCCAATCGGTGCCTTCGTTCAAAGTCGACCCGACCAGAAAGCGCCCGGCCTCCGTCGTGTTCCGCATCTGGTACATGACCGGGCTGCGAAAGCTGAAATCCGGAAAGAACCCGGTCACCGGCAAACGCCCGTCCGAGCCGGTTGTCAGATCGGTGTCGGAATACACCCCCAATTGCCTGTTCAGTTCGTCAGCCGTCAGGATCGTTCCGTCGAACACACCCGCTTCATCACTGACCTGAAACTCATACTGGGACAGCTCGACCCGGTAGGTCGAGAAGGACTTGGAAAGCATCGTGTAAAGCGGCAGTGCCAGTGTCACGATCAGATAGAGCGCGATCACCATCATGCTTCCGCGCATCAGGATGTCATCGCGGCTGAGCCTGGGCCTGATATCCGGCCCGACAGGCAATGTGTCCTGATTGGTCGACATCGTGCTCATGCCGCAGCCTCCGGAAGGTCAAACGCCATCAGGCGGTTCTCGGGAAGCTCAATCACCATGCTGCACCCCTCTTCCAGCTCAAGACGACGCACGGCGTTGATCGAAAAATCCGCGATCAGTTCCGAAGATCCGAACCGCTCGTTGTTCAGGCGGCAGCGCCAGAACGAGCCCAGAAACTCCATTTCATCGAGCGTGACCTCGATGCAGTTCCGATTGCCGCCCGTGTCAAGATAACCAGCTTCATGAGGGATGATGTCTTCGGGACGAATGGCCGCAATGACAGGGGTTCCATCATTGAACGTGTGGCTGAGGCAGGCAAAGGTCTTTTCCCCGACGCTCAACCGCCCGCCTTTCGTAACCTGAGACTGGATCTGGTTCATTTCACCGATAAAGTCAGCCACGAACAGGTTGGCCGGTTCGCGGTAGATCTCCGTGGGCGATCCAACTTGTTCGATCACCCCGTGGTTCATCACCACGATGCGGTCGGCCATGGCCAGCGCTTCTTCCTGATCGTGCGTCACCATCACGGTGGTCACACCCAGCTTGCGCTGCAATTCCTTGATCTCATGCCGCAGGTGAACGCGCACCTTGGCGTCCAGCGCCGACAGGGGTTCGTCCAGCAGCAGCAGACCGGGATTGGTTGCAATGGCGCGGGCCAGCGCAATCCTCTGCTGCTGGCCACCGGACAATTGCGCCGGGTATTTCCTGCCCTGATCCGGCAGACCAACAAGGTTCAGCAGCTCGCTCACCCGAACCGCGATATCCGACTTGCTGCGGCCCGTGTTTTCAAGGCCAAATGCGATGTTCTTTTCGATCGTCAGGTTCGGGAACAGCGCATAGGACTGGAACACAATCCCGAAATCGCGCTCGGACGGAGGCAGGTTGGAGACGTCCTTGCCATCCTGCATAATCGTACCCTTGGTCTGCAGATCCAGCCCTGCAATCGCCCGCAACAAGGTGGTCTTGCCGCAGCCGGACGGGCCGAGGAAACAAATGAATTCACCTTCTTTGATTTCAAGAGAGATGTCCTTGAGTGCCAGAAAGCTGCCGAACGCTTTCCACAAATTCTGGATGCTGAGATACAGTTCACCGGGTGGTGTTTTCTGAAGCACGGGAGAGGTCCTCACATCTGCACCTCGGGCACGACCGATCCTGGCCGGTGCGCGCCGGGTGAGTTGGTTGTGTTGGTGGGAACAAGAGAGTGGCGGGCAGGAGAAGCACAAAAGCCCCTCCTGCCAATGGAATTACTTCGCTTCAGACTTTCCGTCATAGCGAGACTGCCATTCCTTCAGGATTGCCGCGCGATTGTTGGCGGCATATTCGAAATCATTGTTGATCATCGCATCCAGAAGACCCTCTGGGAAGTGTTCAACCGGTTTTGCAACGCCGGGATACGCCACGACCGCATAGCCGGTATTGTACATCTCGTTGGCCTCTTTGGTGACGGTGAAGTCCACCAGCTTCTGCGCGGCTTCCAGATTTGCAGTGCCGGCCACAATCGCGGTTGCTTCCATGTCCCAGCCGACGCCTTCCGAAGGCACAATGATTTCCAGCGGTGCGCCATCAGCTTTGGATTTCGCCCCACGGAACGCAAAAGAAATACCAATCGGGATCTCGCCCGCCGCCGCCAGTTTGCAAGGCTTCGAGCCGGAATGGGTGTAGCGCGCAATATTCTCGTGCAGCGCATCCATGTATTCCCAGCCACCTTCTTCACCAAACATTTGAAGCCAGCTGGACACATCAAGGAACCCCGTGCCAGAGGAATTCGGGTTCGGCATGATAACCTGATCCTTGTACATCGGATCAGTCAGGTCCTTCCACGAGGTCGGCGGCTTCAGCCCGGCCTTTTCCGCCTCAACCGTGTTGTAGCAAATCGAGGCAACCCAGGCGTCCATGCCAACCCAGGCAGGCGGGTTGTCACCATCGACGAATTTCGCATCCAGCTTGTCTACGCCAGCCGGGGCATAAGGCTCCAGCATCCCTTCGGATTTCAACAGCAGCAGAGAGGTCGCAGCCAACCCCCAGACCACATCCGCCTGTGGGTTGTCCCGTTCAGCCAGCAGTTTCGCGGTGATGATCCCCGTCGAGTCCCGGACCCAGTTGATCTTGATATCCGGATTGCTCTGATTGAACGTCTCCGCATACCGCGCAAGATCCTCAGCCTCAACAGCAGTGTATACTGTCAATTCCGTTTCCGATGCCGCAGCCGTCGCCGTCAGTAAACCGAACGCCAAAACCGCATAAATTGATCTCTTCTGTTTCATGGTTGTCCTCTGTTGGT
>NZ_JBQFLY010000043.1:0-4849 GCF_056531545.1 Ruegeria sp. N10 | reverse complement strand
TCTCTGGGCCGCTTACACCGCCGAAATGGCAGCATAACCCTACTTTTTCCAATGCTTCACAATCGGCCGGCAACAACTTGGCAATACCGAATTCAGAAATGCTTGTTTCGTCGTGTCATTAGGAAACTCCAATACGCCAAAAAAACGTAACGGGTCTTCTGTGGAAAAACACGAATAGTGCAGGCCATCGATGCCTTCTGATTTCAAACCGTCAACCAATGCCTTCATTGCGACGGTCTGTGCTTCGCGATCGCTTTCTAATTTGAGAGTGTATTGTACCAGCAGGCTCATGATCATTCTCCTGTGAGATTTGGTGTTTTGCCGTGCACTTTTTCCCTGAACCGCTGCGCGATGATGTAAAGGGACGGGATGACAAATATGCCAACAAGGGCAGCTGCAATCATCCCTCCGAAAACCGGCGTACCTACACCTCTGCGAGCGAGCATAGAGGCACCGTCGGCCACAATCAGCGGGTATAACCCTGCAATAAATGCAAAGCTGGTCATCATGACCGCTCGGAACCGCGCACGGGCGCCCTGAATAGCTGCATCCACGGCGTTCTGACCTTGCCGGTACCGATCCATTGCGAATTCGACGATCAAAATTGCATTCTTGGCGGCAAGCGCTATCAGGACCACCAATCCGATCTGGGCGTATAGGTTGTTCTGGAGACCCAGCAACAGCAGCGCACCCAACGCGCCGCACACCGCAAACGTGACCGAGTAAAGGACCGCAAGCGGTATCGTCCAACTCTCGTAAAGCGCAACAAGGAAGAGATATGCGAATAGCAAAGCAAGCCCCAGAACAACAGGTGTCTTTCCGGCGGCCTCAATCTCTTGCTGCGCGGTTCCGGTCCAATCGTAGCTGTAGCCTTCTGGCAGAGTTTGGGCTGCAATTTCTTCCATCGCCGCGATGGCCTCGCCCATTGATACGCCCGGAGACGGTCCACCGTTTATGGTGACGGCCTGAAAATTATTGTAGCGGGCGAGCAATTGCGGACCCAGAATGAGCTCTACCTTCGCCACGGCGCGCACTGGCACCATATCTCCGTCGTGATTTCGGACATGAATGCGAGCAATATCTCCGACATTGGCCCGGTATTTCTCATCTGCTTGTAAGTTGACCTGCCACGTCCGACCGAACAGGTTCATGTCATTCACGTGATACCCGCCCAAAGTGACCTGCATGGCCCGGAACAGGTCGTCGACATTCACGCCAAGCGTCTGAAGCCTTTTACGATCGAGGTCGAGATTCAGTTTTGGCGACTGCGCAGAGAATGTCGTGTAAACGCCCGACAACCGGGGGTCGGCGTTGGCGGTTGTGACGAACCCCGCCGCAGTTGCACCAAGATCTGAAACGCTGTCGCCATGCAAGTCCAAAAGCTCGAACTCGAACCCGGCACCAGTGCCCAGACCAAGGATCGGGGGCAGATTGAAAGGAAAGGCAATGGCGTCTTCCAACCCGGCAAACTCGCGCCGGACATGCCGGATCGAGGATCTTACGGATAAGGCCGGATCGGTTCGATCTTTAAACGGTTGCATGATCGCGATGCCAAACCCACTGTTCGACTTGTTCAGGCCGTCGACAAAGCTGAAGCCCGTGACTGTCATGACATCCTGCACGCCCGGTGCGGATTTGATGATGGTCGAAACGTCCTCCATCACTTTGGATGTGCGATTGATCGAGGCGCCTTCGGGTAGCGCGACTTCAACGAAATATGCCCCTTGATCTTCGACGGGAAGAAACCCGGAAGGTGTGGTCTTGAACAGCCATCCTGCGCCAAAAAGTGCAAAACCGAGCAGTAAAACAGCCAGGATTGTCCGTCGGGCGAGGATTGAGACCGCATAGGCATAGCCATCGCGCGCGTTGTCTATGCGGCGCGATATCCAGGCCAGCGGTCCACGCCTGGGGGCGCTTTCACGGTGCAGCAGCACCGCGCACAGGGCCGGGCTGAGTGTCAGGGCGTTCAAAGCAGAAATAAGCATTGAAAAGGAAACAGCCACAGCGAATTGTTGGAACATCGTTCCCGTAATGCCGGGAATGAATGCAACCGGTACAAACACCGACAGCAGCACACAGGTTATGGCCAAAATGGGGGCCGTAATCTGTTTCATTGCCTCGCCGGTGGCTTCGGCCACGGTCATCTCAGGGTTTTCGCCCATTACCTTTTCGACGTTTTCGATCACCACGATCGCATCGTCCACGACGATGCCGATCGCAAGTACCAGCGCCAGCAGCGAGACGGTATTGAGCGTAATACCCAATGCCAAAATGAACGCCAGTGCGCCAACAAGCGATACCGGAACCGCGATCAGCGGGATCAGGGCCATCCGCAGGTTGCCCAGAAACAAAAAGACGACAATCACTACCAGAGCAAACGCTTGTATAAGCGTTTTCACGACTTCTTCGATACTGGCCCGGACGAAGGTTACTGAATTGTAGGGAACGCTCCAGTTGACACCATCGGGAAAGGCGCTTTGCAAACCTGTCAGCGCGGTGTTTATACCCTTTGCAGTATCAAGAGCATTCGCACCGGGCTCAAGGTAGACACCAATCATCGCTGCGGGCTTGTTGTCGAACGAGGAGAAGGAATCCCGAGTTTTTGCGCCAAGCTCTACCCGCGCGATATCACTGATCAGAACAAATGAGCCGTCTGGAAGGGCGCGCACGATCACCTCTTCGAATTCGGCGATGCTGCTTAGCCGGCCCTGGGTCTGGATGTTCAGTTGAAAGGTCGGATCGTCTGTCATCGGTTGCGCACCAACACGTCCCACGGCTGCCTGAACATTCTGTGCGTTGAGCGCGGCGATCACGTCGTCGACAGTCACCGAAAGACTTGTCATCTTGTCGATGTCGAGCCAGATCCGCATTGAGTAGTCAAGTGCCCCGAACAAGGTCGCATCGCCCACACCGGGTGTTCTTTTAATACTGTCCAGAACGTTGATTGTTGCGAAATTCGACAGGAACAAATCGTCGTTCTTCGGGTCATCCGAGGTAATGGCTACGACCTGCAACAAAGCCGAGGACTTCTTTTTGGTGCTGACACCTCCGCGGGTGACTTCTTCGGGCAATGCGGACATGGCGAGGCTGACACGGTTCTGAACATTGACGGCGTTAATATCTGGATCGGTTCCGGGCGCGAACGTAACCTGTAAATTATAGCTGCCATCCGAACCACTGGTTGACTTCATGTAGAGCATGTCACTAACGCCGATCACCTGTTCTTCGATGATCTGGGCAACGGTTGACTCGACCACTTCGGCTCCGGCCCCGGGGTACTTGGTCGAAACCTGAACCTGCGGTGGCACGATGTCCGGAAGCTGTTCTACCGGTAGCTGCGTAATCGAGATCAGACCGGCCAACGTGATCACCACCGAAATGACAATGGCAAATCTGGGGCGGCGAATGAACAGTTGCGAGATCATGGGGTCAGTTCCCGCTGGCGCTTGATGGTGCGTTCTGGGGTGTCGAAATGCTAACCTCAACACCTGCATGGACCCTTTGCAGGCCATCGGTAATAACCTTATCGCCTTCACTCAAACCGTCTGAAATGACAGCCTCGGTTCCTTCGGTCCGGTCAAGTTGGATCTGCTTTTTGACAACCTTATTGTCGCTCCCGATCGTGAAGACAAAGTAACCAGACTGGTCTTTCTGCAAAGCCTTGGCAGGGATCACCAGAAATTTATCACTTGTTGGATCGGTAACAACAATGCGTACCAGTTGGTTGTCAATGAGTTGTCCATCAGGATTGGCGAAGGAACCGCGCACCAGAACGGAATCCGTTCCTGATTGTACCTGAGTATCAATCACTTCGATGCTGCCCGATTCTCCATAAGTGGTACCATCGGCGAGGATCAACTGCAGCTTCAATGGTTCGGTGCCGGACGCCTTGGCGCGCCGCGAGCGAAATTCAAGCAGTTCGGCTTCGGTAACTGGAAAGGTCACGTGGATGGGGTCGATGCTAGATAGCGACAACAGGGTTCCGCCCTCGGGGCTGACAAATGCGCCAGCGGACAAGTCCGTCAATCCGATCCTGCCGTCAAATGGCGCAGTTATTTTTGTGTAAGACAGGTTCAGCTGAGCGTTTTGCAGGCTGCCCTGTAGCTCAAGCACATGTCCATCGGCCTCACCTTGCTGAGCCTCCGCTTTCTGGACGACCGCTTCGGGCGTGTCACCTGATGAGTAGAGTTTTTGCTGTCGATCAAGTTCGATATCGGCAAGTTTTTTTGCCGCTTGTGCGGCTTGGATTTGTCCTTGAATTTCCGTGACGGTCGCCTCGTAGAAATCCGGTTCGATCTCGATCAGGACATCCGCCGCTTTAACGCTGGAGCCGTCCTTGAAATTAATGGACTTCACAAATCCAGGTACGCGCGCGATCAGGTCGACACGATCCAACGCCTCGATCCGGCCAGTGAACACTTCGGTCAAAGATACCTGTTTCATCTCTGCCGACGTCACGGTCACTTTAGGCTTCGTTTGGCTGTCCTGCGCAATGACAACAGAAGGATTCAGACCAAAGTTCAAAATCACTGCGGTGACTAACAGCCTTACTGACAAGTTTCATCCTCCAGAAGAGTTTCGTCTGTGCGCTCGTTGAAACCACGGTAACGTAATGCTGTTGAAAATCCAGCAATCACATTGAGTGCATTTCCCATCGACTCAACTAATTGGAAGTCTTTACAAATTAAGTAAGGCGCCTTGGTCTCATAATGCTGTCGCCAATTCGTCGAGACTTTTGAGCAATCTATGAGTTCAGTAGGGATTGCCAACTTGCAGTCGCACCTGAGGCTGTTTAGCCGGTCTCCATGAATATACCAGCTGAGATGCCACGCCTGAAGGGCTACCGTTT
>NZ_JBQFLY010000042.1:0-5298 GCF_056531545.1 Ruegeria sp. N10 | reverse complement strand
GCGGTACAATATGAAAATTAAGAGTACAAACTATCATTGATTTTGCAGGACAATTTCAGACAAGATTCTGATTAATTAGGGTACAGTGACAGCTGCGGGCACGCTCACATTCGGCGTCTCAGGTAAGCTGCGCCATTCCGACATGGTGATGTATGACCGCGAAACTGAAAGCTGGTGGCAGCAGGCCATCGGCCGGGCCATCGTCGGCGATCTGACAGGCACCGAATTGAAGACCCTGCCCACTTGGATGGAAAGCTGGGAGGAGTTCAGCAGCCGTAACCCGGATGGGCTGGTGATGAACGAACCGGCCTATATTCGCGACTATGGGCGCAACCCTTATCGCGGCTATGACACCCTGTCGCGGCCCTTTCTCTATTCCGGTGAAAACCCGCCCCATGGCATCAACCCACTGGCGCGCGTGATCCGCGTCGGCGACAAAGCCTGGACTCTGGAGAGGCTGAGAGCAGAGGGCGAGATCTCTGAGGCCGGGATAACGCTCTCCTGGCGCGCGGGGCAGGCCTCGGCCCTCGACACCGGGCGCATCGCCAAGGGGCGCGATGTAGGCTCAGTCCGGGTGCGTAACGCATCGGGACAGGATATCGCCCATGATGTCATGTTCGCCTTTGCATTCCACGCCTTCTGGCCGGAAGGCAGATGGATGCTGGCCGACGGGGGTGAACGTACGCTCTCGAAATGACCGCTTGACGGACGCGGGCCAGACAGCCATCAGCCGCGTGCAATCAAGTTAGCAATGCCCCTGCCGTTCCGACGAAGAGAACGCACCATGCAACGTTTCAAGCGTATGCGAAGTTTGCTGAAATTCGCCTCCGTCCACTCCTCCGTCTAAAACCATTTCAACCAGGAAAGATCGCTCACCAGCCGAGACACCCTCAAGCTGACACGGTCCGCCGCTCTTGCCGAGTTGCGCAAACTTGGTGCTGTATATTGGTGCTGTATAAAGGACAGTTCTTTTGGCCTAACGGAGACAGGTTCGAATTTGTCTGACAGCACCGGTCAAGCACCCGCGGCCAGTGATACTAGCGATTCGGGTTCCATGCCGTTGACACCGGCGTCGGAGACTAAGTTGCTCGCAAGCAAGTTTTTGAAAACGCTTCCGTTCCACTGCTTTCCCTAGCGTAAACTTATCTCCTTGCATTGCTGTGTCGCAGAAAGGATAAAATCTCAATTGGAGATAATGCGGGGTGGGCCCGCAAAACACTAGGACTTAAGACAATGGAAAAAATCCAGAACTTCACAGCGATTTGGAAAGATGCGATGGGCGAATTTCCCCTCAAAGCCGCAGTCTTCGAAAATGCGTTCAGAACTTCCACATCGCTGAGCGAAAAACTGTCGCGCATTTCATTAGAAGCGGCTGAAAAATCAACGGATATTTCCAGCGTGTGGACCAAAGATACCATTGTCAAGCTGACCGAAGTGTCAAAAGCCAAGGCGGAGCCAACTGAGTACGCAAAAGCTGCCACAGATTTTTTGTCGGGCGCTACCGAAGACGCCACTGAAATGATGTTTGCTTTTGCCGAGATCGCCAAGAAAGCCCTGATAGACACTGTCGAGTTGCTGATGACCGCCGGCAGAGACATCACCAAAGAATCCGCCGCTGCAAAGAAAGCCTTAGCAGCCTAATTCGGAACAAGAGAACAGAATTGCGCCGTTTCTTATTAATTGGTGCAATAGAGAAGGGCAGATTGAAGAATCTGCCCTTTATGCGCGTGTGTAAGAGGATCGAAACGTTATGTATGATATGCTCCGGTGCGCACCTATGTAACGTAGCCCTATGTAAAGGCGGCGTGAATATCGCTTATTTACAAGCCTCCGATGGGGGAAACCATTGATCGCCGTCGAAAAAGATATCCGTATCCTGTCATCCTTTTGGGAATTTTTTGGTCAAGAAGCGGTTGCTCGTTCCACAGGGATAAATGATTGGTTAACCCGTAGACTATTAGTTTATGACAACCCAAACTTTGGCGGTGCAGCGAATGTCGGCAATGCGGGCTGCGCTGCAGCGTTCCGAAGGTACAACGCAGGTCTGGTTTGGGCCGACTTCCCACCGTGGGAGGCGAATGCAAAATGAAACGTCGCTGATGGCTGAGAACCATTCTAACTGCAAAGCTTCGGCGAACCTGCGCTCGTGATTTTCCGGCCGTAGAACATGAGGCGGACTCCAGCCCAGTATGCCGCGGCTTCACACATGGGACATGGTCGGGAAGATGAGTACATGGCCGCTTGGTTCAAATCTCGGTCATTGAGGCGGCGCGCCGCGTCCCTGATCGCGGCCATTTCGGCGTGGGCCGTGGGGTCTTGATCCAAGATGACCCTGCTCCACGATTGGCCAATAATAATGTTATCGCGCACCACAACTGCGCCATACCCCTGATCTCCATGATCAATCGCATACTGACGCATTTCGAACGCGCGCTCCATGAATGTGGCATCCTTGGGATCACTTGGTTGAGGTATTGCGTCGTCCGCCCTTGTAGAAGTTTGGCCTACAGCGGAGCCACTCAATCCAATTGTCAGTGCGCTAAAGCCTGATGCGCCAAGAAAACCACGCCTCGCGAATTCGAGGTCGCTGTGGCAGTCCTGTTCACTTTTTCTGATCTTGTCCATTGTGCCGTTACCCGTGAGATGTGTTCAAATCTGTCACCGCTCCACTACGAGAGGAACTTGATTTGAGGTTGGTCTCATCCAAGCTGCCATCGGCACCTGTGAGGTGGAACGCTCCGCTTCAGCCTGCTGGACTGGCCTCAGTCCTCTTTTCTTAGCCGCTCTGCCATCTTAGCAAATCCGCGCAGTTCGGCGTGTTCGAGCGGTGTAGTGCCGTTACGATCGGCAAGCGATCGGTCAGCACCCGCTGCCAACAACGCATCCAGAACCGCAAGATGGTCCAAGCCGCCGTCACCAAGCACAACGGCTTCGATTACTGCTGTCCAATGCAGATTGTTCACATGATCCAGAGGCGCGCCAGCAGCGATCAGCTGTCGAACAATCTCGACATGACCGAGATGCGCGGCTGCAATCAGTGCCGTTCCTTCATAAGGGCTGGTCGTTAGTCCGGGATCGTTTCCCAACTCGATTGCGAGCGTCATCAGTTCTGGATCATTTGCAACGGCCGCAATTGTGACAACGTCGTAGGCCTGACCTTCAAGCGCGTTCATGTCAGCACCGGCCTCAGCCAGTGCACGCAATGCCTCGTCCTCTGAAGCAAACGCGGCCACATGGGCTGGTGTGCGACCCCGCGAGTCCCGTGCGTTGACGTTTGCCCCTGCCGCAACGAGTTGCCGGATCATTTCTTCGTTGCCGGTGTGAGCGGCTGCGAAGAGACCGTCGTATTGCGCGACCTCATCAGCCGAAGGCGGTGTCTGCGCCGTGCCTGCGCTGGCGGCAAGACCTATCACGAAAGCAAATAGTAGAAAACGAAACATGGCCGATCCTATTACCTACATATTGGTCAGCTATAGTAGTAGCGGATGCATTCAATGTCATTTTCCATTCAGGATCAGAATCCATTCACGGGAATTGATTTCGCAATGTCATTGGACAGACGGGCTGAGTTTGCCGACAATCGCGTCATGGAACTGACGGCAACCACACCTGTCCACCTGATCCATGTGGACCCCGACATTAACATGGCGCGGTTCTATGGAATAGAATTGCAGCCGACGCTGTTTGGGGAAGTGTCCGTCCTTCGTACTTGGGGACGTATTGGGACAAACGGGCAAGCCATGATGGTGACATATGATGACGAAGCCCAGGCCGGTGAAGCGCTCCAAAACCTCGAAAAGCAAAAGCGCCGCCGGGGGTATGTTCCGGTCCTTGGTGGATCATGCTGCAATCCGCGCAGCGCAGCTTGGCCTGCCCGCGCTGGAACTGCAAACGCGCGTGGAGCTCACTGAAAACCATCGCATATTTTCCAGGCTTGGGTTCACGATTGTCAGCACGGGCAGCCATGAGGGGTATGACAGACCCACAGATTTCCTGCTGCGCAAGCCGATCAGTTTGTCTGCGGATAGCTGATCACTGAAAGATAGCGTGCCGGCAGATTGACCAACCGTTCCGGGCCGTGGGGTGCGTCGGCGTCAAAGAACAGGGTATCGCCGGGCTTCAGGGGATAAATCTGGTCCCCGTGGCGGTAGTCTACCTCGCCTTCAAGCATGTAAATCGTCTCAATTCCACCATGTTGGAACGTCGGAAACACGTCGGATTCAGCGGTCAAAGTGATCAGGTAAGGTTCCACGATTACACCTGATCCATTGGCCCCGATATGCCCAAGCAGGTTGTATTGATGGTTGGCGCGAGTTCCTTCACGTTCCAGCTCGACGCCTTCACCTGCTTTGGTATGAACCGCCTCGCGGCGCTCTTCAAATTGTCTGAAAAAACTTGTCAGGGGAACTGAAAGCGCATCGGCGAGCGATTGAAGAGTTGTCAGCGAGGGAGATGTGTTGCCGTTCTCGATCTTCGACAACATGCCGATCGACAATCCTGTCAATTGGGCCAGTTCAGCGACGGTGATGTTTTGCTGTTTGCGAAAGGCTCGGACCTCGCGGCCGATCGCTACTTCGAGCACCTTTTCACGTTCGCTCGTTCGAACGGAATGCGGATCCTGAGTCAGATTTCCCACCATTTCTGTGTCGCGTTTTTTCAATGTTTCGCCTTCAATGTCTTGCTACACTTGTCCGAACTAACGATGCAAGCAGCTGCGCCGTTTCAGCCAATCCAATTCGGGCTATCGTAGCACCCATTATTCCTGATAGTAAAATAATCATGCTGGTAGAAAAAATGTATTCGAGATTGGATTCCTGTTGTTCGACGGACTTCCGATGGCCTGCTTGACTTCGGTCATCGAACCTTTGAGAGCGGCAAATGAAATAGCGGGACAAGAGGTATTTTGCTGGTCATTGGTGACTGAGAACGGCGGTGAGAAAGTCGACCACGGTAGCGGCGGGATGACCCTGCTGCGGGCGGCGTTAAAGTCGTCCATCTTTGCCCTTCTTTTCGTAACGGAGGGGGGGCGGGAGGATCTTTTCCGTGGATTTGTATCGTAAAGTTCGTCTGGCCTGTGCCGAGGGCATGAGCCAGCGAGAAGCGGCCCGGCATTTCGGGATATCTCGTGACAGCGTTCGCAAGATTTTGGCGTTTTCGGTCCCGCCCGGCTACCGGCGGTCAGCACGGGATTGCCAACTTGCAGTCGTACCTGAGGCTGTTTAGCCGGTCTCCATGAATATACCAGCTGAGATGCCACGCCTGAAGGGCTACCGTTTTCCCCGTGAAGTCGTCGCCTAC
>NZ_JBQFLY010000041.1:0-2500 GCF_056531545.1 Ruegeria sp. N10 | reverse complement strand
TAGCTGGTTCTCTGCGAAATCTATTTAGGTAGAGCGTCATCCGAATACCCCGGGGGGTAGAGCACTGGATGGGTAATGGGGCCCCACAGGCTTACTGATCCTAACCAAACTCCGAATACCCGGGAGTACTAGATGGCAGACACACTGCGGATGCTAACGTCCGTAGTGGAGAGGGAAACAACCCTGACCTACAGCTAAGGCCCCCAATTCATGGCTAAGTGGGAAAGCAGGTGGGACGACCAAAACAACCAGGAGGTTGGCTTAGAAGCAGCCATCCTTTAAAGATAGCGTAACAGCTCACTGGTCTAAATAAGTTGTCCTGCGGCGAAGATGTAACGGGGCTCAAGCCATGAGCCGAAGCTTAGGATGCCGTAAGGCATGGTAGCAGAGCGTAGTGTGACATAAGACTTATCCTCTTTAGTGTCTTTCGGGGCACCTTGGAGGATCGAGTCTTTTCGATGAAGCCGGCCTGTGAGGGATCCGGTGGAGAGATCACTAGTGAGAATGATGACATGAGTAGCGACAAAGAGTGTGAGAGACACTCTCGCCGAAAGTCCAAGGGTTCCTGCTTAAAGCTAATCTGAGCAGGGTAAGCCGGCCCCTAAGCCGAGGCCGAAAGGCGTAGGCGATGGGAACTAGGTTAATATTCCTAGGCCAGGAGGATGTGACGGATCACAGGTGTAGTTCAATCTTATCGGATTGATTGGGCTGCTGAGTGGTTCCTGGAAATAGCCCTCCATCAGACCGTACCCTAAACCGACACAGGTGGACTGGTAGAGCATACCAAGGCGCTTGAGAGAACGATGTTGAAGGAACTCGGCAAAATACCTCCGTAAGTTCGCGAGAAGGAGGCCCGGTTCCTAGGCAACTAGGGGCTGGGGGCACAAACCAGGGGGTGGCGACTGTTTATTAAAAACACAGGGCTCTGCGAAGTCGCAAGACGACGTATAGGGTCTGACGCCTGCCCGGTGCCTGAAGGTTAAAAGGAGAGGTGAGAGCCTTGAATTGAAGCCCAGGTAAACGGCGGCCGTAACTATAACGGTCCTAAGGTAGCGAAATTCCTTGTCGGGTAAGTTCCGACCTGCACGAATGGCGTAACGACTTCCCCGCTGTCTCCAACATCGACTCAGCGAAATTGAATTGCCTGTCAAGATGCAGGCTTCCCGCGGTTAGACGGAAAGACCCCGTGCACCTTTACTACAGCTTCGCACTGGCATCAGGATTGTGATGTGCAGGATAGGTGGTAGGCTTTGAAGCAGGAACGCAAGTCCCTGTGGAGCCTCCCTTGAGATACCACCCTTCGCACTCTTGATGTCTAACCGCGGTCCGTTATCCGGATCCGGGACCCTGCGTGGCGGGTAGTTTGACTGGGGCGGTCGCCTCCTAAAGCGTAACGGAGGCGCGCGAAGGTTGGCTCAGAGCGGTCGGAAATCGCTCGTTGAGTGCAATGGCAGAAGCCAGCCTGACTGCAAGACTGACAAGTCGAGCAGAGTCGAAAGACGGCCATAGTGATCCGGTGGTCCCGAGTGGAAGGGCCATCGCTCAACGGATAAAAGGTACGCCGGGGATAACAGGCTGATACTGCCCAAGAGTCCATATCGACGGCAGTGTTTGGCACCTCGATGTCGGCTCATCTCATCCTGGGGCTGGAGCAGGTCCCAAGGGTACGGCTGTTCGCCGTTTAAAGAGGTACGTGAGCTGGGTTTAGAACGTCGTGAGACAGTTCGGTCCCTATCTGCCGTGGGTGTAGGAGACTTGAGAGGAGTTGCCCCTAGTACGAGAGGACCGGGGTGAACGATCCACTGGTGGACCAGTTGTCGTGCCAACGGCAGTGCTGGGTAGCTATGATCGGACAGGATAACCGCTGAAGGCATCTAAGCGGGAAGCCCCCCTCAAAACAAGGTCTCCCTGAGGGCCGTGGAAGACCACCACGTCAATAGGCCGGAGATGTAAGCGCAGTAATGCGTTCAGTTGACCGGTACTAATCGCCCGATAGGCTTGATTTGATCCAGTAATGGAAAGACAAATCAAAGACATACACACCTTGAGTTGGATAGCTGTGTCGCGCCAAGCGACACTGTTGATTGACATAACAACCGTGCAGGAACGCGCATCCGCTTCGCGAATACGCTGCCTCCTGCGCGTCGCCTTTTTGCAAAGCAAAAAGAGCGACGGGGATTTTCCTCGGTTTGGTGGTCATAGCGCAAGTGAAACACCCGGTCCCATCCCGAACCCGGAAGTTAAGCACTGCCGCGCCAATGGTACTTGGGCTTAAGCCCCGGGAGAGTAGGTCACCGCCAAACCTAGTAAAATCCCCAATCTCTCAACACGATGATAAGAACACTACCCGGTCTCAAGCAGCCGAATAGGCGGTAGACCAAAAAAGACCTCAAGTAGCGTAAGCGGTAGGTCATCAAAAGTGTCGCGGGATGGAGCAGCCCGGTAGCTCGTCAGGCTCATAACCTGAAGGTCGTAGGTTCAAATCCTACTCCCGCAACCA
>NZ_JBQFLY010000040.1:0-6327 GCF_056531545.1 Ruegeria sp. N10 | reverse complement strand
TGATCTTCGTTTTTGGGCGCCTTCATTTGCGAGGCGCTTTGGGTCATTTGCATCCAGTACCCGGTGGTTCGAAAGATTTGGACCCTCAAGATGCGCTGTTCACATGCGAAGTGTCGGGGCGATACCTTTCCATATCAGGTTGCCAAAACCAGCCCGCACAGGAATTCCAGTTTAGCATTGCCGCCGCTTTGAAACCATCCTTGGACCGAAGTGAAACCTCTTTCCCAAGGATCACGGTGAACAAACAAAACGGTCTAGATTCGTGTTAATTTGTGCTCCATTTAGGTCTTTATCGTGAAAAATGTATCAAATTGATTGGCTGGTCAAGAAAAACCAACAAAAAGCCACACAATTGCGAGCTGCTTCTACTTTGGGACAAGGGTAATGCCCTGAATGAATTTCACCCAATCGAAATCCCACTGAATCGCGCCATGTTTCCCAGAGGCTTCGACCCCTGAGTTGGGCAAGGCCATGGTGAGAAAGCAACAAGCAAGCTTTCTTCTGAGACACAGGATAGTGCGGTTGGAGCTGGACAGCCAAGAGCGTCACAGCTGCGTTGCGAATCTCTTCACGGCTGGAGGCAATCGTGCTTAGTCACAAATGCCCTTCACCTTGATGTGCATCTCACCCATTGTACAGCGGGTTTGGCATGGTCCTTTGCGCCCGTGCACCGTTTCATTTTGCAAAAGACCTATCAAGAAGCCGGCCGCCGCAATCGGCGGCCGATTGTTAATGCAGCGGATTATTCGAACTCTTCAAAGGTTTCCCTCACAGCATCGTCCACTGCCCCGGCCAGCAACCTGCCACCATCGTTGTCGCAGGCGTCTTCAAGCTCTTCGACGAACTCGGTCTTGAGGTCGCCCAGATATTCTTCCGGGACGGTGGCCACGACATCGATCTGACGGTTGTAGAGCGACACCATCGCCATGAGACGCACGATCTGGCTTACCTGATCGGGGTCATCCTCGTGCTCTGCAAGAACACTGGCGCAGCTAAGATGCATGAACGGTGCAGCTGCGGCGATGATTTCGTCCATCTCCGCATCGGCAGAGGCAGTGCTCGCCAGCGCTGTAATGCACATCCCGAAAATTGCCGTTAGGGGAACTCGTTTCATGTGATCTACCTCATTTCTTCAATAGCGTGCGGCACGTGCAGCGTGGCCTTAGCGCTTTTTACGATAGCCTGCGATGGCACCGACGACGGCTCCGGCTTTTGCGCCGTCACTGCCGGATACGAGGTACCCCACCCCAGCCCCCACGACGGCACCGCCAACCGTGTTCTTCGTTCGTTGCGACTGGGCCTCGGCTGGCAGCGGCAAGGCCAGGATTGCGGCCATCAGCAGGGCGAGTGCGGTGGCCTGTGACTTTGTCGAAAACTGCATATCTCGGTCTCCTTATCGGTTCAGTTGATCCGTTCAGCCGATGGAAAGGTCCAGCTTCCATCCAGAATTTCGGCGCGCGGCTGGTACAGGCGGACGGTATAATTCCAGTTTGGCGGGGTCGGGATACAGTTGATCCGGCCATCGTCACATGCACCGAAGTGGATAGTGTATGACCCGTCCTCGTTGGGCTTGGCAGAAACGTTGTTGTAACTGTTGCGGTCAAGCTCGTTCGGCTCAAGATAGCCGTCGGCATTGTAAACGGTGATCGACCAAAACGCGTCGACCGGGACGTCGTTGACCGTGATTGCATGGGGCGTCTCGCCATCATTTGCATCGACACTGGCGATCACGGCCGAGGCCGTGGTCGCCGGTTGCCCTGCCCAACCAGCGATGGCGCCGACCAGGTGATCGATCGGGTCGACCTCGTCCTTGCGGCCAAAGGCATTGGCCGCATCAAAGCCGACCGCGCTTGCCAGATCGTTCACCGCCTTGCGCGCCTCGGCCAGGCTTTCCATATCCCAGTCCGGCGCTTCGAACGGGCCGTTGCCACCGCCGCTGAGCTCGATCCCGTCCTGCGCCGCATGCGCTCTGGCCAGATCTTCGGCATCCGTGGCATCGGCGAATGTACGGAACAGGACAAAGGCAAAGCGCGTGCCGACATTGTCCTCGGTCAGGTCATAGGTGCCCGGCGTCGCCTCGACAAAGGCGTAGTGATCCTGGCTGATAGCCAGCATCGACTGAAAACGGCCATCGCCGTCGGGCAAAGTGATCTGGACCGGCTGGGACAGGTCGAGGATCACGGCGGAATAAAGCGTGTCCTGATTTGCGCGGATGATCGGCTGCGGAGCATCCGCCGAAACCAGCGTACGCTCGTGAACGATTTCGCCCACGCCCACCCCATTGGCGGCAAGATTTGCCCGGATCATCGTGTCAGATTCCGCCCGCACAAGGTTGTGGATGCGCACCTCCTCTGACGCGGCAATCGAGGGCACACACAGCGCAAGGGCAAAAAGAAGACGTCGCATGAGAAATCCTTTCCGTTAATTCAAAAGGCGAACTGGGGGGAAGCTCCACGTCCCATCGAGAACCTCGGGCCCGGGCTGATACATCCGCACGGTATAGTTCCAGCCCTCCATGATCGGCAGGCAGTTGACCCGCCCATCCATACACCCGCTCAGGTGAATGGTCATTGATCCATCACCATTGCGCGCACCTGTCACTGAATTGACGTTATAGGCACCTTGCGCGTTGGGCTGGAAAAAGCCCCTGGCGTTATAAAGGCTGACAGACCAGAACGCCCCGACCGGCACCTCGGCGGGAACATCGATGCGATACTCGGCCACTGGCAGATTTGGTTCTACACTGACGTAATAGGCCTCATGCTCGGGCAACCCACCCCAACCGCCGGCGGTGCCGATCAGATGCCGGACCGCCTGAACCTGATCACGCGCGCCGAACATATGGGAACTGTCCGGCACATAGGGGCCGAGGGCCAGAATGCTCTGTAACAGCCCCTCAAAACTGGCTTCGTCATAATTGGGAAGGATGAACGGACGGGCCGACCCGGCCTCGACCAGCATCTGGTCCTGCAACGCGTTGACGGTGGCCACATCCGAAGGATCGGCGGCATCGACCAACACGCGCATGAAGACGACAACATAGGGCGTGCCAAAAGTCTCGACATCCAGCGCATAGGTGCCACCACCGTGAAACACCTCTTCGATGTAATGATCCTGATTGAGAACCATTGCGGTCATATAGCGGCCATCTGCATTTGGCAGCGTCAGGGTTGCGCCTTCGCTGATGTCGATAACAGCGGTGCTGTACAGCGTGTCGCGGTTCATCCGGATAGTTGGTTGATCATCCACCGGGGTCGGTTCGCGAAAGTGAAAGAACCTGTTCACTCCTCCGGCCAGTGACACATATTTGCCCAGCTCAAGATCAGTCGCGGCGCGGATGAAATTGTCGATGGTAACCGGGATCTCGCGGCTGTCACTTAAACTGTCGACGGTTGTGTCCATATCCTGCGCATACGCCGCCTGAGCCCAGATCGTGGCCAGCAACGTCAGCGATTGACTGAGAGAGAGGGGGAAAGACTTACTCACGAACATGTCCCTTAAGAAATCACAGGTTTCGTCGGTGATGACGGGTTGAGGGAACGGCGGTGTAACCCGTTGTCGCAGGGCGATTGTGCAGCGCCTTGACGGGTTGTGTCACCGGACAATTCCCGACAAACTAACCCAATGCGTCGAAACATGGTTACAATTCGCGAGTTGGCCCATGTCGTGGAACTGCTTGAAGATTTCGCCGGAGCGAGCACCGTTGCGGACGCCCTTCAAGCGGTCGGCCTGGACCGTTCTGTTCTATCGCTGAAAGCGGGTTTTGCACCCTACGCATCAGAGGGCATTCTGGTTGAAACGGTGGCCCGTGCGATGGGCGACAGGCTTCTTGGTGCCCGGATTGGCCGCAAATTCGATTACGCGCGTTACGGCGCGTATTCAAGTTTTGTGCTGAGCGCGCCTGATCTGGCTACCGCGCTGGCGCGCGGGGCACGGGCGTTCTTGCTGATACACCCAGGTTCAGAGATCGTATTTCGTCAGACCGAGACCCATGTCGTGGTCGGGCGCAGTGCAGTCGGGCTGACGGTCATGGGTCACAAACATCTGGACGAAGGCTCGGTGTTTGTCCTCGCTACCGTCATCCGCCACTTTCTGGGCGAAGGCTGGCACCCGGACTGGATTGAACTGCCACATGAGGCGCGAATCGATGTCCCGAAGATCGAAGAGATGATTGGCGCCCCCGTGCGTCTTCGGGACAGCCCGCCCGGTATTGCCATCCGACTGGGCGATTTGCAAACGCGCAACCCTTCGCCCCGCAGTCTGGACGCGAACATTGATCTTGATGATCTGGCGGCGTTGATGGGCGTTAATCCTGTGCAGACCATTGGGGATGCAGTGGAACAGATATTGCAGATCACTGTCGCAAACGCGGATATGTCAGAGGATACCGTGGCAAGCCATCTTGCAATAGGGCCGCGAACCCTGCAGCGCGCGCTGCGTCAGGAAGGCACGTCCTTCAACGCCGTCCAAACCCGCTTTGCAAAAAGCAAGGCACAGCATTTGCTGACCCAGACCGACAGGTCTATTGACCAGATCGCCAGTACGCTTGGCTATAAAGATCCCCGCAGCTTCCGACGCGCCTTCAACCGCTGGACAGGCGTTTCGCCCTCTCTCTATCGAACCCAGCAACGCGCAGGATCTGACCCGGTTTTGGCAGACTAGACCCATCGAGGTCGTGCCCGGTGCGGGCGCCGGGCATCGAAACCGCACCCAATTTGCGGCTGATACTTATGGTCGCGCGTGGCAATAAACGATTGCCAATGTCGGACTATTTGCAAAAGAAATGTGTGAAATCTTGTGCCGCAAATTCACAAAGCGGCCGGAATATGACGGAGCGTTAAGGGTCTGATGCGTAGGTTTTGGTGGCTATTGATCTGTGTCGCCCTGACTGGGTGTGCAGCGAAAACCTACAATGAAATTGACATTATGCCTTCGCCAACGGTCTTTGCTGATGGCACGCTTGATCCATTCGAGGATGTGACCGAGGGCAATTTCGAGTCGCGGGCGCGACTGTTTTACGCAACAGACCGCCAGCCCGCAGGACCGGACGACCCACAGAAAAGCTACAATAACGCACGGGGGCAAGTGCTGCGGGCGGGTGTCGCGCAGGTTGCGTCGGACCCGCCGCTTGAAAGCTGGGAAAATGCACGGCGCATAACACTCGCCGCGGCGCGGGATCAGGACTATAGGCTGCGTGTGGTGGGCGTGGCCGAGACCGGCATCTTGCCGTTCAGCGCAATCAAATACATGGATACCCCACCCAGCCGTGTCGAAGTTGAAGCCGCCGGTCGCCGTTTTGCGTCACAAATTAATGCGCAGTTGGCGCAATCGGCCAACAAGGACATTTTCATCTACATCCACGGCTATAATGTGGACTTCGACTATTCCACCCTAGTCTCAAGCCAGTTGCAGCATTTTCTGGGCTATCAGGGCGCTTTCATCAGTTACAACTGGACAGCAACCCCAAATACGCTGGCCTATTTCCGTGATCAGGAATCGGCGCTGGCCTCGCGACGTTATCTGCGCGAGTTGATTGCCTTTCTCTCGACCCATACCAATGCCCGTCGCATCCACCTGATCGGCTACAGCGCCGGGACAAGGCTGGCCTTTGACGCCGCCTATCAAATCGCGTTGGGGGCCGAGGGAAACGCGCGGTTGGGCAAACTCATCCTGATCGGCAGCGATCTAGACCGTGCTTATTTCATTCATGCTATCGAGGACGGTCTACTCGATGCGGTTACGGACCTGACGATCTATCAGTCGCAAACGGATTCCGCCCTGGCGATGTCTAGGCTCGTCTTTGGCCGCAAGCGCGTCGGAGAGACCTCGCCCCCCGGCGAAGCAGTACCTGCGGTGCAAGCGGAATTGGCCCGGACCCCAAGGCTGCATGTCATCGACGTGACGGATGCCGAAGAGGCGGGCAATGGCAACGGACATTGGTATTTCCGGTCTTCACCATGGGCCAGCAGCGATCTTTTCCTATCATTGCTGACCAACAAAGACCCCGCCGCGCGCGGTCTGGTGCGCGCACCCGGAGAGATCATCTGGCGTTTTCCAGATGATTATCCGCAAAGGATCAGGGAACTGGGGCGTTTTTACTGAAGGAAAGGAACCGTTAGGTTTTCCCCGTCTGTTCGCTATTCTGGCCAGCTTCCCACACGAAGCTTCGTCTGATCATTCCGAATCTCATAAGTAAGTTTATCCATAGGTCAGGCTTATGACTTTGAAGGTATAATCGATTTTTCTTGGCATATTAATCTGTCAAGATGCGAATGCTCAAATGTGAATTTAACGCCGCGCAAGAATGGCGAACCTGTCAAACAATTC
>NZ_JBQFLY010000039.1:0-8171 GCF_056531545.1 Ruegeria sp. N10 | reverse complement strand
GTTGAGCAACAGTTGGCGATCTGACCCGCACGGAAGTCCGATTGCCGGAATTGACATTGGTGCCGCCGCCGCGAATTGAAGCTTTGTCCGCGATCTGTAAGTTCGACCTGCATGGAATTTTTCGCTCGCGGCAAAGGACCGCAATGCGGGCTGCGACCGCAGAATCCAGATGGGTCGTTGGATGTCGGCTCAGGGCCGGTGTTTTCTCCGTATGTAGTCATCCTAGTCAGATAGGCCGCCACTAATGGGCGTGTGTTCGTCGAACGACAGATGACGTGTCTTTTCCGGATTGCGAACAACGTAAACAGCGGTAATCACGTCGTATTCGATCTCCAACGACATCGTTTGCAAAAGGCCGCTCGCTTCATGGCTGAGGATCGATGGCAGATTGTTCAGGTGGCAGAATTGCCATTGCTGGACAGATTGATCAGAGTATTTACGCGCCAATCCAGACAATAGCCGCATCACCTTATCTCGGCCCAAAATCGGATTGAGTGTCGCCAGCACTTTGCCGCCGCCATCCGAAACAAATCTTACGTCTTGCGCAAGCAATTTGGTAAGAACGTCGGTGTCGCCGCTTTTGGCGGCCATGAAAAATGCCTTGGCGATGGCTTCGCCTTGTTGCGGCTCAACCTGTGTTCGAGGTTTGCTGCGCTGCACATGTTTCCGCGCTCGGCTGATAAGCTGGCGGCAGGATTCAGGTGTGCGTTCCAGTGCCGATGCCAGCTCGTCATATGATTGCTCGAACACATCGTGGAGCAGAAATGCTGCCCGCTCGAGAGGTGTCAGCCGCTCCAGCGCCAGTAGGAGTGCCACTGAGACGTCACGGTCCAGTCGCTCGGTGGCATCATCTGTGATCAGTGGTTCCGGCAACCACTCGCCGGGATATGTTTCGCGTCGAATACGCGCGGCCCGCATGTGATCCAAACATAACCGCGTAACGGTTCGGATCAGAAAACCCGTCGCGTCCCGCACACTGGCATGATCAACCTTCTGCCAACGCAAAAATGCGTCCTGTACTACATCCTCCGCGTCGCCAACGGTGCCCAGCATTCGATAGGCGACCGCAAACAAGCGCGGTCGCAGATCGACAAAAATCTGGTCGTTGACGGGTGAAATCATATGACTCATGCGGCCGAGGCCTCCTTGGCGGCAGGATGTGGCGTTGCAAAGCCAATAGCAATGCGGTTCCAGGCATTGATCGTTGTCACAACCAGCGTTAGGGCGATCTTTTCCTGATCTGAAAACTGAACGGCCATCTCTTTATAGATGTGATCCGGTGCACCATTCTGCTCGATGCGGGTCAGCGTTTCGGCCCAGGCAAGAGCGGCGCGTTCACGCCCGGAATAAAGAGACGACTCTCGCCACGCGTTCAGTAAGTGAAGCCTGTCTTCACTCTCACCCTGCGCACGCGCGTCATGGGTGTGCATGTGAATGCAGAAAGCGCAGCCGTTGATCTGCGACACGCGCAATTTTACCAGTTCGATTAGACTGTGCTCAAGGCCGGATGTTTTGAGGCATTCCTCCATGTCGAGCATTGGCTGCATAAGTTGCGGGGCAACGGCGAAGTGGTTTAGGCGGGATTGCATGAGGTGCTCCTGTATTCGGGTGTATAGAAACAGGACGCGGCAGGCGTGGAGTTTGTGACATGGGTGCGTAACAAATCAGTTTTTATTGCGTAGGGTGGACAGTTATATATCAATCGAGTTGCGCAAAGTTCACCAGTGTTTCGCGAATGCTTTACTCGACTGCAGGTGCCCTGTTTCCAAGGTGCGCCATGTTCTGAAAATGTGATGGTTTCTTGGGAGGCGCTTAATTTATCAGTATTTATTTCGTATCTTCGTCAACCGCCTCGCCCAGTGCTTTAAGCAGTCCATTCAAGTTATCGCGCTGCTCGGGCGATAAACCGTTCATAAGCCGATGTTGTGTTTCAACGTGATCTGAGACGGCATTTTCGATTTTTGAGAACCCGTCCCTCGTCAATCGGATCAAGAAGCCGCGTTTGTCTTCCGGATTTGGCGCGCGCTCGACCAAGCCGGCCTTGACGAGCTGGTCAATTCGGTTGGTCATTGTCCCCGATGTCACCATGGTCAGGTCAAGCAATTCCCCCGGCGACAGGCCTTCAGGCTTTCCGGACCTGCGCAGGGTCGCCAGCACATCAAAGCTGGCGAGGTTGAGCCCGTAGACCTTCCAGGTTTTGTCCATCTCTTTTCTGAGCTGAGCCGCCAGGCGGGAAAGACGCCCAATCGTTTCCATCGGTCCCACATCGAGGTCGGGGCGGGCTTTGTTCCATTGAGAAATTATACGATCGATGTGGTCCATAGAAGCATATTGCGAAGTTTTATCTTGACGTCAAGAGAATATAAGATATCTTGACGTCAAGATATATGGAGATCCCTCATGAAACGTCATGTCGACATCGCGCTCACTGCCATCGCGCCGCTGATCTGGGGCAGCACGTATTACGTTACGACTGAATTCCTTCCTGCTGGGTGTCCAATCACAATGGCTGCCCTGCGTGCGCTGCCTGCTGGCCTGCTATTGCTCGTTCTGGCCCGGCAACTGCCGCAGGGTATCTGGTGGATACGCGCTTTCGTTCTTGGTGCGCTCAATTTCACCGTGTTCTGGACATTGCTATTTGTGGCGGCGTACCGGCTGCCTGGTGGTGTAGCCGCAACGGTTGGGGCGGTTCAGCCTTTGATTGTCGTATTCTTGGCTGCGATGCTGATTGGTACGACGGTCAAGTTATCTGCGGTGATCGCGGCACTGATCGGTATCTTTGGGGTTGGACTTCTTGTTCTTGGTTCGGGGGTTTCACTTGATCCGATTGGGTTACTCGCAGCTATCGGCGGCGCAGTCTCCATGGGAGCTGGCACAGTTCTGACCCGGAAGTGGCAAGCCCCCGTGCCCCTTTTAACCTTGGCGGCCTGGCAGCTTTCGGCAGGGGGGCTGTTGCTGATGCCGCTGGCATATCTGTTTGAGCCTGCGCTTCCGCCGTTGAAATCGCAATTTTTCACCGGAATCGCCTATCTCACTCTGATCGGGGCTGCGCTGACATACATCTTATGGTTCCGAGGTGTTTCCCGGATCGAGCCCGGCGCCGTTTCAGCCCTTGGTTTTCTCAGCCCGCTTTCCGCAGTCGTTATTGGCTGGATGCTTCTTGGCCAGGCTCTGACGCCCACCCAGATCGCCGGAGCCGGAGTGGTGCTCACGGCAATCTGGCTTGGGCAGCGTGCCGGGCGTATCAGCCCTCTCGTTCTTTCAGAAACTGCCCATACACACCTCAATCCAAAAGGAGAATGCTCATGAAACTTGTCGTATTTGGTGCAACTGGCGATGTCGGTTCTCGTGTCGTGACTGAGGCGATCTCGCGTGGCCATGACGTTACCGCGGCAGTTCGAAACGAGGCAGGGATCGAAAACCTGCCCAAAGGCGCCAAGCCGATTGTTGCGAATGTTGCGGACCCTGCGGCTTTGGCCGCGGCCATGGCTGGTCAGGATCTGGCCGTAAGCGCTGTGCGCGCACCAGCCGGGCGTGAGGGCGAAGTCGTTGCTCTGACCCGTTCCATTTTGGACGCCGCATCCCTTGCAGATCTTCGGGTGATCATTGTCGGCGGTGCCGCGCGTCTGCATCTACCCGATGGTAGCCCACACACCGTCTTGACAGATCCCGACTTTCTGCCCGAGAGCATTGTTCCAACCGCGCGTGCATCCATGGCACAGTGGGAACTCTGTTCATCCGATGCCTCGGCAAACTGGACCTATGCCAGCCCATCCGCATTATTGCAGCCCGGTGAGCGCCTGGGTGTCTTCAGAACCGACACAGATAACCTGATTGTCGATGACGCCGGTAACTCAAAAATTTCCATGGAAGATTTTGCTGTGGCAATTGTCGATGAGGCTCAATCGGCCAAGTTTCTACGCGCCGCCTTTACCGTAGGCTATTGAAACGCGAATACCTAGTCGTTCAGGGAGAGCACGCCGTCTGCAGTTTGCAAGCGGCGTGTTATTCCAGATGCAGTCTCGTCACGCGACCTTACGAAAACGAACAACCCGAGCGACATTTTGTCGAATACGCTATCCGCTTTACAGCGTGCTTACGCGGGCCGACGGGATCTACCGTTAGGACTGCAGGCACAAAGGCAATGGGCATTGTAAGGTTAAGGATTTCATCGATAGTCAAATTCCTGCGCAGAACTTTTTGGCGAATTTTCTTCTGGCTAGTTTTCGAATGGAACAGTTGAGAGGATTGCAAAGTTCGCGATGACAAAACTCACGGGCGAATGACGGCTTTGATGTGCCGGCTGTGGGTTCAGCTGGCCATCGATTTCGCACTCGCGGCGAATGTCGGGAAAGCGGGCTGCGACCGCAGCGGCCGAGTGTGGTAGTCAACGACTGGTTAGGGCCGTCTTCGATCATGCTTAGTGGCTCGCATAGGACCGATGTAGCACCTTTTCTGAGTTCGGCAGAGAGCCACGACGACGGGTGTAGAATTAATGACGGACGTCAGCGTCACAGGATTGCAGATCCTTGGAATCCTGCGAGGCCGGAAATCGTGGCGGGCGACCTGCAGATCTCTAGGAACCGCTCCATCAGCGCCGTCTGCAAGGCTTGGTGCGAGCGGGCAATCACCACCCTGTAATGGCCAATTTCTTCCTTGAGCGGCCGCGCAACGATAGGGTCGCCTTCTATTGTGCGGTTCTGTTTGGGGGGAAAACCCACAAGTGTGAACCCGAACCCCTTGCCGACATAAGCCTGGACAAGTTCACGCGATTGGGACTGGAACGGCACTTCTGGGTGAATGCCCGCGGCCTGTAGAAGTTGCAGGTAGCTGGGGCCAGGGCCGGCAGGTGAAACCGCAATGTAGGGCAGATTGTTCAGTTCGGACAGGCTGATCCGGCTTTTGGCTGCCAAGGGGTGTGTCGCTGACAACAAGACCTGAGGGGGAAGTTCCAAAAGAACTTCTGCATGGTGCCGCCGCTTGTCGAGCCCTTGGTCAAAGATCACCAGCGCATCCACCTCGCCCGCATCCAGCGCCTCTACCAAAGCCGGATAGTCTGCCTCTTTCACTTCAATTCGGACGCCGGGGTGGTTTTCGCGAAAAGCAATTACTGCGGGCAGGACGATCCGCTGCGCTAATGCATGATGGGTGCCAATGTGGATCCTGCCCGCCCGGCCTGACGCAAGATCTGTGGCCCGCCGATCCAGCCCAGATGCGTGAACCAGCAGCGCGTCTGCCTGTGCGACAAAGTCCTCGCCCGCGCGGGTCAGCCGCATGCCTTGCGCAGGAAACCGGTCGAACAGGGTCACGCCGGTGGCGGCCTCCAGCTTATCCAGTGCCGACGCGATGGCGGCGGCAGAGACATTCAGTTGCCGCGCCGCCTGTGCGATCCCGCCCTGTCTCGCTGTTTCCGACAGGTAGGTGAGTTGGCGAAGGGTGAAGCGAAACATCGGAAATACCTATCTTTGCGGACGATTAAATCAGTTTTTCTGACCTTGAGGCAATCTCTATGCTCCGGTCAGGACAGATTGGAGGCCGGTATGGAAATAATACCTCTGACGGGCGGATTGGGTGCGGAAATCCTTGGGGTGGATATCCGTCGCGGCGCAGATTTTGATGCGATCCAGCGCGCTTTTGCCAAATACTCGGTGATCGTGCTGCGGGGCCAGAACGTCGGTCCTGAGGATCACCTGGCATTCGCCCGCCGTTTTGGGCCGATAAACGTGAACCGGTTCTTCAAGCCGGTTGAGGGCCATCCGGAAATCGCCACGGTGCTGAAGGAGAGGGACCAGACCGAAGCGGTTGGTGAGGGATGGCATACAGACCATTCCTACGATCAGGAACCGGCGATGGGCTCCATTCTGCACGCAATCGAGGTGCCGCCCTATGGCGGCGACACGCTGTTTGTCTCCATGGGTGCCGCCTATGAGGCGCTCTCTGCGCCGATGCGACGCTTTCTCGACAGTCTGACGGCTGTGCACTCCTCGCGCCATGTGTTCGGCGCCTCCGCGATGGACAGCGAGGCGGTGAAATCGGGCCGCCTGGGCAACGCAGAGGCCGCCACGCAGGACGCGCGGCATCCGGTTGTCATCACCCATCCATTGAGCGGACGGCGCGGCCTTTTTGTGAACCCGGTTTTCACAACCTGTATAGAAGGGCTGACCCCAGACGAATCCGCGGCGCTTCTGGCCATGCTTTATGCCCATTGCCAGCAACCCGAGTTTCAATGCCGGGTGCGCTGGCAGGCCGGTGACATCACGATGTGGGACAACCGCGCCACCTGGCACAAGGCGATCAACGACTATCACGGCTACCGGCGCCTGATGCACCGTGTCACTGTCGAGGGCGTTCCGCTTGCGCCCGTCGTCGCAGCCTTAGCCTAATTGAAAGCACCGGTATGACCGACCGTAACCCGCAGTCCAACGCCAGCCGACCCAATGTCATTCTGATCCTCGCGGACGACATGGGGTTTGCCGATCTCGGCTGCACCGGGTCTGAAATCCAAACCCCCAACATCGATGCCCTCGCGCGGGGCGGCGTGATGCTGTCTGCGATGTACAACTGCGCCCGTTGTTGCCCCACTCGCGCCTCGCTCCTTACCGGGCTTTATCCGCACAATGCTGGCGTCGGCCATATGGGCGCCAATCTTGGCACGGCCGCCTATCAGGGCTTCCTGCGCAACGACAGCGCCACCATTGCCGAACACCTGCGCGCCAGCGGCTATGGCACGCTGATGTCCGGAAAGTGGCATGTGGCCGGTGATTTCGAAGCCCGCGAGGTGGACAGCTGGCGGGTCGGCGATGTCGAGCACCCGACCCCGCGACAGCGTGGCTTTGACCGCTTCTACGGGATCATGGACGGGGCCACGCATTTCTTTTCGCCGCACTACATGCTGGAGGATGATGCCCGTGTCGAAACCTTCCCGGACGATTTCTACTTCACCGAAGCCATCACCCATAAGGCCATTGGCATGATCGAAGGCGCGGTAGCGGAAGAGAAACCCTTCTTTCTCTACCTCGCCCATACCGCGCCGCACTGGCCGCTGCATGCACACCCCGAGGACATCGCGAAATATGACGGCGTCTATGCCAAGGGCTGGGACCAAATCCGCACCGCACGCCACGAAACCATGAACGGTCAAGGCGTGTTCCAGCGCGGCTGGGACATCTCCCCGCGTGACAGCACGGTGCATGGCTGGGAGCATGAGGCAAACAAGGATTGGGAGGTCAGCAAGATGGCCACATATGCGGCAATGGTGGACCGCATGGACCAGTCGATTGGCAAACTGATTTCGGCCCTGAAGCGGCTCAGGCAATTCGACAACACGCTGATCCTCTTCCTCTCCGACAACGGCGGCTGCGCCGAATTCATGGCCGAGGACGGCTGGGCGAAGTTCTACCCGGACAAAACGCATGATGGCAGGCAGATCACGATGGGCAATGTGACAGGTTTGCGCCCCGGCGATGCCCAGACCTTTCAAAGTTATGACAAGCCTTGGGCCAATGTCTCCAACGCACCGTTTCGGCTGTACAAACATTATGTGCATGAAGGCGGCATCTCGACCCCGCTGGTTGCCCATTGGCCAGATGGATTCAGGCCGCGTGGTGCCGCCCATGCGGCCTGCCATGTGGTTGATATCCTGCCAACCATCCTGGAGGCCACCGGTGCCGCCTATCAGAGCGAGTTGGGTGGCCATGAAATCCAACCGTTGCAGGGAGAGTCGCTGCTGAGCCTCTTTCAGGGCAAGGACTGGCAGCGCGAACAGCCGATCTTCTGGGAGCACGAAGGAAACGCGGCGATCCGCCTCGGTCAGTTCAAACTCGTGCGCCTGCATGATTACCATTGGGAGCTTTACGACATCGAGGCCGACCGCACCGAACTGACCAATCTTGCAGGCCGCAGCCCTGCGCTTGAGAAAGACCTTATCCGCCAGTACCAGGCCTGGGCTGACACCTCCGGAGTCCTGGACTGGAACGAAGCGCTGCCGAAACTTCTGGCCGCGTGGAAGATGGAAACTCCAAATGGCTGAAACTGATGGCTAAGCGTCCACTGAGGGTCCCCTGGTAAAGGACGGGTTTGTCCGGGATTGCCAACTTGCAGTCGCACCTGAGGCTGTTTAGCCGGTCTCCATGAATATACCAGCTGAGATGCCACGCCTGAAGGGCTACCGT
>NZ_JBQFLY010000038.1:0-8510 GCF_056531545.1 Ruegeria sp. N10 | reverse complement strand
GTCCTTTTTCCTCCTAGTGCACTTCCCGTACCTCCAGGCCTTTGCCGACGTCAACAAGCGAACCTCGCGCGTGGCCTCGAACATCCCACTTCTGAAGTCGGACCTTGCGCCGATGTCGTTCACGACGATGGACGACAGCGGCTATAACGACGGGCTCATCGGGATCTATGAATTGAACAACGTCGCGCTGCTGCGCGAGGTCTACATGGACGCGTACATGGCGTCCGCGGAAAAGTACCGAATTCTTCGCGCTGAGGTGGATAGCCCGGAAAAGGCTGCGCTTGCCTATCGGGAATTCGTTCGCGCCGCGGTCCGGCGTTGCGTTCTCGAATTCAAGGAGTTCCGAAACGATGCGGTTGATGAGATGGCTTTGGCTGCTGGCGTGCCCGATGCTGATCGAGCGAATGTTGTCGCTTACGTTCGTGAGCAGATCGCGGGGCTCCATGAAGGCAACGTAATCCGCTATCGGCTGAAACCAGACGACCTGAAAGGAGTGAACCTGCGCTAGATCGTCGATCGAACCGGACCGAAGAACGTCTCGCATCAAAAGCGCATTCAATCATTGCGATAGTCGTTGAAATGATGGGCATCCAAAATAGTGTGGTTCGGAGAGGGCTCTGTTGCACAAATCCGGTGAGGGATTCATCTCGTGAATCCAGCGTGGTAGCTGGGGCACATGAGCAGACCGACACCGCCCGCCTACAAGACCAGGAACTGGCCCGTCTACAACATAGCGCTCAAGCGCCGCAGCTCGCTGACGATCTGGTTCGACCCCTCGATGACCTGGGAAGCCACGCCGACCGGGAAGCGCGGGCGGCAGCCCGACTACAGCGACGCCGCCATCCAGACCTGCCTGACCATGAAGGTGCTGTTCGGCATGGCCCTGCGCCAGACAACCGGGTTCGTCGAGAGCCTGTTGCGTCTGATCGGCCTGGACTGGGCTGTGCCCGACTTCAGCACGCTGTCGCGGCGCCAGAAGACCCTGAAGGTCAACATCCCCTACCGCGGCTCGGACGGCCCGTTGCATCTGCTGGTCGACAGCACCGGGATCAAGGTGGAAGGCGAAGGCGAGTGGAACGCCCGCAAGCATGGTGGCGCCAAACGCAGGGTCTGGCGCAAGATCCACATCGGGATCGACGAGAAATCCCTGGAGATCCGGGCCGCTGAGTTCACCACCAGCGACGTGGGCGATGCCCCCATGCTGCCCGAGTTGCTTGACCAGATCCCACCCAATCAGGAGATCGCCAGCGTCACCGCCGACGGTGCTTTCGACACCCGCAAGTGCCATGATGCCATCGCCGCCCGTGGGGCCGCAGCGATCATTCCGCCGCGGAAGAATGCCAAGCCCTGGAAGCCCGACACCTCAGGGGCGATCGCCCGCAACGAGATCCTGTGCACATCGAAGCGTGTCGGCCGAACAATCTGGCGACGATGGAGTGGATACCACCGCCGAAGCAGGGCCGAGACCAAGATGCACTGCGTCAAACTGCTGGGCCGGCGCCTGTCCGCCCGGGACTTCGACCGTCAGGTCGCAGAGTTCCAGGTTCGCGTCGCCGTCCTGAACGGCTTCACCGCGCTCGGCACACCCAGCACAGAGGTCGCAGGATAGGTCTGTCCGGGGAAAGGGGAGCTCTGCCTCTCACCCGATTTGTGCAACAGAGCCCCGGCCAGCCGGTTCTTGCCCGCCTCCAGGAATTCCTTCGACCAGGAATAATACAGGCTCTCGGCAATACCCTCGCGGCGGCACAGCGCAGCAATGCTTTCCCCGCCCCGCAATCCCGCCAGGACAACCCTGATCTTCTCCTCGGTTGAGTAGTGCTTGCGCGTCTTGCGTTTGATGCCTCTGACCAGCTTGTCAGCGGCATCCTTACTTGTTCCGGATTTCTTGTTCATCTTCACTCCATAAAGGTTACGATGAACCAGAAATCCTCCGTTGCTCAAACCCTTAAATTTGTCCGGTAAGCGCTGATGTCAGACAGCATACCGCACCGGGCTTTGGATTTAAGTCCAGCCAGTTAGGGCGAGCCGGGAAAGCCCGGCAGGGCCGTGGCGCAGGCGGCCCCGCGCTGGCCACCCGCCATCGTCTCGTGCCCGCCCGATCCTCAGCACCCCACGACCCGGTTCTTGCGCATTGGGTCCCACACCCGTGCCAGTAGCAAGAAACGGGTCGATTGGCCGGCGGTCGGCCCGATAGACCCATGGTTATGCAAATAAGTTGAAAGGCATGATCATGGAACTGAAGAACAAGACCGTCATTGTCACCGGCGCAAGCAGTGGCATCGGGGCAGCCGCGGCGCTGCTCTTTGCCGCCGAAGGCGCCAACGTCATCCTTGGTGCGCGGCGGAAGGCCGAACTGGACCAGCTGGTCGGGCAGATCACTCAAAGCAATGGCAGGGCAACCTGCCTTGCCGGGGATGTCACTGACGAAGCTTACTCGAAGGCGCTGGTGGCGCTTGCGCTGGACAAATACGGCGCGGTCGATGGTGCCTTCAACAATGCGGGCATCATGGGCGATATGGGTCCGGTTTCGACGATGAGCACGGCGAACTGGGACGCGGTAATCGCTGCGAACCTGACCAGCGCGTTCTACGCGGCGAAAGCCCAGATCCCGGTCATGGCCGCGCAAGGAAAAGGGTCGATAGTCTTTACCAGCTCATTCGTCGGGTTCAGCAATGGTGGCATGCCGGGGATGGCCGCCTATGCCGCATCCAAGGCGGGGATGATCGGCTTCACACAGGCGTTGGCATCGGAACATGCGGGGGATGGGGTTCGCGTCAACGCCGTGCTTCCCGGGGGAACGATGACCGCAATGGCCGGTGACGATCCCGACACGCATGCATTCATCGCCGGCCTGCATCCGGTAAAACGCCTTGCCGAGCCAAAGGAGATTGCCCAATCTGCGCTCTACTTGTTATCGGACCGGGCGAGTTTCGTAACCGGGACGCCACTCGTCGCCGATGGCGGCATGTCGGTCCGGCTGCTCTGAGATCTTGCCGTTGGCCTTCTTATGGCCAACGGCTTCAATTCGGCCCGTTCGGTGGGGATTGCGTTGCTGCGTGACGCCTGTTGCCAAGGCCGGTCACTCCGAATTTCTTATTTTACCAGTTGATTTATTAACCTATTGGTTTAATAAAGTACGTATGACTGACCAGACCAAGCTTGATGCGGCTTTCTCGGCCCTCGCCAATCCGACACGGCGAGCCATACTTGCGAGGTTAGCACAGGGCGAGGCGACCGTGAACGAACTGGCCGAACCGTTCGCAATGAGTTTGCCGGCCGTATCGAAGCATATCCGGGTTCTGGAAGACGCAGGCTTCATCTCACGCGGTAAGAACGCTCAGTTTCGACCTTGCAGGATGGATGCAAGACCGCTGGAGGCCATCGCCGAATGGACAGAACAATACCGCCATATCTGGGCGGCAAGGTTCGATGCCATGGCCGACGTCCTGAAGCAAATCGGGGAGATTTCCGATGAATGAAGTTCAAAGATGGGTTCGCATCGAACGCGAGCTTGCGGCGTCAATCGATGCGGTCTGGAATATGTGGACCGATCCGGCGCTCTTCAAACAATGGTATGGCCCGATGGGCATGACCGTGCCATTTGCGGAAATGGATGTCGTCGTTGGCGGGCAGCGCAAGATCTGCATGGAGATGAAGACGCCCGACCGGACCATGTCCATGTGGTTCATCGGCGTCTACAAAGAGGTCACGGCGCCCACCCGCCTGGTCTATACCGAGAGCATGTGTGATGCCGACGGCATCCTCATTCCGCCCTCCAGCATGGGAATGCCCGAGGGTACGCCGGACGTGACGGACGTCATTGTGGAACTGGCGGAAGCGGACGGCAAGACACGCATGACAATGATCCATATCGGTGTGCCCGAGGGATCAGCGGGCGAAAGCGGCTGGACCCAGGCATTCGAGAAGCTCATGACGCTCGTTGAGGGCGCGCCCTGACTCGATCCAGACTATGACGGTGGATGGCCATCAGACTGCGGGGCGTCATCGCAAATCTCATACCAGTCCGGTTTTTCAAAGACGAATTCGTGAAACTGGTTTCTGACGCCGAACTCCGTATCCAGAGCATTCGCGGCAATCGGAAAACTGTTATCGTCCGAGAGGATTTCCCCAAGCGACGTGCCACAGAACCTGCAGAAGCACCGCGCGTACTTGTAGGGCGGAGCGGGCCGATAGGTCGCCACATGCTCCTTTCCCTGCAGCCAGTTCAGGTCTTCCTTCTTCACGAAGACGATGACGCTGGCGCCAACCTTGCGGCAGCGCGAGCAATGACAGGTGCCCATCATCGACGGCTCGGACGAAAGCTCAAATCTTACCGCCCCACAGCAACAGCTTCCCTGAATCATAAGACGATTCCTTCGTATCAAACAGACAACCTTGATGAGAACATTAAGTGAACAATGGTGTTTGAGCGATGAAGAATGTACCTGGATTCTGACAACAACACATATACCGCACTTGATGTGGTATTTCAGGTGTTTCGAGGGCGCTTAACCGCCCAGGAGGAGCTAGATTTCGCCAGTGTGCTCCCGTGCGTTCCCCGGGCGATTTTCGTGAAGGATTGGGACATCTCGGATCAACCGCTTCCGTTTGGTGACCGCGCTTCTCTTGTCGAAGAAGTCCAAGCCGTCCGAAAACATCACAACCTCACTCCCGATAATGCCATCCAAGCGGCCGCCTGGGCATTGCGGCGGCACAAAAACGCGCGTAATTTCCAGCGGGTGCTCGACAAGCTGCCCCTAGAGGCCCGTGATTTCTGGTACGTCGAAGTCTCGGATCCATCTGAACTGGAACAGCGTATTATCTAAGCAAAAAGTCGCCCGGCTTTGAGAGGAACCCAGAGCCGCGTATAAGGGCCACTAGGTTGCGACCCCACCTTTCAGGCCATCAAGCAGAACGTCGTTTCCGGGCCTGGGCGCAATAAACGATTTCCCAAACACAGGTTGGTCGGAACTGCCGCCGCTCGTTGGCAAGCCGGTCTTCAAGGGTATCGATATCGATATCGATGTCAGTCTTCGATGCAATCGAGTATCGTTCAAGGCGCGGAAGCGCCGCGCGGACAATCGAAGCAACCGGATAGCGAGACGAGGGTGTCAAAAGGTTCGCTTCGGCACGGATCGCTTCCACCTCCAGTCCCGCTTCCGAAAGAACGGCGTACATATGGCTGCCCATGTGGATGTCGGCGCCTTCGGCCAACAGCATATCGCGAAGCCAGCCACGGACCCGATCATGCAGCGGCCAAGGCGCTCCGACCTGTTCGATTGTGGCTAGGTCATGCTCATGGAACAAGGCGCGACCACCCGGCTTGAGGACGCGGGCAAGGCTGCTTACCGCTGCCACAGGATCTCGCTGATACATCAGCACACGCCGTCCGATAGTGGCCTCGCAGGTCTCGTCCTTGATTCCAGTCGCGTCAAAACCTCCTTCAGAGAATGTGACGTTGCGCAAACCCAACTCGGCCCGTCTGGCGCGTGCCAATTGCAATGCGCCTGCGTCCCGATCAAGACCGATCACCTGACCGTGCGATCCGACCCGTTCGGCCGCCATGAATGACACCGCGCCGGTGCCGCAGCCGATATCAAGCACGCGCATGCCCGAACCGATACCTGCCGCTTCGAGCAGCCCCATAGTCATCTGGTCAACGTTGTTCACTGCCAAACAGCCAGTTTCAATTGTCCTTACGGCCGAAACTCAAACCGGTGGGCGGTGCGGCATACCCGTACCGGTGTCGAGATAGGCCTTTAAGCTGTCGACAAAAAACCTGTCCCATCCGGCCTCGCATACCTCGTAACAAAGAAGGCTTGGTGAAAGCCCCACATGTTCGAAACGAACTCGCGCGCCGTTTTCTTCGGGCGAGATGGTCCAGATCGTCCGCGTGCCGAGCCATTCTGTCTCGATCTCCTTGGGCTTGCCTTCATGCAGGTGCAGCGCCTCGACGCATTCCAACTCGACCAGTTTTCCGGGAACAAGCCGCCTGGCTTCGAAAGTCCAGTACGACCGGCCCGGCGGAAAGGTGAACTTGGCCCGGTCGCCCTCTTTCCGGATCGGCTGATCAGGTGTGGTCCACCAGTGTTCGAACCCTTTCGTCAGTGCTTCGAAGACCTGTTCCGGGGTGGCCGCGACCGTGAGAGACTTTTTATAGTTTCGCATGGAAGGTACTGCCTCCTGTTCATTCCAATGCGGAGGCAACGTGTCCTCAATACCGGGAAGCTCGCTCATCCGGGCTTTCCACTCGGATACCCGTGGATAATGATCAGGCGGATAGCCGAAACCAAGCCGGTCCATTACCTTGTGGTGGTTCTCGACCGCCCGCTGGATAAGGCGGATTTCCGGGAACACAACCGCGTCTGCCGCACTCGGTTCATCACCCGCCAAATAGGGGCCTTGAGCCAGCAGGCTTTCAAGCCAGCGGCATTCAGCATGCAGCTTTTCACTGGCTCCGACCAGTGCCTTGTCTTCTTCGCTGCCCGGCTGCGGGTCGAGCCGCTGCAGCAAGACCGGCACCAGCACAGCACGATTGGCCTCGCGCACATAGTCGCAAGCTTCCATGGTGACCTGCCAGATTCGCGCGGCCTCGTCCGGTGTTGCGCCAAAGAGTGGAGGCTCGGGATAGCGCCGATCCAGCCAGGCAAGGGCGGCGATTGAATCGCGGATGACGATGCCGTCGGCTTCCAGCACCGGGACGGTGGCGCGCGGATTAAGCGACAGAAAGGGTTCGGATTTGTGTTCTCCGGCGGAGGCTTGCAGAACGTGCTGTTCCCAAGGGATGCCTTTTAGGGCGAGTGCCACAAGCACTCGCCAGGGTCGCGGTGCGCCGCTGATTGTGTGGATGGTCAATGTCATGGTTCAGGTCCTAATCCTCAATTGCGAAATTGTTATGGGGCGGCACGGATATCATCATTCCAGGATATGTCCCGCCGACTGGTTGAGCATGGTGCCTGCCATGCAAGAGGCAAGATCGGACGCCGCAAAAGCAAAGACCCCGGCGGTATCTTCGGCAGATGGCAGGCGTTTGAGCGCGGTCTTGTTCTGCTCGACAAAATCCTTCATGCCCGCGTAGTCGAGGCCTATTTGCCCGCCCATCGTCTTGAACGTGTAATCGATGGTTGACGATTCTGGCAACGCTTCGGACCGCACACCCAGAACACGAATGCCTGCCGGTCCCCATTCATGCGCCAGTACACGCATCAACCCCTCAGTCGCAGCATGAGAGGCCGAAGCCGCCGCCGACCACGGGGCTCCGACCTTGGCCAGTGTCGAGGTGTTGAAGATCACCGTACCAAACCCCTGCCGGGTCATGTAAGGATAAGCCGCTTTGGCCGAGATGAACTGAGCGCAGGTGTCGACGGACAGTGGCAGAAGGAACTGCTCGGAGGAAACCTCGACGCTTGGGTTGCCGTGATGATAGTCCAACGGTCGTACGCCTGCGAGGTTCACGACAATATCGATGCGGCCTTGCCTTTCCCAGACCGCGTCCACAAAGTCGGACACCGCCGAAGTGTCGGTGGCGTCAAGATCTCGGTAGTCGGCAAGTTTTTCAGCGATACGTGAGTGGGCGCCGTTTCGACCGGCACCGAACACGATTGCCCCTTCCCGCAAAAAACGCTCGGCGACATGGCGTCCGATATGCCCGTTTACACCGAGGACGATTGCGGTTTTCCCTTCCAAAAGCATGGCTTGATCTTCCCTGTTCCTGTGTGCGCTGCATCAATATGGGATTTTGCAACCTATTGAAAAGAAGGCAGTTTTTCTTTACTTGGTCAGGTTTTTGCTACTATTGGCGGCGATTCTCTGGTCGCGCCTTGGGGCAACCCGATGAATTTCCATACAAATGGTTTGATTTGTGAGCAAACTTACAAAATAATGGTTGGTAGCAAATTAGTACTAGGGAGGCTGCCATGAATGTCATGAAAAACGTCACGGACGAATCACGGCCATCGAACGACGCCTTTGCCGAGCGCTGCCCCATGCCCGATATCGCCCGCTTGATTGGCGGCAAGTGGAAACTGATCATTCTTCAAGTTCTGATCTTCCAGGGCACGAAGCGCTTCGGCGAACTCAAGCGGGACGTGGACGGGATCACGCAGACCATGCTGACTGGGCAGCTTCGGGCGCTGGAGGAAGATGGGCTGGTGACGCGCGAGATATTTCCAGAGGTGCCGCCACGGGTAGAATACACGGCGACCCAAAAGGCGATGGCCCTGACCAAGATGTTTCACGCAATGCACGATTGGTGGCTTCTAGAATGTGAGAAATAGGGATATTTGATGGGCGCGACATGGCCGTGGCGCGCAAACGGCTTGACGGATCGACAATGCCCCGATAGCTAGGTGGCAGGCTGCAGACGCCCGCCGCCGGCATTGCCAAGTTGATCGCGCTGTCCATTTCGGATGGCGCGGTACCATGACCATACCGACTTCATTGCCGCGGCTGAAAGGCTTCCGTTTTCCTCGCGAAATCATCGCCTATTCGGTGTGGGCATATCATCGGTT
>NZ_JBQFLY010000037.1:0-11112 GCF_056531545.1 Ruegeria sp. N10 | reverse complement strand
TTCCTCCCTGAGAGATTTTCCAACGCGGGCCACGGTCGGCCCCAGTCCAAACCTTGCACTCTGGCCCGCATCAGAAAATCTTCATCAAAGCGGACCTTCATCACTAAGCTTTGCAATCTCTGAGATGCGGGACGAAGCTGACTTTTCAGGTCCGGCTATGCGTTCCTTTCCTAGCAATAAATTTCGTAGTCTCTATCATGCTGGTTTTGCCCCACTGTCGAAGGAAACAACATGTTGCGTTCAATGCTTATCCCCGCAGTTCTCTTTGCGCCTCATTGTCTGACTGCTGCAGAGAAAGTGTCGGCAACGAACTTCTATGTCGTCAACCAAGAGCAAATTTCCGCGGGCGAGGACGTGTTCTGGAAAGAGGACAACTATGGGACTTATACCGTTGACGAGGGACCAATCGATCCTGGTTTTGTCCGGTGCGTGGGCTCGGGTTTCGGCGGACCCAGCGGTGTCAGCGGCGGTGGCGTCTGTGTTTATGGTGAAGAAGAGGACACGTTCACCATGAGATGGGAGGTTGTTGCCTTCGGCGTCAACAACTGGCGGATTGTTTCCTCCACCGGCAAATATTCGGGGATGACTGGAAGTGGAACGACCAAAACACGTGTGGCGTCAAAACTCCTGGCGCTACCGCACCGTATTTCTGACTGGGAAGGCGAGGTTGCCTTGCCCGCTAGGGATTGAAACTCGAACTGAAATGGTCGGGGATGATGCTGATTTGAAAGGTTGGCAAAGCCCGCATTGGGCTTGTTGTCGCCTTTCGTTACTTTTCACATTAATGACCGGTGGCAGCCCGAAGCGGACATTCTCGAAAGTTGGCACACTACTGCCGAACTTGATAGATTCGAAAAAAGGTTGCTATTGGGAAATGCGCATGACACGCCGACTTGCCGCCATACTTGCCGCCGATATGGTCGGCTACTCACGGCTTATGGCGGCTAACGAGGCGGGAACACTTGCTCGTCTCAAAGACCTACGACGGGACATCATCAATCCAAGTATCGAAAGTGCCGGAGGTGAGATTATCAAGCTTACCGGTGATGGCCTGTTTGCACTTTTTAGCTCGGTCGTTTCTGCCGTTGAGGCCGCAGCGACGCTCCAGAAGGCGCTGCACGCCGCCGAAGCCGAGAGCCCCACCGAAAGCCGGATCAGCTTCCGAATAGGGTTGCACATTGGAGACGTAATCTTGGACGAGGGCGACATTTATGGCGAGGGTGTTAATCTTGCCGCAAGACTCGAAGGCATCGCTGACCCAGGCGGTGTCATACTGTCTGACGACGCATGCCGGCAGGTTCGAGGCAAAATCGAACACGACATCATAGACCTTGGCGAAGTAGCGCTCAAAAACATCTCCGAGCCAGTTCGCGCCTACAAATTGGCGATGGAGGGCAAATCAGATTCCACGCAAAACCAATCTCAACCCACTGACAAACCCTCCATCGCTGTCTTGCCCTTCCAGAACATGTCCAATGATCCAGAACAGGAATACTTCTGTGACGGCGTTTCCGAAGACATCATCACAGAGCTCTCGCGCTTTCCCGAGCTTTTCGTCATCGCCCGCAACTCCTCATTTTCGTTCAGGGGTCGCCCCGTCACCCATATAGATATCGCTCGAGAACTCGGTGTTCGCTACATGCTAGAGGGTAGCCTCCGTCGAGCCCAAAACCGCGTACGCATTACTGCCCAACTCATCGACTGCACAAATGGAGCCCATGTTTGGGCCGAGCGCTACGACCGCACGCTAGACGACATCTTCGCGTTACAGGATGAGATTACACGCAGCGTGGTCGGCGCCATCGCCCCCCAGATATCCATTGCCGAAATAGATCGCGCGTCTGTGGCTCGAGATATCGACTTCAACTCCTACGACCTCTCGCTACGTGCAATGGCGATCTTCTACGCGGGAGGCTTCTACTCTCAGGATAAGTTCGATGAGGTCATATCGGTCTCTGATCGCGCCATTGATCTCGACCCGCGCAACGTCCAGGCCCATTGGATCAAAGCGTTTGCCTACCTGATGCGTTATCTATACCAGTTCGATGAGGACCCCACCGAAAACCTGGGCCTAGCTGATAAAAGCGTTGAACCTCTGTTTCTTGGTGGTCAACTCGACCCGCGCGCCTTATGCGTTCGCGGTATGGTTCGTCATTTCCGTGGAGATTTTGACGGGGCCAACGCCGACTTCAGTTTGGGCTTCACACTGAACCCGAACTTTGCCCGGAACATCTTCTTCATGGCCTGGCATGAATCTTTGGTCGGCCGAACCACACAGGCGCGCGAACATGCCCACCTTGCCCTCCAGCTTTCCCCACGCGACACTGACCTCTGGGTAGGAGACGCCTATCTGGCGCTCGCCCAAGCTGCCTTCGCCGACGCTGATTTTGAAGACGCAATGCGTTGGGGTGAGCACGCCATTCAGATGACGCCGCGTGCGCCGATCCGCCGGGCTCTTATGATCGCCAGTGCCGCCCACCTCGGGCGCGCCGAAGCAGGCCTGCCACATGAGCAGGCGCTGGCGGATTTCGCCCCAGCGTTCCTAGACAGCATTGTCTCCGGAGCTTTGATCCTCTTCCGTCTACCCGAACACAATGCGCTTTTGGTCGAAGGCTTGAAGAAAGCTGGTGTTAAGCCGTAGAGTTGGTCAGGATGCCAAAGCTCGAAACTATCGCAGACAAATCGTGCCAAGGGCCAATCCAATTTTAGCGCAATGTCCTCGAAAGGTTCTAAGCAATCGCTCATTGCTTCAATCGGCGACGACTGTTTCCAGCCCAAAGCGGACACACATCCATAGTTGAGCCTAGCAAAAAATGGACATCCAAGTGCCAGACAGCGCCGACAGGAAGGCCACAGAGCTGCCATCCGCTGCAGGTGCAGTGTTGATCATGTCGAATGGCGGCAAAGCGCAAGAAGCTGTCGTCGTTGCCAAAAGAATAATGAATCCCAGTCCCAACGCTTGGAGAGAGACTACCAGGCCGAGTCATTATTGCTTCCTTAATTCGGTACGACTCTTCTCAATCTTCCTCCAAAACTCGGCATCCTTTTCGATCTGCGAGTAGTCGGGTATCACATTGAGCGGTATAAATTCGTCCTTGCGAGCTATCAACTCGCTTGTCTCGTAGTCGACAATTCGCAACTGCCCATTGCCGTAGTAGGCAGCAAGAAACTCGAGTGTTTCCGCCTTGTGCCGTGCATAGATCGGGCTGTCGTCGTCGGGCACGCCATACACTCCATCGTGGATTTCGAATTCGAGGCGTTCGTCTGCAAAGTTGAGATAGAACTTGATCCGAAGGCGACCGTCTTCGCGTTCGAATTCCATTCGAACTTTGTTGCCTTCTTGTGCAATATTGACGGGCTTGAGGTTCTCAAAAACTTCGAATGGACCCTTTCCATGAAGTTGAAATGAGATTGCCGGGATATCAACATTGGTGCCTGCAGGAACTGCGTTCCCTGCGAGGATGTCGTCCACCAACTTCTGTCCGAAAATCCTTTTGAATCCAGCTAACTCATAGAGGTGTTCTCGATAGACGGTTCTCGCTGTTTGAACGCCCAAAAACTCTTCAATAGCTAGTTCGGCCAGTTCTTCGACCAAAGGTCGCTCTTTGTAGAGTCGACTGGTGTCCGAAGGATTGTCGGGATCTATGATTGAGCTGCCGCTCGCATGAGCGATGGCGCACCGACCCGAAATATATAGGTGTTGAGGAATATCAGTGACGCCAGCCGTTGCAAGATCGTTTAGAGCGTCCTTACCTCGGCCATTGGATAAACGCTTCACCGCTTGCGGGATCCATTTTGGAATTGCTTGGCCCCGCCCAACTGCAACCTCCAGCACGCGATAAAACGACAGAAACGAATAAGCGACGTGGCTTAACCCACGTCCCTCTCGCATCAACGCGAGTGCAAGTTGTGCTTTTGCGTCTGTGACTTCTGGCAAGTATCGAAGGTCAATCTCCTCACGTATCGAAAAGCCATGTTTCTTTTCGCGTTTGAACGCGAAAGGGTAACTTCCTCCCCCAAATGAAACTACGGTTGCTCCGCCCCTTTCCAACCAAGATAAGACGCTTAGAAAACGGAGAATTCTCTCCTTAGTGGCATTGTCGCTGTCAGCGTTGCGAACCGCAATTCCAGGGTAAGCATCTGATGTGATCGGGATAATCCAATACTCATCACCCAAATACACAATACGTTGCACGCGAACCGGCCAAGCCGTAGCTGGGTCAATATATGCAACTGTCCAGGGCCCTGGTTGGTCCAGAGGTTCTATCAATGCGTCTTTGTATTCGAGTATTTCGAGACCAAACATCCAACAAATCGAGCTATTTAAGGTAAATCCCTTCTGGCATCTTCTGTACGTGATCTCAACTAATTGAAACACGATCAAACGCGATACGTGTGATCGCCACCTAGAAGTCCACTTTCTGGATTTCTGGGCCAGCGGTGTGCCGCGCAGAATCATGCCTTTTGGGCTCAGAGCTGCCGAATGCACGCGTAGCATTTAGATAGTACCGCAATGACCAATCAGGGCTCGTCTGCCCAAGATCCTTTAAGGCGTGAAGGTCCGCTTTCAGGAATCGGCCTTGAGTTTGCAAAGTCCGGATTCTGCGCAAACCCCATCTATGCGACATGTCAGTCAGCGGCTGTCTTGTCACCGCAAACTGACAGGAGCCATGTCAGAAACCGCCGAGGTGATAGCCGAAACGTTGGCATTCAGAGCCTTCAATATGACAATCGTTTCTACGATGTCTAACCGGCGTTCTGCCAATTCATATTTTCCAACATAAGATGGAGGCTTGCCCAGCAACTTCGCTAAACCAGCCTGCGATAGGCCAGCTACCTGCCTGAGCCTGATAAGTTCACTCAGCAGAAACTGATAAGCCTCTGATCTTACGGCACCCGCCACTGCTCATGACCTTTAACGTGTGGACACAAGCAGCTACCCCTGTTATGGGATTAACCCCAAATTGGGGGTATTGCGCGACTACCCCGCTGCAACTTCATGCAGAACTGGGATGGAGAGGAGATTCATACATGCAGATTTCAGTTCAGAAACGGCAACCTCCCGTTGACCGTTCAGCTTTGTATGGTGATTACGCCGGAGATATTCTGAGCACCCCTTACGGTGAGGAACTGCTACGTGATCGAGCGGCATATATGTTCATCACCGGCCACTTTCCTTCGCATCTGCGACCGAAGACAAATGGTTTTCTTCGGCAGATCAGCCACATGTATCGCCGACCTACAAGCCTTGATGGTCGCTTCGGGCATCGTAAACTCAAAGATGATGCGATCCGTGTACTCAGGCTCAATGAGCATGACATGGTGAAAGCCGTTCGGGCAAAGATTCGGGATGGTTACTTCATCCAAAAAAGCCGAGGACTTGGCACCCGGAATGGTTTCACAAAGGTCTTTATGTTTGCGGTGGAAGATGGGGCCGCGGTTGATCCGATCACGGTAACCTTACAGGGCGCGATAAAGTCGGGCTGGAATTAAACCGGTTTTCAACGGTAACGCGTCAGGCTGGTTTTGAATATGTTACGAGAGTGTTAGCGCACGGGTGGGGAATTTCTATAAATGCCCAACGCAGGTAAACTGCGGCCACTTTTAACCCACCAGCCCTAGTTGCTGGGCCGCAATCATTGGGATTGAACAGGGCGGCTCTTCGTCCTCGACGCACTCGATGGCAATGATCCTGACCTCTTTTGAGGTCAGTGTTTTGCTATGTGGAGTGCTCTCCCAAGCCAAACATCACGATCATTGCCTCGTGCGGTTCTTTCAGAAGGACCACTGCTTTGGCGTGCTCGTCTACCAATCCCAAGGGCAATCTGCCCGATCTCACTCTCCCCAAATCCCTAATCGACTTAGTGCACCTGCTGGCCCGCGAGGCTGCGCGGTCGGATTTCGCATCACGTTGCAACGGTTGCAACGCGGAGGTGGATCATGGTTGATCTGCCGATTTCAGAGGATGCCGCCTATCTAAGCGTACGCGATGTCGCCGCGTTGTTTCGCATCAGCACCAAAACCGTTCGCCGCTGGATCAAATCCGGCAAACTGCCTGCAACTCGGTTGGGTCGCGATTGGCGCATCGCCCGTAGTGAACTGCATGCCCTTGCCATGCAACGCGGCAATCAGGCTGCGGCGCATGTTCTCTAACTTACTCACAATATTCACCTTTTTCAGCATTCGGGGAAACGGGTACAGAAACTTCGGGCTGAAATTCACACCCTTGATTTCCCGAATGTCCGCAAGAGGGCCGCCATGGGTCTGCCTGTCCTCCAATGTCCCCCTTTGTCCTTATCTCAAAACCGAAGAGGTTTATCGTGGTAGATCACCAAGACATCCAACCCCCAGCGACTTTGGCCGAAGTGTTAGACGCGCTAAAGGCCAACCCAGACCCTGACAAGAAGCGTCAGCAGTCCAAGCTATCCGCGATCTCACGCATCAGCGCATACTTGAACCGACCGCCGTCGGACATCCCGACAGACATCCCGCAGCTACGCAAGCTACTGGCATCGTTGCATCCCGCAGCCTGTGGTGTGAAGCCTAAAACCCTCAGCACCACCATAAGCGATTTGGCAAGCGCGTTGCGGGTGGTCGGCGTCTTGCAAGACGTGGAAGCCAAGTCTGCCCCGACACCGGAGTGGGACACATTTCTCAAGGCCGTAAAGTCCAGCCATCAGGTTTGGGGCTTGATACGTTTTGCACGTTATTGCAGTGCCCGGTCGATCCAACCGGCAGAGGTCAACAGCGAAGTGGTTCAGGCATTTCAGGCAGCCCTCGACGCTGTGTTGCTGAAGAACGAGCCCATCAATTATGTCCGGTCAATGATCGACACGTGGAACCATGTGATCGGCAGATACGATCTCAATCTTCCTCGGTTGTCGCGTCTGCCGTCTGATCGGTACGTGGCCCGCCCGCTGACGGATTACCCGGAAAGCCTGCAAGCAGAGATCAAGGCCTATATCGACCGTTTGGCGCAACGCGATATCTTCAGCGATGACGGGCCTGACAAACCGCTGCGCGAGACCAGCCTGCGCAATACCCAAGCGCATCTGCGTCAAATGCTGGACACATTGGTCACTACTGGTCGCAAACCGGAAGACTTCACCAGCCTTTCTGTATTGGTCACACCAGACAATCTCAAAACTGCCTTCCGGGCGATGATGGACCGACATGGGAGCAATTGTTTGCCGTCCGGGCTGAGCAATATAGCTGCAACCTGTATCGCCATTGCACGGCACCACCTGAACGCGCCGGAAGACGTCATCAAGGCACTCAAAGCCATTCACAAACGGGTCGCTACAACCCCGCGCGGTATGAGCAACAAAAACGCAGAACGCCTCGCGCAGTTCAACGATTGGGAGAACGTGGCCCTGTTGCTAAGTCTGCCAGATACACTGATGTCACGTGCGAATGACAGTCCGACCCGGCGCGACGACGCTTTGGCGGCGATGCACGCTGCGGCACTGACCATCCTCTTGAGTTGTCCCATGCGTGTCAAAAACCTCGCCGGGCTTGATCTGGACAAGCATCTGATCGTCACCCGTTCAGGAACACATACTTTGTATTCCATTCGCGTCGAAGGGATCGAGGTAAAGAACGGCGAACCAATTGAAGTTAAATTGAACGCCCGCAGTTCCAAATTGCTGCATCGCTACATCATGCAGTTCCGACCGCAGGTGTCGCTGGCGGATGGACGAGCTTTGTTCCCACGCAACAACGACGGAAGGCCAAGAGCGCCCAGCAATTTTGGTGGCGAACTCACCCAGCGTATCTTACGCGAGACTGGATTGAAGGTGCACCCTCATCTGTTCCGGCACATTGCTGCCAAGCTGTACCTCGAGGAGCGCCCCGGTGATTTCGAAACGGTGCGCCGCCTGCTCAAACACAAACGGCTCCAGACCACGATGGACTTCTACGCATCGCTCAGCAACCAATGGGCACATGACCACTACGACGAGGTGGTTCTTTCCAAATGGAAAGGCAAGCCTGATGACTAAGACGACCCCTCTTGTTCTTCCTCACAAAGATTGGCCCCAGGCGGATAGAGCCGCCTGGAAAGCCTTGTTCGCAACTGGCGACATATTCGACGGAACGGGTCCATGCGTTTATTGGTCTGACGGCAGTCGTAATAAGAGACGCCAGAGTTATGGATACTGGTTGTCATGGATGGCACGGCTTCAGCCAACGCTCTTGGAACACCGACCAACGGACCGCATCACCAAAGATGAAGTGCGTGCTTTTTTGGAAGAGGCCGAGACACGCGTCGGCGCTGTCACACTCAAAAACCTGGTAAGTGACCTGTACGTCCTCGCGGTAGCCATGCACCCATCCGGCGATTGGGACTGGTTAAACCGTCTTTTCAATCGCTTAAGTCATCGTGCAGATCGAAAAAGCTTGCAAAAAGCCGTCCCAATTTCAGCGGATGAGATTTTGGGCAGATGTCTCGAATGGTTGAAAGATATCGAGAACGATCCTTCGCTCAGCGACTTAAAGCGCGCAATCCGTTTCCGCCAAGCATTGATGATCGCCTTTCTCGTTTCGCGCCCTGTGCGTCGGCGCGCCTTGTTGGCGATGACAGCAGATCAGCATCTGCGCAATACCAAAGAAGGTTTCGAAGTGGTTTTCTCAGCTGAGGATATGAAAGACAAGAAGGCCCGTTGGTTTCCTCTTCCCAAGGCCTTGGTCAATCCCATGGTGACGTATCTGGATATGCATCGAGCAACTCTGCTTGGGCCCAAAAAATCCAATGCGCTCTGGATCAATCAGTATGGCGATCCGATTGCCCCGGATGGTCTCTCACGAGAGTTACCCAAAGTGACACAACGTCTGCTAGGCGTCGAACTCCGACCCCATAAGTTTCGGCACATAGCGGCTACCACGATTGCCGAGACAGACCCAGAGCACGTGGGCATCATCCGGGACATCCTGGGACATGCAACTCTGGATATGGCCGAGAAGCACTATAACCGCGCCTCCGGCCTATCCGCCTGCGATGCATACCAGAGTGTCGTCATTCAACTCCAAAAATCTCGACGTTGATATGTATCGGTTCTTTGATGAGGAGGCATGGCGGGCGTCGGAATGAACACAAGGATCAAATGATCCTTGGAGATCCATTGTTCGATTGTCAGAAAGAAAGAAACACCTAGGAAGAAACTTCCATCGGGTCTCTCCGACGCCCGGAACCAGCTTGTCTTATTTGGCGCTTACCATCAACACCTAAATCACTGATCTTGTTACATATCTAGCCTTCTCAAAGTGACCAATCTAATTGCAACTGTTGCAACAGAAAGTAAGGCTGCGCAGAGAACAGCAGCGAACGACCATTGCAACAAGTTGCAATCGAAAGTGGAAGACACTGTCCAATCCATGCCTATAATGGGATGGGCCAACTAGTTTCTCAGTCCGAAAGGCCCGACACATGCGCGCCGCCATCTACGCCCGTTACTCCACCGATCTTCAAAGCGACGCCTCCATCGAGGACCAACATCGGCTGTGTCTACGCCTAATCAATGGCAACAAGTGGAAAGAGGCGGAGACCTATACCGACCGGGGTCTGAGCGGTGCGTCGCATCTGCGCCCCGGCTACCAGCGTCTATTAGAAGATGCGCGATGTAATCTGTTTGATGTCGTTGTAGCCGAAGGCCTCGACCGGATCAGCCGCGACCAAGAACATATCGCCGCCTTCTTTAAACAGATGCGATTTCAGGGCATCCCAATTGTCACAGTGGCGGAAGGGGAGATTTCCGAACTGCATATCGGCCTCAAGGGGACCATGAGCAGTCTGTTCCTGAAGGACCTGGCTCAAAAGACCCATCGCGGACTAGAGGGGCGTGTGCGCAAAGGCAAGTCAGCCGGTGGGATCACCTACGGCTACGACGTCGTACGTAATTTCAACCCAGGCGGACAGATGTCCACTGGCGAACGAGCCATCAATGAAGAGCAAGCTGCCATTGTTCGCCGCGTGTTTGAGGATTACGCGAATGGTAGCAGTCCTCGAGCCATTGCAGGAGCATTGAACAACGAGGGTGTTTCTGGCCCTCGGATTGCAGGCTGGGGCGCGTCCACAATCTACGGGAACTGGCGGAGGGGCACCGGCATTCTTAATAACGAACTCTACATTGGTCGTCTCGTCTGGAACCGCCAACGCTTTGTAAAAGACCCCAAAACCGGTAAGCGACAAGCGCGACCAAACCCTCCCGAAGAATGGGTCATTGAAGACGTACCTAATCTTCGCATTATCTCCGACAACCTGTGGTCCCAAGTCAAAGACCGTCAAACAGCCACCCGAAGTGCTGTCATCAGCAGCGGTGTCAACCGCCCGGAACGCGCACACCGCGCCAAACATCTGTTCTCTGGGCTCTTGAAGTGCGGCGATTGCGACGGGGGCTACACCATTGTTGGAAAATCTCATTTTGGTTGCGCCAACTCTCGCAACAAAGGCACCTGCAACAACCGACTGACCATCAAGCGGGAAGATTTGGAAACCCGTGTGCTCACCGGCCTCAAGGACCAACTGCTGCATCCGGACCTCATCTCCGAGTTTGTGTCAGCGTACCAAAAAGAGTTCAATCGTCTGACTGCCGAGATATCCAAGTGCAAAGCCAAAACCGAACAAGAACTGGCCAAGATCACCAATCAAATCAGCAAGATTATTGATGCGATTACAGAAGGGATGTTCCATCCCAGTTTGAAGGCGAAGATGGACGATCTCGAAGCCCGCAAAGAAGAGTTGGAAGCAGAATTATCCGCTTCGTCTCAGGAGCGACCCGTTCTTTTACATCCCGGTCTCGCTGGCATCTATAAAGAAAAGGTGGAGGACTTGAGCGATGCGTTGAACAACCCCGCGACGAAGACTGAAGCGACATCCATCATTCGAGGATTGTTGTCCGAGATTCGACTGCTGCCCAATGACGGACAGCTTACCATAGAACTCGTTGGGGAGTTGGCTGGTCTTTTGGCTCTTAGTACACAGCAGAACGCCCGCAGCGTTGGCGCTACGGGCGGTTCTGTGACGCTGGTTGCGGGAGTAGGATTTGAACCTACGACCTTCAGGTTATGAGCCTGACGAGCTACCGGGCTGCTCCATCCCGCGACACTTTTGATGAC
>NZ_JBQFLY010000036.1:0-12101 GCF_056531545.1 Ruegeria sp. N10 | reverse complement strand
GATCAGTGGCGGAGCTACGCACTTGACATGACCGCGTGATCGTACCCGCATCAGACTTTTGCAATCAGTGCAGAATAAGTTGGCAATCCCGCCAAGACACCTGACATTGCCGGTTTACTTTGACAAGGGGGGTTCCGTTTCCAGATCCGGCCAGACCCCGGGCGAGGTGGGCAACCCGTCGTCGAACTGGCTGAGATAGTCCAGCATCAGCGGCCGGTTGTCGATGAACCCTTTGTAGGTTGCCAGTTCCACCGGCAGGTCACGAACAACACGATGCAGGCGACGACCCCATTTCGGTACAGTCATCAGATCCTGAAAACTACACAGATAACAGCGGATTGGGAATAACAGCGCGTTTGAACGCGGCAGTCGGAAGAATGTCTGCAACTCGACCCGAAGATGTTGTTTTTGGCCAATATTCTCCGGTGTCAGCGTGGTTTTCTGAATACCCCATTTATGGTAGTTCTCCGGGCTGGTATCCAAAAGCGGGTTGACCGTCATGGTCCAGTTCAGGCGGCGCGCGGGCGCACCCTGCTGAATGCTCAGCAAGAATTTCAGCGCACGCTGAAAGATACCCATCTCGTGGGCCAGTGGCACCGGGGCGTGCCATTCGAAAAAGTTCATGCCAATGTCGAAATCCAGGCTCCAGTCGGCCTGGGTGGTCACCATTCCGGCATCCATCCACAGCATGTCGTCACGTTGATCAAGCACCGCATAGTCACCCTGGGCCTGACGGGTGATATATTCTATCGGCCCGCAGGGCAGGGTGGTTTCATCCATGAAGGTAAAGCTGTGATCAATCCCCAATGGTTTGTTGACCCAGCGCCACTGGTTGCCGTTGCGGTGCAGTTCAAACAGGTCCGGGTAATCCTCGGACTTGCAAACCATAATCAGTTCCAGAATGTCCCAACCCGCCAATGTCATGTGTGGCAAAGACTGGCAACGCAGCGGGTCCTGATCCAGAACGATGGCGCGGTCTTTCATTTCCGAAACATAATGTTCGTCCACATCGAACCGCTTTTCATAGACTGACCCTTCGGGCCCGCCGCGATGCTGTTCCATGTTGACCGAATACATGTAGCTGTCTTCGTGGAACGGAAACGGAAAGCGTTTTATCGCCCAGTCCGAGTTATGAAACGTATAATCGTCGCGGAAGGACTCGTCGTTGAATTGAATGGTCATGTTGGGCCTCCTCTCAGCGGTCCAGCACGAGGGACTTGCCCTCGAAACGCGATACACAGGGCATGATTTTCTTGCCCGCTGCCTTTTCCTCATCGGTCAGCCAGTGGTCGCGGTGAACGAAATTGCCATCATGATCCAGCACAACGGTTTCGCATTGGCCACAGGCCCCGCCGCGGCACAGATACGGAGCATCCACCCCTTCACGTTCGATCGCCTCCAGCAGGCTTTCATTCTCGCCCACATGAATAACCTTGTCCGATGTGGCCAACCGCACTTCGAACGGTTTGCCGGGTCGCGGTGCCAGAAACTCTTCGTAATGGACGCAATCCTCGGGCCAGCCTTCGGCAGCGGCGGTGTTGCGCACCCACTCAATCATGCCCTTGGGACCGCAGACATAAACATGCGTTCCCAAGGGTTGCCCGCTCAGCAGGTTTTTCAGATCAATCTGCTGGTTTTGGTCGTCGTAATACAGATGGGTTTCATTCGGATGCCTGTCTGTCAGTTGCTCGGCATAAGACGCCAATGCCGTGTTGCGGCACGCGTAATGCAGTTCCCAGTGCCCGTGCAGCAGTTCGAGTTGCTTGATCTGCGCCAGAAAAGGCGTGATGCCAATGCCACCGGCCAGAAACAGGTGCTTGCGGGCGCGCAAGTCAAGCGAGAACAGGTTAACCGGGTAGCTGATTGTCATTTCATCACCCAGCTTGACCTGACGGTGCATGAACAACGAACCGCCCCTGCCTTCGTCATCACGCCGGACCGAGATCGTATAGGATGACTGATCAAACGGGTCGGACATCAGGGAATAAGGATTAAGCCGTGTGATACCGCCATCCTTCATTTCGACAACGGTATGCGCTCCGCCGGAAAAAGTTGGCAACTGACCGCCGTCGATGCGTTCGAACCGGAACCGCGTCACCAGTTCATTCAGCGGGGTGATTTCGGTCACTTTGACCTGAATTTTCTCGGCACCGCTCATTCGTAAATCCCTTTCGGCTCGGGCACGTTGCCATGATCTTCGGCGTCGACGCGGACACCCTGATAGGCGGCAAGCCGGCGGGAGTAGTGATCGCGCACGAACAGATTCAGCCCGCAATGCGAGCAGACAAATGGATCAACCTCGACATTTTCGGTGATGCCTTTGCAGTGCACACATTGCATCCGGCGTGCAACCGAACCGCGATGCTCGGTCTGTATTGCCGTGTGTGGCAGGCCGACTGCTGTCACCTCATTCATGGCCTGTCCCATCATGCCCTCAGTACCGCTCAGATAGACCTGCAGTCCCATATGCGCGTCCTCCAGTACGCGGCGGATGCGTTGCAGCGCGGCCGCATAGGAAGGTCCTTCGTAGAACTGCGCGGGGTTCAGCGCCTGCAACCTTTCCGAGTAGTCCGTCCCTTTGGGGATATAGATCAGGTGCGTTTTGGCCATCAGATCAGGCGTCGCGATGTCGAGAACGGCTTCGGCGCCTTCGGCTTCGGCGATCATGAGATGATGGTCGCCCTGCCGAGCCTCCAGCGTGCCCCAGATCGGTCGGCTTGTGATTGACTTGGGAAATTCGAACTTTGACATTGTACCCTCAAATAGGAAAAGGGCGCCACGGTATGCCCGTTGCGCCCCCTGAAACTCAGCCCTTTGCGGTTCTGATCGATTTATCCTGATCGTAGAACGGCATCTCTTCCGCAGTCGCCGCTATTTCCGTTCCATCTCCGTTGCGCACCGTCAGCTTGGTTCCGGGCGATGCGCAGGCAACCGGCATCCGCGCGATACCCACGTTATGCCCGTTGATTTCGGAATACATGCCAAAGGTGACAACACCGACCTTTTCGCCGTTCTGCAGCAGGTCCGCGCCCTCATTCGCTGGTGTCGTGCCTTCCAACTTGACGCCATAGATCTTGAACCGTTCCTTGCCCTTCGAGGCATAATGGTTCTCGGCGCCGATAAAGCCGGTCTTGCCGGGTGAGACAGTGAAATCCAGACCCAGTTCCCACAGCGTATCACCACACGTCTCACCATCGAACGGATAGGTTTCCGAATTATCGCCCGGATAGAACAGCAGGTAACTTTCGGTGCGCAGCAGATCGAGTGTCGAGAACTGGACCGGTACGATGCCCATGTCCTTGCCGTCAGCCAGAATGCTGTCCCACAGATGCACAGCATGTTTGGCCTGACAGAAAATCTCGTACCCACGCTCACCGGTATACCCGGTCCGCGAAACCATCACCGGGCACCCATAAAGCTTGGTCTGCATAATGCCGAAATAAGCCAGGTCACGAATGCCGGGGATATGCTTGGCCAGGAAATCAACGGCGACTGGCCCTTGCAGCGACATATCATGCATGTCGTCGTCAAAAATGACCGAGCAGTTCTTGCCTGCCGCCACGGATGTCAGCTGCTCCATGCCTGTTCCGGTGCCATGCACCACCAACCACGTGTTCACCGACAGACGATAGATGATGCAGTCATCAACAAACTTGCCTTCAGCATTCAGGATCGAGGCATAGGTCGATCGGCCCGGCATGATTTTTTCCACATTCCGCGTGGTGACGCGATCAATAACATAGGCGGCATCCTCGCCAACCACATGAACCTTTTTCAGACCGGACACATCCATAAGACCAGCTTTAGTGCGGATGGCTTCGTAGTCCGCTTTGGCACGTTCAGGGCTGTGGTCATAGAACCAAGCGGTCCCCATTCCGTTCCAGTCCTCAAGCTCGCCGCCGATCTCGGCATGGCGCTGCGCAAGGGCCGACGTCCTCCAAAGAATGGCCATGGTTCAGGTCTCCCGTTGATCGTTTTTGTTGGCCACATTGAGGCCGATGTTGGATTGAAAATCAACACCTGAGTGCAGAAAATTTTCCTGCTGGGAATATTTGCCTGCAATTTTTGCACCCTGAAAACATTCCTGAGAAAGGAATTTGTTAGTTGTTTGTCAAATGTTTAGGTCCGTTTTTGGTGTGCCAAAGCGTAGGTTACGGACAGGCCTAAAAGGTGTTTGCCCCACATATCTATTGACAGGTCGCAAATGAAAATGTCCTCTGAGTAGATAAATATTCCCAGCAGGAAATTCTGCGCGGGCGGACCTCCTGCTGCAACAACAGGGAGACTACGAAGTGGATGGTAATCTAAACGCACTCACGACGGTCTTTACCGAGTTTTATTACTGGGTAACGGTCGTCTTCATGTTCCTCATCCATGTGGGCTTTTGCATGTACGAGGTCGGCGCCAGCCGAGCGCGTAACCACATGCACACATTGATGAAAAACATCATGATCATCCCGCTGGTGACGGTCACGTTCTTCTTCTTCGGATGGTGGATCTATTGGGCCTTTCCGAACTTTCCGTTCTGGGGCGGTCTGGATGCAGAAGCGGGTGCCGCGAATCTGCCTTGGGCCGACACAATGGCCACCAACCTTGGCGACAGAATCACAGGGGTCTTCTGGGCCGCATTCTTGCTGTTTTCGTGGACCGCGGCCTCGATCGTTTCCGGCTCGGTGATCGAGCGGATCAGATCTTCGGCCCTTTGGGTACATGCGGTGCTGATCGGGTCGGTCTTCTGGATCATCGATGCCGCATGGGGTTGGCACTATGCCGGCTGGATGGTGCGTGTTCTGGGGTATCATGATGCCTATGCATCCGGCGTTATTCACGCGATCGCGGGGGGGTATGCGCTTGGTGTGATCATGGTTCTGGGTCCGCGCCTTGGCAAGTTTGCTAAGGACGGAACTCCTCGGGATATTCCACCTCACAATCCTTGGATGCTGACGATCGGGATTTTCCTGATCTACACCGGCTTCTGGGGTTTCTACGCAGCCTGCAACGTTCCGGTGATCTCTCCCGAGGCGATTGACGGGCAGATCACTGGTGTGACCTGGACCGCAACAAACATCTATCTGGCTCCGACGACGCTCTCAGCGATCACCTTTAATTTCCTGATGTCTCTGTCGGGTGGCTTGATGGCCGCGTACGTGGTTTCAAAAGGTGATGCCTTCTGGACATTCTCGGGCGGGCTGGCCGGTATTATCACTGCGTCCGCGGGCAATGATTTGTACCACCCGATCCAGGCGATGATCATCGGCGCGATCGGGGTCGTGATTGTTTACAAGCTGCACTACTGGGTCGAACGCCGGTTCAAACTTGACGATGCTGTTGGTGCCGTTGCAGTGCACGGGTACTCAGGTGTCATTGGCCTCATCATTGCTGGGTTTGTCCTGTGGGGTGTCCCGTCGTCGCCTTACGAAGGATATGCGACGATCAATCCGGTCGGACAGGTCACCGGTGCAGTCATAATGTTCTTTGTGCTGGGTTTCATGCCCGGTTGGATCGTAGCCAAGTTGCAGGCAGCTGCCGGTGTTCTTCGCATACCGGAAGAGGTTGAGCTTCAAGGCCTCGATTACGCCGAACACCATGCCTACGAAGATGCCAAAGCAGCGATCATCGCGGCTGACAAAGAAGAGCTGGCCGCCCGCGGCGCAGCCGCGAAATAGAGGAGAACGTTATGTCTACAATCGGATATACAAGTTGGGCCGTTGATCTTGCCGAAGTCGGACCGGTCTATCCTTTCCAGGGGTACGAAATTCTGATGGTCATCATCGGCGTTGTCTTCTGGGTCGGCTGGCACCGTATCCAATTTGTCCGCGAGGGCGAACACCTTGAAAAAGCCCGTCACGCAGGAGACGAAGACAGAGTAAGAGCACAGCTGGAACGCTATTGATCCGGTTCTGAGAACCGGCAATGGGCGCAAGGTCAATGGATGCGCCCATTGCCTGACAGGAAAAAAACTTTCCTGCTGTTATTGATATCCCGCAGAATAATTGGTACCGTCGAATCATAACGAAACACACAAGGAGATCTGCCAGCCATGTGCGGAATTGTTGGATTATTCCTCAAAGATCAGTCCCTTGCTCCTCATCTGGGCAATATGCTGACAGACATGCTGATCACGATGACAGATCGTGGCCCCGACAGTGCCGGTATTGCGATTTATGGCGCAGAATCGGAGGGTAAAACCAAGATTACGGTTCAGTCCCCCAACCCCGACACCGATTTTGTCGACCTTGCGGACGAGTTGGGCAAAAGCCTGGGCACATCTGTTGGTCAAAGAAACAACGACTCACATGCCGTTTTGGAAGTTCCCGCCGGTCAGTTCGAAGCTGCACGCGCCGCGCTGGCTGAGATCCGCCCATCGGTCCGGGTGATGAGCCGTGGCGACAGCCTTGAAATCTACAAGGAAGTCGGCCTGCCGAAGGATGTTGCCGAGCGTTTTAACCTCAGCGGAATGAGCGGCACGCATGGCATCGGACACACCCGCATGGCGACGGAATCTGCGGTGACCACAATGGGTGCCCACCCGTTCAATACAGGGTCCGACCAATGTCTGGTCCATAACGGGTCGCTGTCCAACCACAACTCGTTGCGTCGCAAACTGCGCCGCGCGGGTGTAACGATCCAAACAGAGAATGACACCGAAGTTGGCGCAGCCTACCTGACCTGGAAGATGATGAATGGTGCCACCTTGGGCGAGGCTCTGGAATCCAGCATTGATGATCTGGACGGTTTCTTCACTTTTGTCGTGGGAACCAAGGACGGCTTTGGCGTCGTGCGTGATCCGATCGCGTGCAAACCAGCCGTGATGGCCGAAACCGACCAGTATGTGGCTTTTGGCAGCGAGTATCGCGCCCTGGTGAACCTGCCAGGCATCGAAGATGCCCGAGTTTGGGAACCTGAACCGTCCACCGTTTATTTCTGGTCGCACAACGACAGCCCTACAACCCACGAAAAGGCCGCCTGATATGCAGACCTATGATCTAGAGGCAGACGGGCTGCGCGGATTGAACTCTTGCTTGCAGGCACAAAATTCTGAGACCAACCAGACCCGCTGGGAAATTGTAAATCCCAAGGGCAGCCACGCGATAGCCGTTGGGCTGGATGCGCCGGTCGAGGTGACGGTCAAGGGATCGACCGGGTATTACTGCGCGGGGATGAACCAGCAGGCAACCATCAAGGTAGAAGGATCCGTCGGGCCGGGTGTTGCAGAAAACATGATGTCCGGTCAGGTCATCGTCGATGGTGACGCCAGCCAATATGCCGGCGCGACCGGCCATGGCGGGTTGCTGGTGATCAAGGGCAATGCAAGCTCGCGCTGCGGCATTTCGATGAAAGGCATCGACATCGTCGTGCACGGCAATATCGGCCACATGTCCGCCTTCATGGCGCAAGCCGGAAATCTGGTGGTCTGCGGAAACGCAGGCGATGCGCTGGGGGATTCACTCTACGAGGCGCGGCTGTTCGTGCGTGGCTCGGTCAAAAGTCTTGGCGCCGATTGTATCGAGAAGGAAATGCGCCCCGAGCATCTGGAGATACTGAAAGACCTGCTGGACCGTGCGGGCTGTGATGCCAAACCGGAAGAGTTCAAACGCTACGGCTCGGCACGGCAGCTGTACAATTTCGACATCGACAACGCCGCCGCATACTGAGGAAGAAGGGTATGAAAGATATGGACGATCAGATCCCCCGCACCCTGCCGATCCAGTCGGCGACGTTCTCCAACCCCATCAATGCCGAGATCCGACGCGCAGCCGCGACAGGCATCTATGATATTCGCGGAGGTGGTGCCAAGCGCAGGGTCCCTCATTTCGACGATCTGCTATTTTTGGGCGCATCTATCTCGCGCTATCCGCTGGAAGGATATCGCGAACGCTGCGATACCTCGGTAACGCTAGGCACACGTTTTGCGAAAAATCCGATCAAGTTGGACATTCCGATCACCATCGCGGGTATGAGTTTCGGCGCGTTGTCTGGTCCCGCCAAAGAGGCTTTGGGCCGTGGCGCATCTGCTGCGGGCACGTCGACCACAACCGGCGATGGCGGCATGACCCCGGAAGAACGGGGCCACTCGACCAAACTGGTCTACCAGTATCTGCCCTCGCGCTACGGCATGAACCCGAATGATCTGCGCAAGGCGGATGCGATTGAAGTCGTGGTCGGGCAAGGCGCCAAACCCGGCGGTGGCGGGATGCTTCTGGGTCAGAAGATCAGCGACCGTGTGGCCGAAATGCGGACCCTGCCCAAAGGCATCGACCAGCGTTCGGCCTGTCGCCATCCGGACTGGACGGGGCCGGACGATCTGGAGATCAAGATCCTTGAGCTGCGCGAAATCACCGGTTGGCAGGTGCCGATCTATGTCAAGGTCGGCGCGACGCGCCCCTATTATGATACTGCACTGGCGGTAAAGGCCGGGGCTGATGTCGTGGTCATGGACGGGATGCAGGGTGGCACAGCCGCCACGCAGGATGTGTTCATCGAACATGTTGGCTTGCCCACACTGGCCTGTATCCGCCCCGCCGTGCAGGCGTTGCAGGATCTGGGTGTACACCGTGAAGTTCAGTTGGTCATTTCGGGTGGCATAAGAACAGGTGCCGATGTGGCCAAAGCATTGGCGCTTGGGGCCGATGCGGTCGCCATTGGCACCGCCGCTCTGGTGGCCCTTGGCGACAACGATCCCAAATGGGAATCCGAGTATCAGAAACTGGGCACGACCACAGGGGCCTATGATGACTGGCACGAAGGGCGCGACCCCGCTGGCATCACAACGCAGGACCCAGAGCTTGCCGCGCGCTTGAACCCCGTCGAAGCGGGTCGCAGGCTGCGCAACTACCTGAAGGTCATGACGTTAGAGGCGCAGACCATTGCGCGTGCCTGCGGTCACAACCACCTGCACAACCTCGAGCCGGAGGACCTGTGTGCCCTGACCATGGAGGCCGCCGCGATGGCGCGGGTGCCCTTAGCGGGAACCAGTTGGTACCCGGGCAAGGAAGGGTTCTGAACATATGCGACGCGGCCTCCTGAATGGGGGCCGCGTTCTTGCTTTGAAAATCAAAAATTCAACAGGGAAAGGAAAGCAATCGTGACGACAGATCTCGCAGCTTTCGCAAAAGAAAAAGGCGTTAAATACTTCATGATCTCGTTCACCGATCTGTTTGGTGGACAGCGGGCCAAACTGGTGCCAGCGCAGGCCATTGCCGAGATGCAGGAAGATGGCGCTGGTTTTGCCGGTTTCGCTACCTGGCTCGACATGACACCGGCGCATCCCGACATGCTGGCGGTTCCGGACCCGTCTTCCGTCATCCAACTGCCCTGGAAACCAGAGGTGGCATGGGTGGCGGGCAACTGTGTGATGGAAGGCAAGGACGTCGCGCAAGCCCCGCGCAATGTTCTGCGCCGCCTGATCGACGAAGCGGCAAGCGAGGGCATGCATGTCAAAACCGGGATCGAGGCCGAGTTCTTTTTGATGACCCCGGACGGTGAACAGATCAGTGATCCGTTCGATACAGCCGAAAAGCCCTGCTATGACCAACAAGCCGTCATGCGCCGTTATGATGTGGTGCGCGAGATTTGCGACTACATGCTGGAACTGGGCTGGGGCCCGTACCAGAACGACCACGAGGATGCCAATGGCCAGTTCGAGATGAACTGGGAATTCGATGATGTCCTGCGCACAGCAGACAAGCATTCCTTCTTCAAGTTCATGGCAAAATCGATCGCGGAAAAACACGGGCTTCGGGCAACATTCATGCCGAAACCGGTCGAAGGGCTGACCGGCAATGGCTGCCACGCCCATATCTCGGTCTGGGATGCGCCGGGTGATGCCGCTAAAACCAATGTTTTCGCAGGAGAGGGTGACGGCCCCACCGGCGAGGTTGGTCTGGGAGAACGCGGCAAGCACTTCCTCGGCGGGATCATGAAGCACGCCTCGGCACTGGCGGCGATTACCAACCCCACAGTGAACAGCTACAAACGCATCAACGCGCCGCGGACGATGTCCGGTGCTACCTGGGCGCCTAACACGGTGACTTGGACCGGCAACAACCGCACGCACATGGTGCGCGTTCCCGGCCCCGGACGTTTCGAATTGCGCTTGCCCGATGGCGCAACCAACCCCTACCTGCTACAGGCCGTCATCATCGCGGCCGGGCTGTCAGGTATTCGGTCCAAGGCCGATCCCGGCAAGCGCTGGGACATTGATATGTATGCCGAAGGCCATAAGGTACGCGGTGCACCGAAACTGCCCCTGAACATGCTTGATGCGCTGCGCGAATACGACAAGGACAAAGAGCTGAAGGCAATGATGGGTGCCGAATTCTCGTCAGCCTTCCTGAAAATGAAGCATCAGGAATGGAACTCATTTGTTTCCCATTTCTCGCGCTGGGAAAAAGACAACACGCTCGATATCTAAGTCGGATTGCAGGATTGCATATCGGGGCCGCGTCATAGGCGGCCCTGTTTCTACGAAGGCCACGCGAAGTTAATTGCGCTTATCAAGTTGTGTGTCACGGGCTTCTGCGCCCGCATCCGCCTCCAGCCGCCAGTCAGGTACGTCATTGACCAGCATGAGCGCCGCCCTGCGCAGCGTCACGCGCATCCTGTCGACAACCGGACCGGACATGCCGCAATCCGCCAGCGCGGCGTCAAACGTCTCCAGCCAAAGCTCGGCATCAGCTTCGCGGATAGGGACATGCGCATGAATTTCACGCAGGTCCATGTGACCAAATCGTTCGCGGTAATAGGCCCGCCCTCCCAGAAAACCGTTGAGAAACTCGAACTGGGCCTGTCTGGTGTGGTTCAGCCCATGGCCCCGAAAGTGCAGCCTGTGCAAGGAATAAACTGCCGGATCCGTTTCCATCCGATCATAGAAACGCTCAACCAGACTGCGCAGCCGGCTCTCACCGCCAAGTTGCTCTAATGCAGACGTCATGTGCTGCCTCTTACTGCCTTTGGCTTCAATATTATTGCATAGCAGGAAAATAAGTTTAACACCAGTGACAGTTTGACGTATGCATGGTCTCAAGCGGATTGAAACGAAGCCGATGATGGTGATGACAAAATGACTGCTCTGGCGCTTGGCCTGGTCGCGGCACTTTGCTGGGGGATACACGATCTGGCAGTACGTTATGTCAGCCAGTCTGTCAGCGTGATCGCATCGCTGATGGTCGTGCTGATATCTGGCGCGGTGCTTCAGTTTGGTCTGACGGTGACGCTGGGTACATTTGACTCGATTTCTGGTGCCGCAGTGTTCACCGCTGTCGCCGCGGGCGGGTTTTATCTATTGGCGGGTATCAGCATGTATGCCGCTTTTCAGCGTGGCCCGGTTCGGTTGGTTGCGCCACTTGTCGCGAGTTACCCGGTCTTGTCCGTGTTGCTGGCCATATGGCGTGGTGCAACTATCGGCCCGCTGCATTGGCTTGCCGTCATTGCGATTGGTATCGGGGTTTCCGTGGTCGCAGCCAAGTCCGAACGGGATGCGGTGGTGTATCCGGCAACAGGCCCAACAATACTGCTGTCGCTGGTTGCGGCCGTCGGTTTCGCGGCGGCCTTTGCCCTAGGACAATATGCAACCGAGCTTAGCAACGAGTACTCGGTCTCGCTGGTCAGCCGATTGGCGGCAATCCTGACCCTGGGGATGGTTGCTGTGGCATCTGGAAAAGCAATCTGGCCCGGACCTCAAGCGATGCCCCTGTTATGTGTGATGGGTGTTCTGGATGCGGTTGCCATCCTTTGCGTGGTCGCAGCGGGTGGTTTGCCCAATGCACAATTTGCCTCGGTCTCGGCGTCCGTTTTTGGGTTGTTAACCGTAGTTCTGGCCTGGGCCATATTGAAGGAAAAAATGGCACCTCAGCAGTGGTTTGGGTGTTGTGTTGCATTTGCAGGTATCGGGTACCTTGCACTCTGAAACGATCGGCGCCCCGTACCGATCCGGCCCCGCGTGTATCAGGCGGTCAGGCCTTCTGGTTCGGGGAGTTTGTTTGCGCGGCAGCAGGCGGTGAGGGTGTTAGCCAGCAGGCAGGCGATGGTCATGGGGCCGACGCCGCCGGGGACGGGGGTGATGGCGCCGGCGCGCTCGGCGGCGCTGGTATAGTCGACAT
>NZ_JBQFLY010000035.1:0-15253 GCF_056531545.1 Ruegeria sp. N10 | reverse complement strand
TGAGCCCATCTTGACCAATGCTGCGCGACGCACGAACGGGAGCGAACCACCTGATACCGCCATTGGTTACGGTTAGTACGGTCCGAAAGAGCCATTTGGCACCCGCCCACAATGTTGCAGCGGCCCGCATTGCGGACATTCACCGCGCATGCAGAAAAGGGCCGCTGTATTTGTGCCTGCCATTTTTCTGACTGAGGGAAAATGGCAGGTCCAGAGTCAGAACCAGTTTGAAACCGAAACTCAGAGACCAGTAGACGGTTCAAAGCTGTGCAGCTCGAAAGTTCTCTTTCCATCGGCGCTGAACTTCTGGATTGAGTCCCCGAGGCTGTCAAAGATGCGCTTGAGATCAACCCGAAACTGTCAATTTCCGCGATGCGCAGGCAATTCGCAGGATCAAAAACCATCCCGAAAACCGGCGGATCTGGCTGGCAAGCCTACAAAGGGCGGGAGTGCCCGAGTAAGGCTGAGTTCTTTGTGAGCAATCTTATCCGCACCATCTCCATACCGATGGCTACGTACGTTAACCCCCGCTCTCCACATCAAAAGGGGCATACTGTCCTTCCGGCATTCCTACAGTTCGATAAGCTTCAACAAAAGGAAGAATAAGCTCATCGGGTCGCGCAAAGCGCCGATACACCCATACAATGTCTGCAATTTTTATGCCTGGCCGGATTCTGTAGAGCCGGTCTCTCGCCGCAACAGCGGCACTGTGCGGACCAAGCTCGGCCATAATCGCGACCTCGATGGAAACCGACCACCACAGGTCAGGCTGCGCCCCTTTGCGGTAGATTTCCAACGCCGTCTCGTAATTTCCATTCAAGAAATGATACTCGGCAAGCGCCTGATACCAGTTTGGGTCGGCTGCGTTGGGATCAAGTGCAATGGCGTTTTCAACAAGTGCGGCACCCAAATCCAAACGCCCTGACCAAATGAATTCATAGCCGATCTGCCCCTGCAGATACCGGTCCGTCCCCAGTGAAAGCGCGGTCTCGGCTGATGAGAAAAACCCGTCGAGATTGCGTTGAAGCTGCAGGGCAAGCGCCAACAGAAAATGACTGCGCGCAGAATAGGGATTGAGTGAAACGGCCTTACGAGCGGCGTCCTCGGCCCGGGCAATTTTTTCTTCCTGCGTTCCTTCGTACAAGCCGGTGAAAAACTTGACGTCAGTCTGAAGCGCCTCGGACAACTGCGCCCAACCGCGCCAGTAATTGGGTTCCTCTTCCACGACCCGCTCGATACAGGCGCGAACACGCTCTTGCATGTCACGCCGGTTCATAAATCCGACACGCAAAAGCGAACATTCGTAAGACGACAGGTTTTCGGGAGGTTTCGCGCGCGCGTGTCCTGCGTGAATCCGCTTGATAGCCCCGCCTGCATCACCCACGGCAGAGGCGACCTTTTCCGTAATGTGCAACTGAACGTCGAGAATATTGGAGGTTGTGAGGTTTTCGTCATACGCATCCGACCAGACCTGAAGGCCCGTTGAAGTATCAATCAGCCGCGCAGTCACACGCAGGCGATCTGCAACCTGCCGAACCGAACCTTCCAGCACATAGTCCGCTCCGAATTTCTGCCGGATACTGCGCGGGTTACTTTCGTCCGATCCAACGGAATGGGTGGATTGGCGGGACAGCACATTGAGGTCCTGGTAGCTCCCCAGCTCAACGATGATGTCTTCGCCAATGCCAACGGCCAATAAATCGCGAGCGTCCGTATTGCTAAGGTTTTGAAACGGCAGAACCGCAACGGTCGGACCCGTTGGCTCTGTTAACAGAGCGGCTTCATCAAAGGTCATTGCCTCGGGCGGCTCGTGATCAAAGCCGATCCACCATGTTAACAAGCCTACAGCCCCCAGACCAACCAGTACCAATGCACCGGTCATCAATGGAAGCTTGTTTGATCGCCGTTTGGATGCGGGCGATCTAACAGGCATTACGCGGAAAACCCGAACCGGTTCAGCGATGTTCTTCAGGTTTTTCAGACCGAGATCCTCAAATTCGGCATCTACCTTGCCCATTGCCTGGTGCGCGACACTCTCAGAAACTGCGACACCGCCTGGGTCAGCCAGACCTTCAATGCGGGAGGCAACATTCACCCCGTCACCATAGAGGTCCCCATCAGCGATCATGACATCACCGAGGTTTATTCCGATCCGAAGTTGCAACCGCCACCCGTTGGCGAGGCTCGGAGCAGCCTCAGCCATTGTCCGCTGGATTTCGACGCCACAAGTTACGGCATCGACAACCGAAGCAAATTCGACAAGAGCACCGTCCCCCATCAACTTGACGAGACGCCCGTGATGTCTTGCAATTGCGGGATCAAAAATCTCAGAACGCAGCGTTTTGAGAGCGGACAATACCCCTGCTTCGTCGCTGCCCATCAACGACGAATATCCAACGACATCGGCAGCCATGATCGCGGCGAGTCGGCGCAGCATAGAACCCTCCTGCTCGCAGTCTAACTGATGTCACGAAATATCGACAATGCGCGGCCTTTGAGTAGTCCAGTTAAATTTGGCTTTCATAACCAAGGCTGAACGTCCGCTTCGCCTCGAAGGCATCACCTGCTTGCACCCGCAGTGGAGGTCAGCTCTTCGCCCTTGGTGCAGGAGATCGAGGTCGCGATGCGCAGATTACAGAAGTCGGGGTTTGCGACGTGAATTCACGCTACGTCCCGCGGTCTGTGAGTTCGATCTAATCAAAACTGTGCGCCTGCAGCGAATGGCCGGTAAGCGGACTGCGACCGCAGCATCGGAACTGGATGATGAATGTCTCTTATGGGCCGTCAGCAGTCAGAAACCTCATCCCAAGTCAGGTCAAATCGAGCCAGGTATTTTCGTACGCGGTCGGAGTCGTTCACACTGCTTCTCTGTGTGCGTGAGACCGCATAGAGTTTTCGGCCAGCCTCGCTCAACGTCTTTGCCTTTTGGCAAGTTCGCAGAACATGCGCCAGTTGAGGAACTTCAAATGGATCTATTTCTCTGCCAATGAATGACGCGATCAGTGCCGCATCTTCGTCAATCGTCTCGTTGTCCCAGCGGCGTTTGAGGGCATCGATTTCTTCATTTACCTGGTTCAGCGTGATGCGCCCACGCGGAGCCAGTGTGCAAAGCCGCAGAAGAGCGCCGCCAAAGTCTCTAAAGTTTCCTGGCCATTGCGTGTCTGGCGCCCGGGCAAAGCGCAGCCAAGCCGCAGCCGCGTCGGTATTAAACCCGATGCGACTGCCCAGTTTCTGCTCGGCTTGATGTAACTCATGGCGCATGTTCACCTCGATATCCTCACGACGGTCGCGCAGCGGTGGCAAGTGAAACGTCCATGTGTTTAGCCGCGACAAAAGATCAGCGCGAAACTTGCCAGCAGCGACCAGCGCGCTCAAGTCCTGCGTTGCAGCAGCAATCACCTGAAACCGGCTGGTTGCTTCTGCGTCAGAGCCTAGCGGGTAATATCGCCCAGTTTCAATCGCGTGCAGCAGCAAGGCTTGCTCATCCAGTCCAAGGGTGTCGATCTCATCCAAAAAGAGGACGCCGCCATCTGCCTCTCGCAGCAGGCCCCCGCGTTCGCTGCCTGCGACACCGGTATGGCTGCGGCGCTGACCGAAGAGGGCTGGAATGGCCGTCTCGCCGCGAAGGGTAGCGCAATTGACCTGAACCAAACGGCCTTTGACGCGCCTGCGATGCAGCTTCAGTTCAAAGATCCGCTGTGCCAGTTGGGTTTTACCCACACCAGGTTCGCCCAGTATCAAAACGGGTTCGTCCGAGCGTTCTGTCACCTGTTCCAGCCGGTCGATGACCTGATTAAACGCGGCATTTCGCGTCTCAATACCGCCTTTAAGAAGGTTTCCGTATTCTCGCGTCTGCTGATCGAAGCGTTGTTGAATCGCGTCATAATGGCTGAGATCAAGATCGATCAGATCAAATGTGCCCGCTTCATCGGTCCCTTTGCGCGGCGGGCCGGTTTGGATCAAGGCTGCCGGAATGTGCCGACTTTCGGTCAGGAGGAACCAGCAAATCTGTGCGACATGCGTGCCGGTCGTCAGATGGACGTGGTACCTTTCCCGATCTTCGTCAAACCCATAGGTCTGCGCAAAGTCGAAAAGCTTTCCATAGACTTCCTGAAGGTCCCAGGGATCGTCGAGATCCATCCGTTGAAGCAGAACTTCTATGTCGGGCGAGACCTTCGCAATCTCGCGCTTAACATCATGAGCAAGGCGGTTAAATTTATGATCGTAGATCAGTTCGAGGCGGTCAATCTCGAAGCCTGGCTCTTGGCACATCGCGACAGTGGGGCGCCATCCGCGACGCCCTCCACGATCCAGCTGAGTCCCCAAAAAACCAAGAACGACGTTACGCATTTGTGATCCAAGATTATATTATACGATACAATACTATAATATTTTCTGAAACCCAATCGTGCAATGCATGGAATTCTCCCCAAATATCAATTGGTTGCGCCGAATTCCGCTTCTTCTTCGTGACGAGAAAGAGTTCTGCCAAAACTGGCCCACCAAAGAGAAGAAGACAGATAGCAACGGATGATCCGCATCCCGAAGACCGGCGGCCCGGGCGTATTACCGGGTCGCCACACTGTCACCCCCCAATGGGGAGCATTGACGAGAGGACATGAAGATGAACGATTTGACACCTTTGACTGGCCACGATCTGACCGAATGGGGCCATACACCTGGCCCGCAGTTTCCTGCTTTGCTGGCACGGGCGAATGACCTTCTGGCAACGGGACGCAGCCTCGCTGATATCCGCACTGCCCTTGCAGATAATTTGCAACCCGTTCCCGTGCAGTATCCTCCACAGAACCCGGACAATGTGCCCTTCCATATCAACCTGACACCAGCAGATCTCGACGAGGAGGCCAACCTGGAAAAAGTTTGCGAAACGATGCGGGCCGTGTTGCGTACGCCAACAGTCGTCGCTGGCGCGATCATGCCGGATGCCTGCCCCGCAGGCCCGGTGGGAACAATTCCTGTCGGTGGTGTTATCGCAGCGCGCAATGCGATTCATCCCGGTATGCATTCCGCTGACATTTGCTGCTCTTTGATGCTGAGCGATCTGGGCGATGCTGATCCGAAAGCGGTTTTGGATGCGGCTGCCTCAGTTACGCACTTTGGACCCGGTGGGCGTCCTCAGGGGCGGCGCTTTACCGTGTCGTTGGATTTGCTTGATGCGTTTCGCGCCAACCCGTTCCTGAACAGCGCTAAGACTATTCGCGCTGCGCAGGAACACATGGGGACGCAAGGCGATGGCAACCATTTCCTGTTCGTTGGAACATCCAGGTCCACTGGGCGCACAATGCTGATCACACATCATGGGTCGCGCGGTCCCGGAGCCAAGCTCTACAAGGCTGGGATGGAGGTAGCTGAGCGCTATCGCCGCAAGCACGCCAAGGGAACACTCAAGCAAAACGCTTGGATTCCGGCGGACACGGAGGATGGCGCAGCCTATTGGGAGGCGCTCCAGATCATTCGTAAATGGACGAAGACCAACCACAACTCGATTCATCAGGCGACGGTTGAAGCTGTCGGTGCCTCTGCGTCCGACCGTTTCTGGAACGAACACAACTTCGTCTTCCGCCGTGACGATCTGTTCTTCCACGGCAAAGGTGCGACACCCGCATGGAGGGATTTTGCCGCTGATGCTGACCCCGCAGGTCGGACGATTATCCCGCTCAATATGGCGGAGCCCGTCCTGATCGTGAAAGGGGCCGATGCTGAACATGGTCTCGGCTTCAGCCCGCACGGGGCTGGTCGGAACTGGTCGCGTACCGAGCACATGCGGAGGCTCGGATCAAAAACGCCAGACGAGGCCTTGGCCGAAGAAACCAAGGGGCTCGATGTCCGATTCTTCACGGGCAAAGTGGACGCGTCCGAGCTTCCGTCAAGCTACAAACCCGCCGCAGCCATGCAGGCGCAGATCGCAGAATTCGACCTTGCAGAGATCGAAGACTGGATTGATCCGTATGGGTCGATCATGGCTGGGGAGCTTCCCCGTTTTCAACGTCGCGGACGGGGGCGTCGATGAAGAGGTCCCGCCCGACAACATCGGGCGGGTACATATTCCTTACATCAAACAAAGTGACCAATGTCTGCTTCGCATAAGCTGCGCTGCAGCGCTTCACTTAACCGCGAAGGTCCGGATTGGGCCGTCCTTAACTGGGCAATTCGACCTAGTATTTTACATGCTGCGCCAGCTCTAACGGCGGCAACGAGCCCACATTAACCGATGCTGCGCGATGCCCCAACTACAGCAATGCACAGAAGCCGGACTTTGCAAAATTCAGTGAACGGCCCGATGCCGCCGTTGATCCGAAAGTTAAAATACTGCGGCCGCAGTCCGCATTCTGGACATTCGCTGCGTGTACGAAATCTGGGGATGGACGATTCTTAAGTTTTGTGCGGACAAGGTCGATACTCGCTGTTACGCGGTGCTTAAGCTTGCTCTTTTGTCGGCGATGCAAGTTTTGGTGACGTCTTCCAAGTCGCACACGCCGAGACTGAATGGCCCCAGATCTGAAAACGAACAATACGAAACGGACCGAAGCGTAACCCGGACTTCTTAAGCGCATGGTTGCTGCGCAAATTTTTTCAGATCGTTAGTTTCTGCTACTCTGAGCCACTTTTGCTCCACTCCGACAAAGCCTGTCTCGAGCCATGTGCCGCCGGAAAAGCGCTGTTCAGAAACCAACCAGCGCTCATCCGCAAATGGCTATCGGGAATACTTCGCGTCCCAAGACACCAAGATTCTTTCTAGCGTGTGTTCACGATTGGTGGGTTTTTGCAACGGCCGAGACAATAGTGCACGCCTACGGCGGCTCCTGAAGGCAGCATTTCAGGCACGCCTAAGCCCATTGGAAACATCATGTCGACACAGGCATCGTGGTCAATCTTGAAGTATTCCCGGATACGTCTTGGGATTCCGGTTTGGCCCTTAACGTATTTTTTCCATTTCGGGTTTCCCTGCTTTTTAGACGCCTTTGCTTCCCAGTAGTTAATGACCTCAATATTCTTCCCCGCTGCATACAACTTGAACTCGAAGCCGTTGGCAGTAGCCGCAGTCACTTTCAAGCCAGTTGCCTTGGCCGCTTTCTTAAAGACATTTTCGGGATCGCCCGGGTTTTTCTGATCTACATAAGCAGAACTGGCCTCAACGTGAAAATACTGGTACTGGAATTTGTTGTTTGGCGCCCTTGGTCTGGCGATTTCAGTAATCATTATGACGCAAAGTCGCAGCTCGAAGGTGTTCCGGTCGTAGTGGTAGCCAGCCAGACTGGTATCATGCAGGCATTTATCTAAAATCTTCCCTCTAACATATACCTCTCTCTTACCGCTGGGATTCTTACCGCCCTCAGCGGTTTCGAGAAATGCCCGCCCGGTAATTCCCGACAACCCTTTGAAATTCGCGTCGGAACTGGGCAGGTTGAACCTTTCGATGCATTTCTCGAGGGTATCGCTGCTCTTGCATAAGTTCCCGTCGAGCTTTCGGAGAACATTTTTGAACTCCCCGTCGTCTAACTCGTTAACCGGTTTTGGACGTGCATTGAGACTGTCATTATAATCGCCCGCTACAAATTTCTGTTCAGGTATATCACGAACGTTAAAAACCTCTCCAGTTTGAGGGTCCACCGGACCTTCTGCGCAAGCCGATATAACAACAGTCAGAGACAAGGCTACGAACAATCTCCTAGGTCGAATACGCATAATTTCCCCCAAATAACTAACAATTCTGGGAGGGTAGCACGAATGGTCGCGAATCGTGACACAAATTTGCATGCTAGGCGAGCAGTCGGGTTTCGTTGTCCGCGCTTTCGAATTCAATCGCTGTGATGTGCATTGGTCAGTTTTTCGATTTTTTGCGCCAACAACTCCGTCCATTGTGAATGAAACCCGATCGAAGAATGCTTTAACACATCGCGCGCTATTGCGATCTGGCCAGCGGCTTCATCAAACTCGCATTGGCAAAGATACGCGTCCGCGAGCAAAGTATGCGAGAACGCGATAATCTGTCCCGAACCCGTTGCGGCGTAGCGCTCAAGCCCTTTTTGCAGCATATTGATGCCACCAGTTTGGCCGCAGCGGGCTTCAGCCCACCCGAGCACGACGCTGCACCAAGGCTCCCAATACTTGAACTGCATTTTTTCGCTTATCGTGTGCGCCTCTTTCGCAATCTTACGGCATTGTTCCGGATCATCGATCGTACAATAAATCGTCGCGATAATGCTTAGACCATAGCATCGGGAGAACTCGCTGGTTTGCGCCCGCACCTTGGCAACCGACACTTCAAGTTCGCCAAGGATTGACGTATGGTCGCCATGTTTAAGTGCCCCGGCCCAGCATCGCAGGACCGTATCGACGGTTTCCGGGTCTGCGGGGTAAATCCGGTTAATTTCGCTAAGTTCAGACTGCGAACGCTGGTCCAGAGCCCGGTCAAAATGTGCAATGGCGCGGTCAAACTCGCCCAGAAGCAAAGAAGTCATACCACTGTTGTGTTCGCTCAGGGTATGGAGGACTGAATTTGCGTCGTTAGCGATCAATTCTGTCATCCGCTCGCAATGTCGCCAAGCGGCATCAGGTCGACCAGCGATCAGGTGTTCGCCAATGAGCTGATGCAGGTTGGCGAAGGCCACCTCATGGTCGCCGATTTTTTCGTTAAGGGCGATCAGTTTTTCCAGATTGCTAGTAATGTCAGGAGAGCCCCAGCTGCGCATTTCGAGGGCGACCGCAAGGGTTTGTCGCAACCGTGTCTCTACCAGATCAGACGTATTATCTCGGGCAAGGTTTTCGTGGGCATCAAGTGCGGCAGTTAATTGGGCAATCGCTTCCTGGCTGGCATAATTGCGTAGACTCAGGTCTGCGGCTTCTCGCCATTTTTCCCTTGCGCAATCGAATCGCTCGGCTTTCATGTAATGCAACGCCAGAATTTCAGGCTGTCGAGCACATAGGTTTTCGAACCGCTCTACCATAGTTTCAGCAATTCGGCGATGGAGGTCCTTAGCTTGTTTCGGAAGTATCGCGTCGTAGGCAACATCGCCAATCAACGCATGGCGGAAACTGTAAACCCTTTCAAAGTCTTGCGTTTGAACAACCATAATCTGAGCTTGTACAAGGCTGGCCAATTCCGTTTGTATGGTTTCGACTGATCGCTCGGCCACGGCTGCGACTAGATCGCCGGTGAAACTTCGCCCAAGCGCCGCGCAAATCGAGATGGTGTCGGGAGTGACACTTAGGTTGTCAAGACGTGCACGCAGTAGATCTTTGAGGTTCGAAGGGAACAGTATTTCATGTTCTGCCTGGCTTGCCGTCAAATTCGCTTCTTGATTTCTCGTGAGCATACCGACCATTTCTTCGACGTATAGTGGTATGCCTTCCGAGCGGTTGACAATGATCTGCATAAGTCCATTCAGTACAATGTCGTTCGTGTTCAAAGCTTGAAGCAATTGTTTGGTTTCACGAGCGCCGAGACTTGGAATGGATAAATTGGTGACCTTAGGTAAGCTTACCCAAGTCGGTTTATATTCTGGGCGATAGGTGCCCAGGACCATAACTTTCAAATTGTCGATCCTGTGCAATAGTATATTGAGCAATTCTTCGGAAGATGGATCTATCCAGTGCAGGTCTTCAAACAGTATGAGTATTGGTTTTTCGAATGCAGTTTTCTCAATATGGCGGATCAAAATCTCAACCGTTCGTGCCTTGGTTTCTTCTGGCGATGCCAAGAACGCTGGATCTTTTGATCCGAGTGAAAGCAAATTGGAAAGTACAGAGGTGATCTCATCCGAAGCGCCGTCTCGGGCCTCCAAGAACGCTCTCAGTTTGTTTTCTCGTTCTGCCGCAGTATCACTTTCCCTCAGACCAATCGCATTGATTATATGTGCCTTGATTGGAAAGAATGAGCTGTTCACATGGTAGGGCGAGCATTGGAAGATCAAACGTTGGCCCATCGGCAGGACGAGTTTTTGATGCACTTCTTCTGCCAGGCGAGACTTGCCCAGACCTGCTTCTCCGGAAAGGAAAACCGCCTGCCCTTCGCCGCGACAAGCAGCGTTCCAACGCCCCCGTAGCAGGTTGAACTCGTCTTCTCTTCCGATAAGCGGCGTAAGAGTGCCATGTACTCGTCTTTCAAACCGCAGTTCTGTGCTTTGTGACCCTTCAACCAACCAGACGTTGACTGGTTCCCCAAATCCTTTCAGTTTATGTGCGCCAATTGAGACGCACTGAAAATTATGCCCCAGAAGTCTCTGGGTGCGTTCGGAAACAGCAACTGTCCCGGGTTCGGCGAGCGATTGAAGCCGCGCTGCAAGATTGGGTATATCTCCAAGGGCGAAACTATCGATCTGGCGTGGGCCTTGGATCACGTCCTCGATCACAACATCTCCGGTGGCGATGCCGATGCGTACAGAAAGGTTTTTTTGCGGTGAAACAGCAATCGCACTGACATTGTCGATGATTTCTAGGGCGGTAAGCACCGCTCGTTCGGCATCGTCTTCATTAGCGAGAGGGAAGCCAAAGTATGAAACGACTCCATCCCCTACAAACTGCGCGAAATAACCGAAATTGTTTCGGATCGCTTCTACACAATACTTTTGATAAGATTTTAGAATATCTCGGTATTTCTCGATACCCAATTCCTGTGTCAAACCCGTTGAATTAACCAGATCAACAAACATGATCGTCATCTGGCGCAACTCTCCGATTGGCCTCCCGGGACGAATGGGCGCTTCTTCGGCGGTAGTACTGCTTTCCTGAAAGTTCGCTTGCTCTGAACCAGAAGCAGGTGTTGCCAGTTGCCGTGATCCAATGAGCAGACGTTTGCGATCGCCAAGCGTGATTCCGATACTTGCGAGATCGTCCTCCGTCAATTGACTGATTATGTCCAAATCGATGGAATTCGACACAAGAGTGTCTAAGTACTTTTCCAGGTTTAGAGAGGCTAGCCATGACTGTAGCGTGGGCATTGGTAACGCGCTCCTGAAAATACTGGATACTAGCAGATTGGACTCAAAACACACCAATCCCAAATTTAGATTTCTAAAATGAGCTAGGCTGTGGACCCATTGATTTGGTTGCAGACGTCACGCAGAGCTGATTCAAGCTCCTGAACTTCAGGATGCGTGATGAGCAACTTGTTTTGGTTGACCAACGAGCAGGTGGCTCGGTTGAGACCGTACTTTCCAAAAAGTTATGGCAAGAGGAACAGGACTAGGTTTGGCAATCTCTATGGATGTGTTGAGAGCGTATGGTGGAGAATTGAAACTGAAGACATCGAAACGATTTGGCGGATTGGCATGCCAAGTATTTTGTATCAGGATATACGAACTCGAGCCGTCGACCTACCAGTTTCAAACGTGGTAGCTGAATGTCTGATTTCTCAATTGGGGCTATAGTTTACCGCAATGCAGAGAATGGCCGAATTCCTCCCGACGAGCAAAATGGTGATGTCCGGTTTGGGCTGTCTGCGGTCCTCCGGCGAAAGCGGGCCAATGGCGGCAAAGTCCCGCAATTCGGACATTGATCGATTTTCCCCAAATAACCGCTCTGCGGACAAACCTGACATTGGCACCAAAGGGGTATTGGACAAGGCAATAAAGGACCGTTTCGGCAACTAACCTCAGAATTCAACTGGATCGCATGTCGCTGCGGATTTCCTTAAGAAGTGGAAGCATTTCGCAGGACTTCGCCAGCTCCACGGCTTCTTGGAAAGACTGCTTTGCCGCTCGTTGTTGACCATGTTGAGACAGTGTTCGCCCAAGAGCCCCGAGAGCATACGCCAACATTCCTTTGTCTCCATTCTGTCTGGCGCGCGATACTGCGACCCGGGCCTGATCTTCGGCCTTTCGAAGGTTCCCAAGAGCCGCCCAACAGGACGCCAGATGAACCGCTTGTGTCCCGCGGCCCCCGCTGCCTTTACCACTTGCCTCTCTTGCAACGGCCTCCTGCAGGAGAGGCAGCGCAGCTTTGGCCTTATCGAGCCTGATAAGAGCCAACCCAAGTGGAGATGCTACCGAATGAAACCATGCTGCATTTTCGTCATCTTTTGTCAGCGGCAAAACGGATTGAAGGGTATTGGCTGCTAGCTCGCTGTTTCCGTAGCGCAACCAGAATACTCCAGTCGCCACGCCTGCAAGAATCCGAAAAAACGGTGGGCGATCCTGTGACAGATCATTCTGACAGTCGAGTACCTCGATTTTGACCTCTTCGAAACGCCCCAGTTCGGCTGCGCACCACACCAACCATAAACGAGCAAGTGCGTATGTGATGGGCGACAACTCATGCTGTGACCCTCGATACTTAACGCAGGCGTCCATAACCGCACGGCTAGATCCAAAGGCTTCGGCATATTGGCCGGTGGCTGCGAGCATCTGGGCCTGCAGGAATCTGAGTTCAGCAACTTCTCGAAACTCGTCCACCTTTTCGTTTTCGACGATCAAAGCCCTTACTTGAGTTAAGGCATCGCCAATGTCACCTTGCGCGACCATGTTGCCAATTATATGACGCCGCACCAGGCGCGATCGTTCGTCATCATGGATCCGATCACAAATGGCCATGGCTTCATTTAGTCTCTTTCCGATCTCGTCAAACTGGGACGTTGCGAAGAGGGCATCACGCAGCATCAGTCGGACATCGATTGCAAGTTGATCGATTTCTAGCGTCCGCACTTTTACATGGCCTTCTGACTGTAGCGCGAGACAAAGCAGCTCGGTGCTTTCGGTATAAGCCAGGCGAGATTCAGCTCGCTTGCCAGCGGAAAAATACGAACATGCGGCTTGTTCATACAAACCGGCACGGAATGCTTGTCTGCCAGTTTTGGCATCTTGTCTGCGTCCACGTGCGGTGTCCCGTAGGTACTCATAGATTGTCGTATGAAGCTTACGCCGTTCATCGCGAAGCAAGGATCTGTAGGCGGCTTCACCCACAATGGGGTTTACGAACGCATATAGCGTGCTGGGCAGAAAGCCGGTTTCGCGCACCAATCCGGCATCAATAACTTGTTGGAGCAAATTGAACGTGTCTGCTTCATTGTGCCTGGTTAACGCGACCAGCGTTTCGAGAGTGACAGGGTTTTCGAAAGCTGCGCCTACTTGAAGAAGTTGTTTCGCTTCAATAGGCAGGCGGTCAATCCGCTCTTCAAAAAGATCGACAACGCTTTCAGGAATACTCAACTGAGTTGTTTGATTGTCCAGTTCGTCCGGTCCACTTTCAGACAAATGCCGGGCGAATTCGGTAAGAAATCTAGGGTTGCCGTCAGCTCTGGTGATAATCTTTTCAATCAAGTCCTTGGAAAGGGGTCTGTCTGCGAATTGCTCAGTTAACAATTGCAAAGCAGCGCGGTGCTCCAGCGGTCTAACTTGCAAAACCTGCCGGGCCGTTGACCGGAAATCAGACAGATCTTCGCGACTGAATAGCAAAACCAAAAGTGGCTTCGTGTCTACAATTCCAGAGGCCGCCTTAAGGAACGTTCGACTCGAGGCGTCAGACCACTGGAAATTGTCGATCAGGATTATTAGTGGCCCCTGATCTGCAAGCGTTTCGAACATCAATTGTAGCGCGCTTAGCGCTGCGAAGCGCCGGCTTTCGGTTTCTTTCTGATCGACCTCTTCACTTTCTGACATGAGGAGCCAGATCACATCGTCCGCGTGCTCGCCAATTTTTTGATCCAAGAGCGCAAGTTTTTGCGATAATTCCTGAGCAGGATCATGCGAGACATCTTGAGCGATGTTTAGCAACGACATTACAAGGCGTCTCAGGAGCGCATTGGGGTCAGAATGGTCTTGTGCTCGGTTTGATGCGACAGCAATGCGCGCGTTTGTCGGTTGCAGCTGGCGAATGAACTCCAACAGCAGGCGCGTTTTGCCAACTCCCGCTCCTCCGAGCACGGAAATTACATCCCCGATGCCATCGTCCAGCTGTTCGTAGGCGCCCATGAGAAAGTTCATTTCACGATTGCGGCCTATAAACGGAAACTGCGCGAGCGCATCTTCTGGAAGCAAATCCTGTGGATTGCTGCCCACAGAAACCAATTGAAATGCGTTCAAGTCAGAAACGGGACGCACTTCGATGGAATGCCCGGCCAGAAAACGCGTTGATTCAGTGATCAAAACAGTTCCTGGGGTAGCTTTTGCCTCCAAATGCGCGGCAACATTAACCACATCACCGATCGCGTCGATTTTATATGCTCCATCGCCTTCTGTGACGTTTACAACGGCAGTTCCGGAACTAAGGCCAATGCGCAGTTGAAGCGATCCACCAGCAGGCGTTTTCAATTGGTCAGCTGCTGCCAACATGTCCAAAGCCGCATGGCATGCTCTGTAAGCGTGGTCTTCTTGCGCCAGTGGAGCTCCGAAGACGCAGAAAATGCCATCGCCCATAGTCTTAGCGACGACTCCACCGGCCGCTTCTATGCAGGGGCTCAGGCCCTCAATCGACCGCTTTAGAAAACCCTTAGCATCTTCCGGGTCCAGCCCTTCAACTAGTCTTGTGGAACCCACGATATCGGCAAACACAACCGTAATGTGCTTCCGGGCCTCAGTATCAGCGGGTCGCGAGTTGGAACCCTTGCCGCGGTCGCGCGCCGATGAGTGATTTGGCATTACGCCCTCGCCATCATTTTGCGGTGCTGGAGATCCACAAGCGTGGCAAAAACTAGCGTTGGGCTGCAGCTCCGTTCCGCAAGAGGAGCATTGCACTATTTGCGATACCCCGCAGCTCGGGCAAAAGCGGGCTCCTGCAGGTAGGCTGCTTCCGCACGCTACACAGCCTCCCTTAAGTTCCTTTTGGGTCACGTTCAACCTATGGCGTTAAGTCAAGCGCCTCTACAACCCGTACATAGGGAATTTGTGCTGCTTTGTTTACTTCTTCCACGTCATCCGCATTTTCGGCTTCAAACAGGCACATCGAGCGGTCTTCTCCCGGAACAAAGGTCGTCCGGATATAGCGCACAGATCGGCCATCCTGGTTGAAGCCATCAGAGAATTCGATGGCCCGTTGTTGCGCGGCAGCCAGCTCGTCCATCGTGATGCCAGACAAATCGCGTTCGACCATAAAAACAGACATCTTTAGTCTCCTCCCAAATAGCTCATCTGAAAAGAAATGCTAGCAAGAATAAAGGTGCCGATAAAGCTTCGAGTCCGCGGGCCACAGTAGCATTTGTTTGCATGATCATAAGCTCTCGGATTATGTGGATTGGTTTGGATTAGCTCTACTGCAATAGTCTAGAAAACCCACACCTCTTGGGACCGCTTTGGGCTCG
>NZ_JBQFLY010000034.1:0-19371 GCF_056531545.1 Ruegeria sp. N10 | reverse complement strand
ACATTGACCACAACATAAACGCTGAGACATAAACAAAGGTGGGTCAAATCTCGGTGAAAATACCGGGTCACTTCTCAGCGGAAATCAACACATCGGTCGAGTTCAGCTTCCGCTCGACCCTGATAGCCAAACATTCCCGACTGTACTCATCAAGGATGTTCAGCGTCCGGAAGGCTTTGCCATCATCGGTTCGGCAATGGACGAAGTCATAGGACCACACGTGGTTGCGATACTCCGGCCTCAGCCGAACACACGACCCATCGTTCAGCCAGAGCCGTCCTTTTTTCGGTTGTTTCATTGGCACTTTCAGCCCCTCTCGCCGCCAGAGCCGTTCAATCCGTCCGTCGCTGACAGACCATCCAGCCTCTCTCAGCAGCGCAGCGATCCTGCGATAGCCATATCGGCCGTACTGTCGGGTCAACTCGATCATGTCGGCGACCAACCTGTCCTCGTCCGCGCGGCCTCTTGGGATGCGTCGTTGAGTGGATCGATGTTGTCCCAGCACGCGGCAGGCGCGTCGCTCAGATACTCTGAGCTGGCTGCGGACATGATCGATGCAGGCACGACGACGAGCGGGGCTCAGTAGTTTCCCTTTGTGGCTTCCGTCAGGATCAGTTTGTCCAACGTCAGATCAGAAACCGCGCGCCGCAGTCGCTCGTTCTCTTTCTGAAGCCGTTTCAGTTCCTTCAACTGGTCTACGCCCATTCCCCCGTACTTCTTTCGCCAGCGGTAATAGGTCTGTTCAACAACGCCGATCTGCCTGATCGCATCAAGTCGGGACATGCCTTGCCCCATCAGAACTTCAACCTGCCGTAACTTCGAGACAATCTCTTCAGGCTTCGGTCTCTTGTTTGCCATTCTTGGTCCTCCGTTTCCTAAACATAACGGTGGACCAGTTCAGTTGGGGAGGCTCAGATCGTATCTGCTAAAAACGATGTCGATTGAGCCATTTCGGTTCGTCTTCACGTCGGTGATTTGCACGACAACTGGTTCGACGAAAGCTTTCCGGACTACATGTACTGTAGCCTGGAGAAACCGTCCAAGTGGCACAAGCCAGCCTGGGCCAATGTTCGGCTTAAGGCTCGCAGTATCTGCGCTGACTAGATCTGGAAAGCGATCTGCGATATCGAGCTCGAGATCTGTCGGCCACCTCATCTCAGCCCCTTCAAACCGTTGTTCGAGGTAGTCGTTGTAACACCAGCAGCAAAGTGTCGTCAGATAGCCCTGAATGCTCTGCAACTGCGCCGCATTCCCACATTTCTCACAGGACTTCTCAATCTCGTCCACCCGCGTATCCAGTTCGTCGCGGATATTTTGATTGCATTTTCGCGTGTAGACGCGAAGGCCTCCGAGCTTTTGCTTGATCTGTTGGACATCCGGCAGCTCACTCCCAAAAACATCCGGGTCGCGCTCAACGCTGCGCTTCACATCCTCAAGCACCATAGCAAGTTGGTCAGCCCAGCCAGCGCGATGGTCTCCAAGCTCCTTCCGAACGCTCGCGTCGATATCATTCCAATCAACAACCGTTTTCATTACATATCCTTCAACTGCGCCACCGCGTCAGCTTTCTCATTAACAACACGCATGATCTCCTCATCGGTGAGATCTTCGATACCTTCGAAATCCTCAGGTGAGATTAGGAATGCGACATTGCTTTCACTGTCGTGAACCGCAAACGACAACTTCAGGAACCTTGAGTCTTCAGTCCTGCTGAAAACTGGCTCAATTGTCCTCGTCATGGCCATTCTCTTTTATGGCGATGCGCTCATCCAGCTCGCGAATGCTTGTCCGGATCTGCGACAACAATTCGTTGTCACTCTCATGCACTTTGCGCGCTCTGATCTCATCTGCGGAAATCGGACCAGATAGTTTTGCCCGGCCAAGTTCGATCTCCGCTTCTTGCAGTGCCAGCAGAGCCGCGGTCAGTGGATCAATCTCGACGTCAACAGCGAGCGCGTCGAACTCCTCTGCGCTGACTGGATCAGCCAGCGGTGCTTGCCCGGCGAGAAACTTGTCCTTTTTCAGCTTCAGAAATGCGCGCGTCACCTCATCAGCCTCAGGCCGGGGCTCTCGCGCATCTGTCTTCTCAAGCCATGCCGCAGCGATTTTTTCGACCAAGGCCCAAACAGTCTGCTGGCGATCATGCTGTGAGATCTCGAAGCGGACTGCTTTCTCCTTGATGTCGAGGTGTTCGGAGGCCCTCTCGTTCACGCGCACTTCGTAGTCGCAGGGTCCGTCAAGATCGTCGCTGACATTCCCAGCATGTGCCCGGGCAACCTCGTTTTCATTCACATAGACAATTACTTTGAGCATCTCGCCACTCTTTCTTCACGCAAGCAGGACAACGTCCGTAGTCATCAGATCGGTCGATCTGGCCGAGATAACCGCAGGTCGAGCAGGTCATTCGATCCCGAATGGGCTTTTTCCGAACGCCAAACAGTCTCCTCCGTTCCGGATGGCGCTTGCTCGCGACATCATGTGCGCACCAGCAGCAAAGTGTCGTGTACCAGCCGTCCAACAGCTGGGTTTCAGCAGCGTTTGAGCATCGCTCACAGGTACGATTTGCACGCGCAATCGTCGCAGCGATCATCGACTGGATGTGTCGATCATCACTACGATGATAGATGCGGAGCTCGCCGAATTTCTCTTTGATCTGGAGAATGCCGGGGTAGGGCAGCTGTTGCTGATCGCAGTAGTGTTTGATCTCTGAAAAGAGCGGCGTAACCAAGCCGGCCCAGCCTTCGGATGTGCGTCCGAGGCTCTCCTCGACCGATTGCTTGATGTCGTTGAAATCAATTGCGTTCGAAACACTATACGACATGTCGGACTCCTCCTGTGATTGGTAGGAGGCCTGGGACTCGAACCCAGTCGTGCACTCTAATCTGGAGCTACAGGGATATAAGCCCCGCCTGCATACCCATGCTGCCTCCCACGCTTGTGGGCTACCTGTCGTTTACGACGGTATTCGCGGCAGTCGGATATGATTGCGGTTCTTGGCCATAGTCGTACTTGGATATTCACGACTATGAGTCGTGTCAACGCCCGTTCTTGGTCGTCGACATCTGATCGGGCTTGCCTTCCATCCTGCGTAGTTGCGCAATATTGGCTTCGGCACACTCTAGGAGGACGATTCCTTCGGTTCGGGTCATGTCGTTCAATTTTTTGATGAACGTGTCGACATCCATATCGACGCTTTTTCCATTCAAGATCAGATCTTTTGTTGAGCGCTCGACAACCCGGCCAAGGGGCAGGGCAGGGTGGCGGGTAAGCATGCCACGGTAATTCAGCACCAGTAGGCAGGAAGATTCCTTTTCGCTCAAATCAGGAGTATCTATCGAGCTGATGATCGGGTGACAGCGATAACATACTATCTCGATCCGGGATGATCTCTTTTGGTCGAAACCATTTTTTGGCTTCATAGATATCCATCACCGAGGGGGCAGTTCCTTAACAATGGTCATATTGGTCAGTGACTGGATCGCTCTGCAAATCTCGGCAACCTGCAAAAAATGCATGTGGCTTTAGAGTTCTACTGAATTCAAGATTGGCATTCGGTAGCGCGTGCAAGAAGGAATCTTACTGCGTCTTCAATGTCATAGACATGTTGAACGATTCTGAGTTTGATAGATCTCAGGTAGGTTGGACCTGCGTTTCTACCGGGTAGGTTCAAAGGATCCCAACCTACGGCAGCGTAGTAGTTCTGGCTGCCTCGATGTGCCACAAAATCGACGTATTGGCCACCTTTTACCTGTACCTTCCCACTGTTTTCGATGTCCAAATCTCGTAAATCGATTACGGTCTGCAACAGCATTCGCCCGTCTGGGTGGAAGCGCTGAAATTCAACCATGCAGTCCTTTGGGAAAAGTCCTTTGTAAGTGTAAATGTCCTGAAAATTCACCAAGTCTAGAAAATCATCGAAGTCAGACGGCTCCAGCCTACTTGTGACTGAGTTATTTGATTTTGTGGCTTTGTCAAAGCAATCCAGCCGCGCAATGTCATTCTCAATTTTGGAGCAATCTGTTGCTTGCGTTTTTGTAGTCGATGAATCCGCAGTGTTCTTATCAGAGACAACTGCAACGATTGACTGATCATCGCCCCCAATCGACCGTTGCAAAAATAGTCCAGGTTCGTTTTTGCAGGGCAGAAGGATCACGCAGTGCTCCGGGTTCTTTAAGTCGCTCAAGCAAAGCTGGTTATCCACAAATCGGAACAATTGCCTTACACCCCCATACCTGCCCTCAAAAACCGCCTCACCGCTGCTTTCAAACGACTGATTCCACTTACCAAAAAAATTCAGATCAATTCCGAGAAGCCGATTGCCGAGGAGCAGTCTTTCGAGTTTTTTGTCGCTTAGCTGAGTTTCCAGATCAGAGCAGCTCGATTGTTCAACTCTTTCATAGGCTGTTTCATAGTCACTAAAAAAGAAGGTCTCTGAGTAGGCAAACCCTGAACAAAGGGGCGCAAGAACCAACCCTACTAGACATGCCCAAATCCTATTTCTCCGCAAACTAATGCTCCTTAGAAAAACACGTGATCTTCCAACATGTACTCCTTGTCGCGGATTTGTCACGTTTGAATCAAATAGGGCCACTACGTAAATCGATCTTAAAGCTCCCTCCGTCCAAAAGTCCAATGCCACCCTGACGCGGACACCCCGCTGATCAACAGTTGCGATTTAGTACTAAAATCTGGCCGAAGTTCACTTTGGGGTGACTGGCGACTTTAAATATCTTTTGTTGTTGTGGCTGCCACCAGCATGGGACGTTTGTTGCCGCTACCGTGCTGGTGAGAATAGGCATACGACTTCATGTCAAATCAGTTGGGCGTTTGATAAAGACCCCAAGTATTGATTTTCGGGGCCGAAGGTCGTAGTGTCCCGGACGTTTCTTTTGTTAAGAGGTTAGCGTGAAGTATCTCGCATTGTTGCTCATTTTTTTGCTCGCGGCATGCAATTCCACATTGGAAGATCCAGTCGCAAAGTCTCCCCCTTCTGCCGGTAGCTTTGAAGGCGCGCTCAAGATTTACGCAGATTGTTTGTCGATGTCGGCGGGCGCGCGTATGAATGGTTCTGATGGTCTCACCGAGAACCAAATAATAAACAAATCACTCGGGGATTGCCGAAAAACCGGGATGCAAGCTGCTGAATTCTTACTCGACGAGGAGGCTACGGATTTACCTCTTCGCTACCACGATTACTCACATGCTAAGAAGTTTGCATTGCCGATTATTGAGCAAGATGGATACCAGTTTCTGCAAAACATAATCGCAAGGAGTGAGACAAATGCTTGAGACCCGCAAACTCCTTTTAACTTCCTTCGCAGTGTTTTTGCTCTTCACAACAAGCAGCATTGCAGCACCAAGCGATGAAGATATTACCCGCATGGACTCACGTAGCGAACGCGGTTTCTCGCGTTTTTTGGAAAACTCCCATTCATTCATTGAGATATTTCTGGAGGCTGGCGCGGCTATTGCCAAACATAGAGCGACGGGAGTGACGACTCACCCAGGTGTTGGGGGTGCAATAAGTAACACCATACAACAAGGCGGCGAAGTCGGAGTGGAACTGGGTATAACTGACTACAAGGTTTCCAGAGACCAACAGCAAAAGATTAGTGTCTACGCACACGAAGTCGCTGATGGGAGAGTTAGTTTTGATGACGCCGTTGATCAAATCATGGGCAGCAATTATACCCGAGGCGCAGGGCGTACGAACGTGGCAAATGCATTGCAGGCCGAGATTCTAAAAGTGCAGAACCAGTAACTACAAAAGTCTACACTTGATCCTTCGAACACCTCAGTTTGCCAGATACCGTAGACGAAAGACGTAGTTTGATTGCATTCGGCTTCGCCCTGTCTGACGTCCAACTCTACTAGGGGACGGATGTCTGACATCTGAGTCAGGTCTTCAAACTCAAAAGCGCGTTGCTCTCCCCATTACTTCTTCCAAAAGAACGCAGAAACTGGAGTTAGGTAACCATTTTGTGGAGGGCTCGGGTAAGCAAAATGTTGAGTTTGGCAACCAGAAACACACACCGAGAAGCGCTTTCAAATGAGGTTGGCTGCACGTTGCTCGGGCCTGTGAACCTTCTCGAACAGATGGGTCAAATCCTGGTCACTTGTGTCCGAGAAGGCCGCTTCGATCAGACTGTTTACCGGATGATTGGGGATCAATCGCGGCAGGGCAGGGGGCTCAAAAATGCTCCCTTTTGCGTCGAAGCCGAACAAACCGACAGAGCGCCCTAGGGCGACTACTCCATGGCAAAAGCAAATTTAGTAAAGTCTTGTCTTGGAAAGACTTGCCTTGTGTGACGATAGAAAGACCGCGAAGGGCACCCTTTTTGAGGGTTCTAAAACGAGGAAACGCTCCAGTTGAAAATCTGGAGCGATCCTACCTGGGCCGCGAAACAATAATATAGTCCAATGGGAGACTCTTATCGTCCGATGGCGGCCCAATGGACCGCCTATGAGAGAGATATGGCAGTTCAGATGCGCGTTGCAAGTCTTCGGGGTTAATCTCTCCTTTTCTGGGCGATTCGCTCTAAACGCTTAAAAACTCGTTAATAATTGCCCTCATCGCTTCTCATATTTCTTGATTTGAGCAAGGGCATCGCTTACTTCCCACTCAGCCGATCAATTTAGGTTGGCCTCAGGAGTAGAGATCGCCGGCCGCGAGTTTCTGGTCTTGATGCATAACAAATGGATTCTAAAAAAATGTTTGTTTTGAGCAGCTCAAAGACGCAAGCGTTGCGTCGTCAGAATACAGACTATGTGCCACTCCTGGCTCCACCATTTGCGCGTGCTGTAACCAGCACTGCGGCAGGCCGGAAAGTGTCCGGTCCAGTGTGTCGAGCCTAATAACAACGACCCAGGTTAAAGAACAAATCCATGAAAGCGTAAGTCTGATCCCGCTACAGGTTCAGATCGATGCTGACTTCGTGCCATCCTATCCAACCTACCTGGAGCAGATTGTTTACAATCGCCCGGCTCCATGGACGCCCGAGGACTACTTCCGCATTCTTTGGGGACCATGTATCGAGGCCGGGTATGGCAGCAGCTATGTCACAATCGAACGAAACTACGAGCGCATTCTCGAAGAAGGCATCACTGAGGAAGAACTCGAAATCTGGCGGGCTCAGGATATGTTCTGGAGAGAAAAGGTCTCTCCCAACCGCAAGTGGATCACTAAGTCGTTCAAGATAGATGCTCTGCTGGATCCCAAGGGTGACGACGCTGCCTTTAAAGCACTGGCCGTTATGACCAGCGTTGAAAAAGAAGGTGATATCTACTGCTCGCAAAACCCTATTGGTAACAGCTGGTATTGGATACCGCAGCTTCACCAGTATCGCGCTGAAGCGAAACAAGGTGTTCAAGTTGAGGATCGCACAAAGATTATGCCTTGGCGGAGATGCGAGGATAACGTCGACATCATCCGGGCCCTGTATCTCGATGTTGATGACCTGCTGACCAATCACAATATGGACGCTGATCAGGTTGCCGCGTTTATTTTGGCAGCCTGTGAGCAGAGAAACATACCCTTGCCATCGGCCGTCTTTTTCACGGGCCGCGGTGTCTGTGCCACCTGGTACGTCAAGCCAATCAAGGGTGCCAACAAAATCAGGCGTTGGCGCCTGACAATGGAGCGCCTGCGCAATATGCTTGCAGATGTCATGCCGGACACAGCCGTTGCAGATCCTAGCCGCGTATTGAGGGTGCCTGGTTCGATCAACACGAAAAGTGGCGCGATGTGCCGACCTCTCTGGGCTCGCCCGGGGCAGGGAGGACGGCCCTATGAGCACGACTTTAATAAGCTATGTGATGAGATCCTGCCTATGTCATCAGATGTGTATCGCGACCTATGCATGCGCCAATACATCGAGTGTGGATTAGAGTTCAAACGCATCAATGCAGAACGCAAGGCCGCTACCGAGGCTTACAGACACAGCGTTGTTTTTCTTACCAAAAAGTCGGCCACGCTTCCTCAGCACAAAGGTCGCCACAGTTATGCCCGCACTTCGGTCGAGGATCTTGAAAAGATTCATAAATTGAAGTGGGGTGGAGGGCATATCCCACGCGGCAATCGAAATCGTTGGCTCTTCGCGTGGGTTTCAGCAAAGCTTGTGCTTGTTCGCCCGGCCAATATGAAAGCGTTCACCGATGAAATCGTCGCAAAGGGTCTCGAGATCGGCCTGAAGGGGATGGCCACAGCCAAGGCTATGGCGCCGGCATATAAGAGGATGCGGGCCCAGCACGCTGTCAATTCCGGACTGTTGGCGGGTGAGGGCGATGCCGAAGCTCTCAAGGCAAAGACAAAATGGGGAGCTAAGGAGGGCTCCCAGGGGCGCACGGTCCTGAACTACTCGTTTTCAGCTAAGCGTCTCATAGACCTGTTCAGGATTTCAGATGCAGAGATGCGCAGTTGGAATCTGCGCGTGTTGATCTCGACGAATATCCGTCGTGAACGTGATCGCACTCGTAAGGCCCTGGAGCGTGGTCAACTTACAGCTCCGATCTCCCTTGAAGAGAAGGCCGCGCAATATGCTGCTGAGGGCAGGGCGATTAAGGCACTCATGGAAAAGAAGGGTCTGTCCCAAAGGGGTGTCGCAGCTGAGCTGGGCGTTTCGTTGGGCCTGGTTCAACGCCGCCTGAAACGAACGGAGAACGAAACCAGCAGAACTGACTCGGCTTGTCCTTGTAAAGATAATAGGAGCGAGCCGGCGCGGCGAGGCGCAGATGAGTCTGTATATAATAAAGGCCTCTCGAACCCAGAGGAGGCCTTGGTTTCGATCCGCAAGTCCTCATCTGTCGTGAAGCTTTCGGACAAGAAATGGGAGAAAGTACGGGAAGGGGCGAAGGTTACACCCTTTGAGCCTGAAAAACCGGTCGAAGCCCATCCTTCGAAATCAATACCTGACAAACAACCGGCCAAGATTATTGGTTTTGGACCCATCGCATCTAGCCCACGTCCGCAGGATCTTCATTTCCAACCTTTGGAGGGCCCTGAGGTGCCCCTGAATTGCAGAAAGCGCTTGCTTTGGTCGGGCTAAGGTGACCATCCCAGCGCGTTATTCGTGCTATTAGGAACGCTTGACGTGTTATTAGGAACAGTCAGCTCGTGCTTTCACCTGCGCCTTCCTCACGGCAAGAACAGCGCACAAAAATTCACATCTAAAACAACATGTTAATCCGCACCCGGTGATCAATCATTTACTGTCTGGATACCGTTGTATAGGCCACCCCGTAGTCTCGGCAGAGTGGCTGAGAACTTTGACCAATTGATTTTGTGTTTTAAATCAATTTTTTACATGGTCTTTGTGACTGCGTTCCCGATAACACGAATTTAACTATGAAACCGAAATTGGTGCCAAGATACACCCGCAATCGCCCGGGAGAAGGTCAGACACATCACTTTGAGCAATAAGAGCTGTGCATAGCAAATCAACACGAATATGTGCTTGAGCCGACCCCGATCCAGCGCCACCATTTTGACCTACCTGACTTTTGGAGGCCTGTCTCGTGACAGTCTTGACGTTCTTGGGTTTGGTTTTGGCTAGCGCGATGTATTGGGCGGTTTGCATTGGCAGGCATTGCCGCACAATCGCCACTCCGAGCCGGTCAGTTTGTAACCATTGCCGCATTTGACGGGCATGTCCGTCAACGTCATTACATTTGCAATACTGCTAAGTGTATTCATACTTATTAATACTGATGTAGATGCAATTGCTGTTGAATTCGAATGCGTGAACTGAGTTCTTTCTCGAAAACCCTGCTGAAAATCTATGATGCCGCCTACGCGCCTCGCGCTTGGACTGAGGCAATGGATGGCTGCAAGGCGCATACAAGCGCGCTCTATTCTGTGTTTCACGCACAACCGATACAACAAGACTTGGAATTCACGACACAAGGTGGATGTTCGGCTTCTGTTGCGCTTATTCCTGTCTTGAAGGAGTACAATGAGAAATTCGGACACCCAGGAAACACTGGATATGATGACGTAGGTGTTCGGTACATGAACAATGCCATGGTTGGCGAACCAGTCCTTGATACTGATATTTGGGACCTAGACTGGCTCACGAAGCGGCCCGAGTTAATCCACAATAGGGAGAATGGTTTCTTCCGAAAAATGTATGTGAACCTTTCATCAGATCCCTTGATGCACTCTGTGGTATTTTATTTGTACCCAAGGAATCTGAGCGAAATTCCTAAAGCGGATTTGTCGGCTGTTAGGCTTCTAGGGCCTCACTTGTACAAAGCGCTGGACATTGCCCGTTGGGGCGACGGGCTAAGGAGAAAATACAATGCGGTTCTAAGTGTTCTGGATAGGTTTCAAGTGGGTGTGTGCTTGGTTGATGGGCGTGGTCACGTAATCCTTCAAAACACAAAAGCTAAAACGTTGATGTCGGAAAGCGGCTCAATTCTGACGGGGCGAGACGGAAAACTTCTAGTAAAAGATCCAGATGTGACCCAGGAAATAGCGGCGGCAATAGAGGAAGTCTCCAAGACGGCACTGGGTGAATCCGTAACCAGTTCCATCGAGATAACCATGACAGATGAAAACAAAGGTCAGCCAGTTCTTCTTGTTGCCTCACCCCTTAGAGATGCAGATATGGAATTGGAGCGAAATCTGTCCGGATGTCTGCTGACAATTATCGACGGAACAGTTGCCGAAAACTTGAGGGTCAATGCCTTTGCGAAAGCCTATGGGTTAACTCCTACGGAAACCGGTGTAGCAGAACGCTTGGCTTCAGGGCTCACCACGCCTCAGATTGCAGAGGACATGAATGTGGCTCCATCAACAACCGAGACGCATCTGAAATCTATATTCAGCAAGACGAGATCCAAGAACAGGGTGAACTTCGTTTGGCGGGTTGCCCAGTTTTCTCCACCTATCGACTAAAAACAGTACCTCAAAAAACCGACTACAAATCTATACGTGGGTAAGTCTCCCCCATTCATGGGAGGCGAAAAATCAATTCACTGTTTAGCATACAAACGTTCAGTTTTCTTGTTTGTGGGAACAGTGCATGGTGTCGCGTGAGTATTTTATCCCTTTGGTAACTCGTCGGCTACTGACCCTACTCTTGGGCGTGTGTGTAGGGTTAACAGGTATCCTCTCTTCAACTAAATTGCTGGCATTCGAGAGTATTCCGGGCGTCTCGCAGGAACCACACCCTTTTGAGATCTGGGGTGAAGAGGCGCAATTCGAATCCAGAGATGAGTACGCAGAGTACTGCATTGCACTGGTCAGTCACGTGGGTGGCCCTTACTCAATCCATGATGATCTTTACGCGCTTGCTGGCTGTGAGAACCAGGGGATCATCTCCGGATATCAATTAGAACAACATGGCAAAGCTGAAACTTTGGCCAGGCAGTACGTGACTGACCAAATCTCCTGCGAGGGCATGAAGGCAGATCTCGAAGCCTACGATATCTCCCTTTGGCTGGATGAACATGTAGACAAACTGATCGGATGCAACTTGAACGAACCTCAAGTCTTAGCCCTCCGAGATATGATGGGCATGCAACCAGGCTGGATTGAAGCACAGGATGACGATCAAATGTCGGTCGTTATGCTGGAAGCTATATCTCCAGAGTACTGGACCGAGTCTGAAAGTGACTTCTATTTCCAAGTTTCTGACGGACAGATGCTTGGCCCAGTTTGGGAAGCAAGAGCCGACGAAATAGCTCAATTTTGTGCCAAATTGGCAGAAAATTTAGAGCCAGAATACAGCTATCCCATTGAGCAAGAGCCTTGGTTCAAATTGATCCCCAAACCAAATGATTGCCGACGCCTGAGAATGGTTCCGAGCGACTGGTGAACCCCTGTGCGATATTTCTTCTTCAGTAGGAGGCAAACATGACTCAATCTTTTAAGTCGTCGAAACGAGAAAAGTGCTCCGCATTCATCTTTGCAGCAATTTTATCACTTGGAACTCAAGTCCTCGCACAGGAAATACCAGGAACATCGCCGGAGCCTCACCCATTTGAGATTTGGGGTGCCCCGGGTAAAGGTAGGCAATTCGCTTCGGACGACGAGTATGCTGAATACTGCAACGGACTTGTATCGCACTTGACAGGTCCGTACGCACTTAATCCATATGGAGGGCCGGGAACGAGCGGAGACCTTTTAGAGGTATACGTTCTGGCGGGATGCAAAACAAAAGGAATGGTATCGGAATACCAGCTTCAGAAGCATAGAAAGGCTGAAGCTGATATTCGGCAATCGGTAATCGACGGGGTGTCCTGTAGCACTTTGAAGTCAGACCTAGATGCACATGATAATTCATGGTGGCTTGAAGAGCATTACCATATTCTCCAAAACTGCCAAATTAACGACGAACAAGCGAGCGCATATCGTGAACTACATGATATGCAGCCGGGATGGTTCACAGCAGACTTTTGCGGCCCAACGGCAGAAATGGGTCTAGTCCATTCAATTCCAGGCGAATATTGGTTTCCAGAGGAAAGTGACTGCCACTTCGAAATAAGCGGAGGTGAAATGGTCGGCCCTGTTTGGGAAGAGCGCCTCGAGCAACTGAACAAGCACTGCAATCGACCACTGGAAAACTCTGAACCAGCGTTCGGATATGAAATAGAAAATGAGCCCTGGTTCAGAGATATCCCCAAGCCAGCTGATTGCAGATTGTAAGGTGGAAAGGATGCTGAGAAGGCACAGCACATCTCTGCTGATTGTGGCTATCTCGGTCATTCTGACGAATCCGGTTGCCGCATTGGAGCGGGTACACAGCATTCCCATCCCCGGGCAATCAGATTGGGAAAATCCCTTGCTTTCATTCGAGAACATAAAGGATGTCAGTGAGAACATCTGGGTCGAGTTTTGCGAACTCTATGTCAAGCACATCGGCGGGCCATACCAGTCTGAGCAATTTGATCCTGTAGAGGAATTCGAAAGGGCCCAGTATTGCCTGGAGATGGGTTATATCACGCCTGAAGCCTATTCCGCACATGAGGCCACCGAGGCCGCTGTGCGCCAACAAGTCGTTGACAGCATCTCCTGCGATCTTTTGAAGGAAAGCATGCTCGACGAGGACTTTTCCATCTGGCTTACCCCGGAGCATTATGAATTGTTACCTGAATGCGATCTCGGCGCTGAGCACTGGGAGGCATACAGAGACTACCATCGCCTCTGGCCGGAATGGATATCCTGGGACACCTACAGAGATGACTTCGATGCCGAATGGGCCGTCATGGTATTGGCGCCCATACCTGAGGATCAGCTGCTCCCTGAAGAGGTAGAGCTAGTGAAAGAGATGAATACACAAAAAGAAAACTGACATATCGAATGAGGTCTCCATGCGACTACCCATTGCCATTCTAATTCTGGCCAGCTGCATAAACAGTCAAGTGCATGCAGGAGATCAAATCGAACAGACTTGCGGCGCTCGCTTCCAGTACACTGAAATTGCGGCCCCTATGGGGTTTGGTGTGGATGCAGCGACAAGCATGGTAGACGATATCGTCAATGCTGTTGGACTTCGAAGAAACTTCCGCGTCGTTGCTACTTATGATGTTTCATTTGCCGCGGCTGCTATCCGTCCTGAGCCAATGTCGCAAGCCCTTCAAAGGCGTCACATATTGTTCAATCCAGACTGGGTGGAAAGCATTCGCGATGATAAGTGGAAGGCTTATGCCGTGCTAGGACATGAGGTCGGACACCATCTGCAAGGCCACACTCTCGATTGCCAGGGCTCCTATCATAAGATCGAATTGGAAGCCGACGAATTCTCAGGATATGTACTCGCCAAACTTGGAGCCACGGAAGACGAGGCCACCAGAAAAGTAAGAACTCAAAGCGTAACTGGATCAGCAACCCACCCGCCCCGAAATGAGCGCGTCGCAGCAACCCTTCGAGGATACAAAAGAGCCAAGGCAGAGAGCGGTGAGGGATATCAACTCTATGTGTCCAGAAATGTCCTCTTGAGCACTGCTCCAGACCAGATAGACCCGAACTCCCCGCGTATCTATGTGGGGAGTAAAATTGATGTAATCACCAAGGATGCTGCGCCCGGCTATGACGAGGTGGAATATGATGACGGTACAAAGACATATCGAGGCCTACTCGGACAAGGACAGACTTTTCCAATCGACCCAAGCGTAAAATGCTCCTTTTCGCCGCAGCCTTCCAACCTTGTAAGCCTCCCGATGCGGAGATTGCTTCGTGACCCTCTTCTCGTTAGAAATTACGGCGGGCAAACAAGTATCTGCGGAGATCTTAAGCCTATTCCACGGGATAACCTGGTCTGGGTCTTGGAGACAGCGGGATTTTACTCTCTGATTGCTGTCGATACACGCCTAATCCCAGGTTTTAACAATGGCCTTGCCGTTGGTTGGGTTTTGACCGTCGATTTAGGTCCAGCATGAAGTTTCGCACCCCATGACAACTGTAGTCCAAGAGACCGTGCAATGCGGAGCCTGCGCTCATTTAAGTCGTCAGAGCACCATATCCAGCACAAATTCAAATGTGGACCTGTCCCATTTTTGTGCCGCCCCAAGTGCTCGTTTAGGCCACTTTCCGTTCGAATGCGACCGGACTTTTCCAACCCAATGCTGAGTGCCGTCGGCGCGGATTGTAGAAGCCGTTGATGTACTGGAAGATGGCCATTTCAGCGTCTCGGCGTGTTGGCCATGACCTGCGCCAGATTAACTCGGCTTTGATTGTTTTGAAGAACGTCTCGACGGCGGAGTTGTCGTAACAATTGCCCTTGCCGCTCATCGATACCTGGAACCCATACCGGCGCAGGATTTTCTGGTAGTCATGAGAACAGTATTGGCTGCCGCGATCCGTGTGGTGGATACAGCCTTTCGGCCGCTGTCGCAGAGCGATGGCCATGTTCAGTGCCCGGATTGCCAGATCACGCTTCATGCGGTTCGAGACGGCCCAGCCGATCACCCGACGTGAATGCAGGTCGAGGACAACCGCGAGATACAACCATCCTTCGCGGGTCCAGACATAGCTGATGTCTCCGGCCCATTTCTGGTTGGGTTTGTCTGCTGAGAAGTCCCGGTTCAAAAGGTTGGGTGCGATATTGAAAGCGTGGTTGCTGTCGGTTGTCACCTTGTATTTCTTCGACCGTTCGACACGAATGCCATTTTCACGCATCAATCGGCCAACCCGCCGATGCCCGACATTCAAACCAAGTTCCTTTAGTTCCTCGGTCATGCGTGGCCGACCATAACTGCCCAGACTGAGACGGGACTGTTCTTTAATGTGCGCCAAAACAACCATGTCGGTTCGTTGTCTTTGGCTGGCCGGGCGGCTGCGATGGGCACGCAGGCCACGAGCACTGACGTCCAGCACATCACACATCCTCTTGGCGCAAAAGGCGTCACGGTGTTCTTCGATGAACCTGAACCTCATGGCTTTAGGCTCGCGAAGAACTGCGTTGCCTTTTTTAGGATCTCCCTCTCCTCCTTGAGAATGCGGTTCTCTCTTCGAAGCCGCTCATTCTCGCGGGCAAGGTCAAGATCCTTATCAGAGACAACATCCGTATCGCGGTGCGCCAGAATCCATTTGTTCAGGGTCGACAGCCCAACACCCAGATCAAATGCCACCTGCTTGCGCGTCAGTCCGCTGGTCAGCGCGATCCGCACCGCATCAGCGCGAAACTCGTCGGTTCGTTTCAGTCCCATAGTTCATCTCCTTTGCTGCAATAAATGCTATCAAAGGAGCGGCATCAAACCGTGACACGACCAAACTGCGCCCATCAAGTTCAGGAAGTACAACCGAGGATGGCAGGTCTTCAGCAGCGCGGGCTACAAGTGGTGCCACGCTGTACTGGTTTAGCCGCGAGATCACACCTGCCAACTTCACGCTTTCCTCAGAAAACTGAACCGAGCGCCGATCCACTGGACCGGGTGCAACTGTAAGCTCGCGCATTTTTGCGAGGATTTCGTTTCCTTGTTGGAAGGCTTCCTCGATAGGTTCCTGCTGTGCCGCGATCTGCTCTTCAAGGTTTCTTAGTTCTTCAGCCTTTTGGGTCAGAACACGAAACACGGCGCCTCTTCCCGCAGTGCCTGAAAGGTCCCCAGACTGCTCGAGTTCAGCGAGTTCTTCAAAACTCTGGCGGGCGCGTTCCACCTCACGACCCAACGCTTGGCCGCTAAGGGCAATGTCATGGGCTTGCTCGAGAGCGGCTTGGTAGTCTCGGACTGTGTTTTCCAAGTGTTGTTCGACTGCGGCGGAGCCTGCGAGAGCGGCGGCGTTAAGCCAGCTGGACATGGCGATAATGGCGACAGAGCCAACAATTGTGGAGATCGTCAGACCAATGAATCCACTAGCCGTACGCATCGAAGGCAACAGGCGGAGCATATAGCTCCAAAACACGAAGATACCGACAGAGACAGCGATTGAGTACGCGACCGCGGCGAAGAATGAGACCGCGCCGTTGTCTTCAAGCAGTGAAGACACCCCAAGATAGGTGTAAATGCCAGACGCAATAGCTAGGACCCCCAAGGCTGCTGGAGTAAAAGTATCTAACCAGGCAAGATGACCTTCTAGTTCTTTTGCTGTCCGAAGTCCCTTTGCTTCCTCAGCCGTCAAGCGATCCCTGTTCTCCGTCATACTGCATCTTGCTCCACACTCATCACGCGATAGTTCGCTACTTAATCATTCATTAAGATTTTTCACCTTGGGTTGCACATCACGACGTCACGAAACGATTGCTTGCGCGAAACTGCCAATCTTCTGTGAGTTTCCGTCAACTTGCACCTCCAGTCCTAGTAGACGTTAATAATAGGAACCAACTGAGTTTCAGGTTGTTAATCTGGGAATATCAATAGGTAGAGATCGGCTGCCTCGCTATCCGATGCGTGAACGCGCTTAGCGGGTAAATCCATCACATCTCTTAAAGCGAATGTGAAGTGTCCCTAGCTAATCAACCCGAACGTGTGCTTGGGTCGATCATGATCCAGTATGACAAATTTGATTGACGTAACTTTTGGAGACCTGTCTCGTGGAAATCTTGATAGTTTTGGGTTTGGTTTTGGCTGGCGCAGTTTATTTGGCAGTTCGCAGTAACAGGCCAGGCGATACGGCTACTCCGTCGAGTCAGTCAGGTGTGTATGAGAAACCTAGATTGACCACGAACCAGCGGCAGCGCACATCGCAACCACAGCGTTTTGACCCGGATCTTACGCTAGCAATACCCGACGTATCCATAATAACGGGTTCGGCGTACGTAGTAGATGGCGATACACTGGTCATTAAGAAAACACAGGTTCGTCTGTTTGGTGTCGATGCTCCCGAGATAAACCATCCCTATGGAAAGAAGGCGAAATGGGCGCTCGTTTCGCTTTGCAAGGGTCAAAAAATTAGGGCCGAAGTGACCGAGCAAGACACCCACGGACGGACTGTTGCAAAGTGCTACCTTGAGGATGGCCGTGATCTATCCGCTGAAATGGTAAAACTGGGTTTAGCGATAGACTGGCCAAAATTCTCCGGTGGACAGTACCGGTCTATGGAAATGCCCGACACTCGAAAAAAGCTGTGGCTGGCAAATGCGCGGCAAAACGGACATATGGAGCTGTGGAAGCAATACGACGCGAAGCAGGCCGCTCGGAAAGTGAACAACTGATGACTTCAGAAACCACCGCCAATCCGGACTATCGTAGATAACTCGAGCCGATAAAGCTGTGCCTCGGCCCGGTGCAGAACATCATCAGGTTTTGCATTCGGGTTGACACGCTACCAAAACGGACAAGTAGAAGTCAGTGGCTTCAATGGAAAACCAGTTTGCGCTCTGTGATCCCGTGAAACATCAATCATCCGACCTAGTTTAGAAATAACTGACCAGAGGTTGCGAAATGTTCAACGACGATGTCCTTGCAAAGTGCCCAGGTTGCGGTTCTTCCGATAGTACAATTTCGAATGAAGATATCACTTGCAGTGCGTGTGGATTTAGCGAGTTGCTTGTGCTTGATGATCAGGCACTTGAAGGAATGCAAAACGACATAGCAAACGCAATAAATATGGCAAAAGCGCGAGACGTTTTGCAGCGATGGAGTTTCGCGGGGTAGTCGGATTAAGCCACTAGCCGGTACGGTATTTTATGAACTCAACCGCATCCAGCCACCCAGTTCCATTCGGTCCAGCACTTTTAACTTGTATGCTTCCGGCGATAGTGGCTTCTTTGACCGGTGGCGGCTTTGATTGCAAAATTTGCAGGCAGCAACAATGTTTGCTGGAGAGTCTGGTCCGCCATCCGAAACAGAAAGTAAGTGTTCCGCTGTGCATTGGAACCAACGCGCCTTGCGCTCTGAAACAGAATGGGCGGATTGGAATTTTAGCGGTGATCCTGACCACATCGGCTGATTGCAGTAGAAGCATCGACCACCCTGAGCGGCATACTTTTCATCACGAATTTTTCTTATATCAGTTTTCATTTCACAGTCCTGGTTTCGAAATTAATCGAGAACCGGCTGTGAAAGCTTCTTGCTCTTCACCGGCGTAGCCTAAGGGATCAACGCCTAGTTCCTCGCCACGGAACACGCCTTCCTGGCTTGAGCTCCGCTCGTCCAATATCAAGAACATATTCTCAGCTGTCAATCGATGGGAAAGCGTTCAGGTCGAGCGAAATGAATTCCGAGCCCAAACCTGACCAAAGGCATACTTAAGAATCCTAGTTTAATAGTCGGTTTAAACGTGCGCATTCTTCGGTCAGGGAGTTCCGCTTGATGATCAGAGGCGCTAAGATCGCAGTTGAGGAAACAGGCAGGTTAACGTTATGCGAAGTGCAATCTTCTTGCCCTTAGTGGCATTTTTCATTTGCGCCATTGTCTTAACTCAATCCGCAACGGCAGCTTCTCTTGGACAGTACGAGGTTTTTGGCGTTGAAGACGGAGATATGCTGAAACTGCGTGCAGGACCGGGAATAGGGTTCAACGTGATAGTGGGCCTTCCAAATGGAACTGCTTTAAGAGTTCACAGTTGCGAGCAGACCGGCGACACCCGTTGGTGCCGCGTGTCCTTGCAACGTGCGCGTGGTCTAAAGGGATTTGTCTCTTGGGCATATTTGCGAAAGCTATAAGTATAGCTTTGTCGCGGTGCCATCTTAGCTGCCCAGGCTTTGTCAGAACAACCAAAATTGAGTTGGTTAAGGTGATGTCCTAGCTTCGGCCAATATTCGTACGCATAGTAGCCCTTCAGGGTGCCATCTCCGTCTCGATCTCGGGTGAGTTCACCAACACGCTCGATGAAGAGGACCTGCGTTTAGCGGAGGAGGCACAGTCAAAGGGCGGTTCGCTGAGCGCCCAAGTCTGGTGGGTGAGCGCTTGGATGAAGACTCACCTTACGAAGCAATGGCCCTAGCAAGCTATCATGGAATACGAAACGATGTTTTGAGATTTGGAGGTTTT
>NZ_JBQFLY010000033.1:0-23479 GCF_056531545.1 Ruegeria sp. N10 | reverse complement strand
AAACGGTAGCCCTTCAGGCGTGGCATCTCAGCTGGTATATTCATGGAGACCGGCTAAACAGCCTCAGGTGCGACTGCAAGTTGGCAATCCCGGTGACATTTCTACTTTGCGCAGCCGGTGACATTTCTACTTGGTTGCAACAGACATGCGCATACTTGACGCACATTGATTCTATGCATAATCTCCTTACTTAAGGAGATCATCATGCCCCCTGCACCGGTCAGAAAACCTACAAACCTGACGCTCGACAGCGATCTGCTGTCGGATGCCAAGGCTCTGAATGTGAATCTGTCTCGCGCCGCGGAAGAAGGTGTGCGCGCAGCAGTTACCAAAGCACGTGAGGAACAATGGCGGGCGGCGAATGCAGCAGCACTCGAAAGCTCAAATGCGTTTGTCGACAAACACGGCTTGCCGCTTGATCGGAACCGCCAGTTCTGATGGCAAAGTTCGACGTCTATTCCGGCTCCGATAACGATACACTTCTGCTCGATGTCCAGGCAGATTTACTCGATGCCCTGAACACGCGCATGGTCGTACCCCTGATGGCTGTAAGTAAGGCGCCGATACCGGCAAAGCGGCTGAACCCGGTATTCGCGATCGATGGCGCCGAATATGTCATGGTGACGCAGTTCATGGCGGCTGTTCCCAGATCGATCCTGCGAGAACCCGTCACCAACCTGAACAGCAGTTTCGAGGACATCACGTCGGCGATCGATATGCTGACGCAGGGGTTCTGAGGCCGGTTGCTACCGAACCGAATACCAGGCGCCCCGAGCCTGGCCGTGAAGCTCCAGATGGCCGTCATGCACAAGCGCGCGAAAATGCTGTTTGAGCGTATTCCGGTTGGCGCCTGTAAGCTTTACAGCCTCCGCCATTGTCAGACGCCCGTGTTCCCGCGTCAGTTCGTAGAGTTTCGCTGCCAGTTCCGGCATGGCACCCATCATCAGCTTTTCTCGTTCAACGCGGATCCTGAGGCGCAACATTTGCTTTTGCAGGGCGTTCAGGAAAAACTCCAGCCACGGCGTCCAATCGGGCTCAGCGCTTCGGATTGTGCCCTGGGTTTGCCGCAGCGCCAGATAGTAACCTTCCTTGCTTTGCTCGATCACGCTTTCGAGGGAGCTATACGGCACATAGGCGTACCCTGCCCTGAGCAGCAACAGCGTGGTCAAGACCCGGCTGAGCCTGCCGTTCCCATCCTGAAACGGATGTATCTCCAGGAACACCACGACAAATATCCCGATCGCGATCAGAGGATGCATGTCCCGTTTCTGGACGGCATCACTGTACCAGCTGATGAGTTCCGTCATCAGCCGGGGTGTGTCAAACGGTGTCGCCGTTTCAAACACAATCCCGATCTGTGCGCCGGTGTCGTCAAACGCGGCGACACTGTTGGAGGAGGTTTTATAGGCCCCCCGATGGCGCTCATCCTTTTCGCTGTGCTTCAGGAGGTCCCGGTGAAGCTGAAAGATGTGGTTTTCGGATATGGTGATGTGGTCCCACGCCTCGAACACCGTTTCCATCACTTCTGAGTATCCGACGACTTCCTGTTCATCCCTTGTGTCGAAGGTTTTGATTTCCAGGTTGGACAGAAGCCGCTGGACTTCCTGATCGGAAAGCTTGCTGCCCTCAATCCGGGTGGACGAACCGATGCTCTCAATGGTTGCGACCCGTCTCAGCGCCGCCAGCCGTTCCGGCGCCAATGTGCCAAGGGCTTGCCAGGCGCCTTTGAACTCGTCGATTTCCGAGATTCTGGCAAGGATTGTTGAGGTGATAACCAGTGTGTCAGTTCTGAACATACCCAAAACAACACCCATTTACACCCATTTGTCAACCCACTTCTACACCCATTTACACCCAAAAAGCTTTCGCCGATTTTCTAAATCAATACTGCCTCTAGCAGGCATTCAATATTTCACCACCTCAGACCCATGGTTCCCCTCGTTATCGGTCCATTCTACACCAACTGCTCTCGTATAACTGCCTCGCTGGCATGCCCTGGAATGAATAACCCGGCTTGGCACTGAATCTGGACTAGATGACCGCCGCCTGCAACGCCTGCAAAAACAACTGGCAGCACAGGACCTGCTGATCATCGACGAACTTGGTTTTGTGTCGTTGTCAAAGACCGGGGCGGAATTGCTGTTCGAGGTCATCAGCCAACGCTATGAGCGCGGCTGGATCCTGACACCTCGAACCTGCCCTTCGATGAATGGACCAAAACATTCGGATCGGAGCGCCTCACTGGTGCCTTGCTCGACCGGCAGACCCACCACGTCAGCATTCTGGAGATGAACAGAGAAAGCTATCGCCTGGCACAGAGCAGGGCCCGGCAGAACTCCTAAGGCACAGAAGAGATTGGTCCTGACGGACCAAGACGCCTTGGCAACCGCCAGCTATTTGGGAGCGCGTTTGCCAAGGCGCCGGTCACCCAAACAGTGGACGACTTTTGCTCCGCCCAATGGCAGACTTTCTCACCGCCGTTGACACAGCGAATGTCTCCTCTGACGGGCTGCACCGCCACCGAGGTCGGCTTTTGAGCCCAATTGGGACCGTGCAAATAAGGTTTTCCTGACATTTTTCTTCTGGTTCTGGACCGATTGCGCTCTGCAATTTAGGCTCCGCTTTGTATGGATGCCAAGCATAGGAAATTGATCGGAGTCATAAGTGGAACGACGGCTGTCAGCAATCATGGTAACTGACGTGGTTGGCTTTAGCCGCCTGATGCGGGCCAATGAGATTGCCACGCTGCAGGCTTTGAAGAGTCACCTCGACGATGTAGTCGAAGGCCAAGTTAGGGAGCATGCCGGGCGGGTCGTCAAAAGTACCGGCGATGGCTTCATTGCCGAGTTTCCGAGCGTCGTCAACGCAGCAACCTGTGGTGCCGAAATACAATCTCGTATGCGCACCCGCAATCTCGACATTCCCATCGACAGGCGGATCGAGTTCCGGATTGGCATTAATGTCGGAGACATCATTCATGATGGCGATGATGTCTTCGGCGATGGCGTCAATATTGCAGCCAGGATCGAATCTTTGGCACGCCCCGGTGGCATAGCTGTGAGCGCGCCTACGCGTGCTCAGATCAGCGTGGATTCAGGGCTTCGCTTCGAAGATGGTGGGGAACATATCTTAAAGAACATCGATCAGCCTTTACAGGTGTTTCATCTAGCCAGCAGCGGCGCACAGGAACTTCCAGCAGATGCACCGCTGCAACGCAACAAATCAGTTGCGGTGCTGCCACTGATAAATCTGAGCGAAGACCGGGAACAGGACTATTTTGCCGACGGGATCACCGAAGACCTGATCGTGGATTTGTCAAAGATTTCCGCCTTGTTCGTGGTCGGGCGCAATGCTGTGTTTGCCTACAAGGGCAAATCGGGCAACTCCTCGCAGATAGCACGCGAACTGGGCGTACGATACCTGCTTGAAGGCAGTGTGAGACGCGCTGGCAAACGCGTGCGCGTGACGGCGCAGCTGATTGACGGCACGACGGGGGGGCATGTCTGGGCTGACCGTTACGACCGCGACCTGGAAGACATTTTCGAGGTGCAGGACGAAATCACGCGAACTATCGTCGATCAGTTGCGCATCGAGCTGAATGTGTCGGAAGAACGTTCCATCGCTGCGGCTCCAACTCGCGATGTCGACGCCTATAGCTACTACCTGAAGGGCAGACACTTCTACCATCTGCGGATGCATGACTACATGGCGCGCGCGCGCGCCATGTTTGAGGAAGCTGTAAAGCTCGACCCCACATTTGCGCGCGCCTATGCGGGCATCGCGGACTGCGACTCCTGGTCAACAAGTTGGTTGGGCGCAGGCATCGATCGCGACGCGATACTTGCCTCAGCCGAAAAGGCCATCGAACTTGAACCGAACCTAGCCGAAGCGCATGCTGCCAAGGGGCAGGCCCTGTTGGGAGCGGGACAGGAAAGCGCAGCGCGTGCTTCGATGGAACATGCGCTTACTGTCGATCCGTTGTGTTATGAGGCACATTACTACTACGCGCGTTACTGCTGGACATCCGGAGACACTGAGAAAGCCAAACTCCACTTCATCCGCGCGCTTGAAATTCGGCCAGATGATTACCGCTCACCACTACTCCTTAACATGATCCTGACTAGGTTAGGTGAAAAGAAGACAGGGAGGGATTATGTCGATCTAGGCTTGCGCAGGGCAGAAATTGCCGCCGATCTGTATCCTGACAATCCTGACCCGCTCGAACTTGGCGCGTCGATACTCGCCCAGCGAGGCGAGTTTGACCGCGCGCGGGAATGGTTGGACCGCGCATTGCGAATACGGGGCGGAAGTGACGGTGGTAGTTTCAACATTGCTTGTGTCTATTCGCTTTTGGGCGATACGGATCTGGCTCTGAATGTGCTCGAACGTACTGCCAAAGATGCAGGACCTGACGTGCTTCAATGGCTATCGGTCGATCCGGATCTTGATGCGATCCGCGACCATCCCCGCTTCAGGGAGTTGATAAAACAAGACTAGCCTACATGAGAAACTTACTCGTAGCTGTGCTAACATTGCTGCTCTAGATGCCTTCGATCAGTGGCGGAGCTACGCACTTGACATGACCGCGTGATCGTACCCGCATCAGACTTTTGCAATCAGTGCAGAATAAGTTGGCAATCCCGTTTCCTGAAAAAGCGCTTTGCGGCAGCTTTGTTCCGGCGGGATTGAATCAAAACGTCCAGAAGTCACCGTTGGCATCAACCGCGCGCCAGAGCCAGTGTTTACGCCCCAAGATTGGCACCACGACCTCATCGAGATGCCATTTGCCCGCAGGACGCGGTCGATCCCGTCGGACCTTTACGGCAAACTGAGCCCCAAAGCGTGCCACCCAGTCCCGGACAGTTTCGTAAGAAACCGCGATCCCGCGAGAGGCCAAAAGATCCTCAACATCACGCAGGATGAGTGCAAACCGATGGTACGCCCAGACCGCGTAGCCAATGACCGAGCGCGGGAAACGAAAACCTTTGAGGCGGGAAAGATCACACAGATTCAACATGGCAGCGCGCTACAACGACGAGACCGCTTCAACAACCTGGCAATGCCCCTCTTGCACGCCGGGATAGCTCCGGCGTTGAATCACTTGGTTCCCAATGCTCTGTTGTTTCCGGGAGATAGGCGCCGCGGGCAGACATTGACGCAACGAGCGGCGCCCGGTCGCGCACGATAACCATGCCTGCATCGAATGGAGCATTAAGCCACTTGTGCAGGTCAATCGCCCAACTGTCCGCTTCAGCAACCCGCTCCAACCGGTTTGCCAGTTCGGGTACAGCAGCGAGCCAGAGCCCGAAAGCACCATCCACATGAACCCAGCCGTTCCGCTCGCGCACCATTGGGATGAGCTCGGCAAACGGGTCGAAGGCGCCGGTGTTTATTTGACCTGCCTGCAGGATGACAAGCGGCGGGCTGCTGCAGCTGTCCAGGGCAGCCCGGAACGCATCCGGCTTTATCCTCCCTTCGCCGTCCGCCGCGACGATGTTTGTCCGGCCCGCGCCAAAGCCAGCATAACGCAGGGCAGCGAATGGGGCGGAATGCGCATCCTGCCCGATCAAAACGGGAATCTCGGGTGCCGAAAACAGCCCGTCAGCTTCAACATTCCACCCCTGGGCAGCCAGCAGCGCATTGCGTGCGGCCATGACGCCAACCATGTTTGCCACTGTGCCGCCGGTCACAAGACCGGCTCAGCTTTCGGGCGGCAGTGACAGCAACTCTATTACCCAGTTGCAAACAGCGCGCTCCATTCCGGTTATTGCGGGCGTTTCAAAAGATGAGCCCGCGTTCTGCCCCCAGGCTGATACCAGAATGTCGGCAGCTACACCGACGGGATGCGACGCGCCGAGGACATAGCCGAAGAAGGTCGGCCCCGCCATTTTGTGCAGACCGCCTTCAGAAAGTTGCACGATGTCCCCGATTACCTCACTTTCCGGCACCCCCGTTTCAGGAAGAGGGCCCAAAAAGCGGCTGGCAGCTTCACCAAGTCCCAAGACAGGCCGGGCCGGCCCATTTGGCAGTTCCTCGCGGTAGGTTTTGGCTGCCTTGAAGGCTGCCTCTAAAGCTTGCGCCTGCCCTTCACTCAAACCTCGCCGCACTCGTCCCATCTCAAATACCCGCTACCAGAATACTATCCGTGGGAAGGTAACATGGATTGCACCGGAATGCCTTTGTTTACATGTGGCCAAAGAGCGTTTCGTACCGGCCGAGGCATTGGTTGGATAGAAATGCTGCATCTGGTTGCTAATGGCCGCTTTGGCGACCGCTGCATGCGGCGGCGGGTTGTGAAGAATGTCGGCTAAGGGCCGCCAGCGAAGACGGCCCGAAGTTGTTAGATTTCAATGGCCTCAGCGATTGCTAGCGCGTCTTCAAGTTCGACGCCCAGGTACCGGACAGTGCTGTCCATCTTGGGGTGCCCAAGCAGAAGCTGAACCGCCCGCAAGTTGCCGGTCTTCTTGTAGATCTGGGTCACCTTTGTCCGCCTCATCGAATGCGTGCCGTAGGCACTCGCCTCTAATCCGATCGAAGTGACCCAATCGCGGACGATCCGTGCATACTGGCGAGTCGAGATATGAAGACGTTCATGGAAGCGGCCGGGCCAAAGGTACTCTGAGCCGATCATGAGTTCATCCTCCATCCACTTCTCGACCGAGGCTCTTGTGCCTTCCGAAATCTCGAAACGCACTGGTTTCTGCGTCTTGCTTTGCAAAACGGAAGCCCGTTCTTTGATCTGGCCAGATGCCATGACATCGACGACTTTCATCTTCACCAGGTCACAACCGCGCAGCTTGCTGTCGATCGCCATGTTGAACAATGCTAGGTCGCGATGGTTTTCGGCCAGTTCAAGCCGAACCCGGATCGCCCAGACATGCTTTGGCTTCAGCGGTCGTTTCTGACCGACGATGCGGCCCTTGTTCCAGGCAGGGCGCAGGGCGCGGATTGCAGGTAGATTTGGTGTTTCCGTGACTGATCCTCCGATCCGCCATGCCCTCCCACAACGACAACCCGACGTTGACGGGGGATTTAATCACGAGTGAATGCGGCACTCGAAGTTTGCTTTGGCAAGGCTGCCAGAATGCCGGCGAGTGATCATGGACCGTACACCACTTCGCCTCGGCGAACCGTCATCGCCACGCTTAGATCCACTAGGTTGTCTGGAACTGCAATGGGATTGTCCGACAGCACTGCAAGGTCGGCGGCTTTGCCCGGTTCGATCGAACCTCGACGGTCCTCTTGGAATACCTGCCAGGCAGCGTCGATTGTTTGTGCCCGTAAAGCAGAAAGGACGCTAATCTTCTGGTCCTCCCCTAATATCCGTCCGCTTGATGTGGTTCGGTTGACGGCGCAATGGGCTAGATGAAGCGGTCTTGTGGGGGTGACGGAGGCGTCGTTGTGAAGCGTGTAGCGGACGCCAAAACGCTCGGCCGACGCGGCCGGAGACAATCGGTCGGCGCGCTCTGGCCCCAGGAAAGTGCTGTGATGCCGGTCACCCCAGAAATGAATATGGGCGGAGAAGAAACTGACGGTTATACCAAGATCCGCCATGCGTTTCAGCTGATCGTCGCGCAGTGTTTGCCCGTGGATGATCGTGTGTCGGTGATCCGCGCGCGGGTTGTGATCCAGGGCGGCGGCCACGGCATCTATAAACATGTCGGCCCCTGCATCGCCGTTGCAATGGCAATGTATCTGGTGGCCGAGGTTGTGCAGTTTTCTGACTTCGCGGCGGTGATCCTCTTCTGCAACATAGGGCATGCCGCAGGGATTTCTCCGGTCGATTGGCCGATGATATGGCTGCGAAAGAAAGGCTGTTTGAAGCTGGAAGGCTCCATCGGTGAAGAGCTTGCGCGGCCCAAGCGTGAAATGGGGATTTCCTGGCCATTCCAGCGTCTCCGACAAGTCCGGTTCTAGCTCCCCGATGGGCAACAGCATCAAGCCGATACCGGGGTCTTGGTCTTTTGAGAGCGACGCAAAATGGTCCAACATAACGCGCGATGTCCATGCGTTCTGCGCGTAAGTCACACCATGCATAAGGTATTCATCGCGACAGGACGCAAATCCTTCCCAGAATCTCTTGCGGTCGATCAGGAAGTCGGTGTCGCCCATTTCCCCCATAGCGGAAAGACCCTCGATGAGACCGGTAAGTTCCCCGTCTTCAGCACGGCCAAAGCGCCCACCCAAAGGATCGGGCGTATCGCGGCTGATGCCCCTCCGGGCGAGGGCGACGGAATTCGCGACACCGTTATGGCCTGAAGCGTGCAGCACCCAGACCGGGTGTTCTGTCGACACGCTGTCCAATTCTGCCCGCGCCGGCATTCGGCCTTCCGCAACCGCCGTGTTGTCGAACAGCACGCCCATGACCCATTCACCTTTGGGCGTCTCACTGGCTTTGGCGCGCAGACGTTCCAGCGCTTCGCCCATGTCTGTGCAATTGCCACGCGGAGGCGCGGCGAGATCGACACGGAACAAGGCGATGAAGCCCGGGTCAGGAAAGTGCCCGTGTGGGTCGATGAAAGCAGGGATAAGTGTCTGACCTTGCAGGTCATGAAGCCGCGTGCCTTGGGGCATCTGCGCCCGCAAGGCAGCCTCAGCGCCGACGGATTTGATCGTTTCGCCAACTGTCAGCACCGCCTCTGGCTCCGAGTTGGTCGCATCCATCGTCAGGATGGTGCCGTTGAAGTAAAGCGTTGCCTGCATTGGAGCCCAGTCAGGTCAATGGTGCAAGGCAGCGGAGGCCGTGACCCTCTGATACCTCCCAGCTTGGTGTCTGAGTGCAGACCTCTTGCGCGAAAGGACAACGCTCGCGGAACTCGCAACCGGATGGACGACGCAGTAGGCTTGGCGGTTCCCCCTTAAGCGCAATCCGTTCCAGCCGCGCGTCGGGGTCAGGTTCGGGGTTCGCGCTGAGAAGACAGCGGGTGTAGGGGTGGCGCGGATTTTCGAAAATGGCTTCGGTCGTTCCTTCCTCGACCAGGCGCCCCAGATACATGATCCCCATACGGTCGGCGACGTGACGCACAACGCTGAGGTTGTGGGTGATGATCACCATCGCCAGCCCCAGCTGTTCGCGCAGGTCATTGAGAAGGTTCAAGAGTTCGCCCTGAACGGACACGTCCAAACCTGCTGTGGGTTCGTCGGCAAGGATCAACTTGGGTTCCAGTGCAAGAGCCCGCGCCACGCCGACCCGGCGCGCCTGACCGCCAGACAGTTGATAAGGATAGCGGTTCGCAAAATGTGCGGGCAGGTTGACCATCTTCAGCAGTCGTTTGGCCTCTGATTGCAGGTCCCGGTCTTTCATACCTTGAATGCGATAGGGTTCGGTTACCAGATTGCCGATGGTCAGACGCGGCGACAGACTGCCGACCGGGTCCTGAAACATCATTGCGATGTCCTTGCGCAGCGGGCGCAGACGCTTCTCGGGCAAGCCGCGAATTTCCTGACCGTCGTATTTGACCGAACCGCCCTGCGCCGGGGCCAGCCCGGCAATCGCGCGGATGACCGTGGTCTTGCCCGAGCCACTTTCGCCGACCAGCGCATAGGTTTCCCCCGGAGCCACATCGAAACTGACTCCCGCCAGAACATTAACCGGACCATAGCTGGTTTGAAGATTATCGACAGATAGAAGGCTCATGCTGTGACCTCCTCTTGGTTCAGCCAACAGGCGGCAAGATGACCTTCGCCAAGCTTCTCGAGCGGAGGGACGTCTGCTGCGCATTTCGACATCGCCTGATCGCAGCGATCGCGGAAAATGCAGCCGCCGGGGAGATTGGCGAGATCGGGAACCTCGCCCGGGATCGTCGGCAAGACACGGGCGCGGGTCTTGATATGGCCCGGGTCGCATTCGATCAGGCGGCGGGTATAGGGGTGCTTCGGGTTGTGGAAAATTTCGCGCACATCGCCGCTTTCGACAACGGCACCCGCATACATCACCACCACCCGATCACAGAGTTCGGCGATCACACCCAGATGGTGCGAAATGAACATAATGGCACAGTGCATCTCTCGCTGAAGTTCTTGCAACCGCTCGATGATCTGCACTTCAAGCGTCGCATCGAGCGCCGTTGTGGGTTCGTCGGCGATCAGGAGATCGGGTTCTGACATCAATGCCATGGCAATGGCGATCCGCTGGCGCATGCCGCCGGAAAATTCATGCGGGAACTGGTTCAGCCGGGCCTCCGGATCGGGAATGCCAACTGCACCCAGCATTTGCGCGGCCTTCGCGCGCTTCTCGGCCTTGCCTGCAGACGACCGGTGCTGAATATCCATCATTTGCTGACCCACCGACAGGACCGGATTGTGCGTCTGCATCGGGTCTTGGAACACGATAGATATATCGTCACCGCGCAGATCACGCATTTGGCGCTCGTTAGCTTTCAAAAGGTCCTGCCCTTTGAAGCGCACCGCGCCCTGACGGAACCGCGTATTGGGCGCGGTCAGCCGCAGGATCGAGGAAATCAGCGTGGATTTCCCGCAGCCACTTTCGCCGACGATTCCCACGATTTCGCCCTTGCGGACATCGAAAGTGATATCCCGCAGGGCCTTTAGATCGCCACGCTCGGTTTCATAGTCGACGCTGAGGTGGTCGATTTCCAGTAATGTCTCGGTCATCGGTTCTTCCTCAGTTTGGGATCAACAACGTCGCGCAGGGACTCACCCAGGAATGTGAAGCCAAGGGTTGCGATGATGATCGGCAGGCCGCCTCCGACGACCAGCCAGGGTGTTTGACGAATCAGTGCATAGCCGTCTTTCAACAGCGCCCCCCAACTTGGAGTTGGTGGCTTCACGCCAAGGCCGAGAAACGACAATCCAGCCTCAAGAGCGATCACTGTGGGGATGTCCATGGCAGCCAGAACAGCCAGTACACCAATGATGTTGGGCAGCATATGCACACCCAGAATGCGCGCCATGCTGGCCCCCATGGAGCGTTCGGCCAGGATGAACTCGGAGTTGCGCAAGGTCAGCGTCTGTGTCCGCGCAACCCGGCCATAGGTCGGGATCGAGGTCGCCATGACCACAAAGACCACCGTTTGTAGGCTGGGGCCGACAAGCGCGACAACCGCCAGCGCGAACATCACGGTCGGGAATGACCGGATAGTGTCAAAGAGCAGCATTAACAGGTTGTCGAGCCATTTGGGCCCGTAGCCAGCGATCATGCCCAGTGTCAGGCCGATCACCATGGCACCAAAAACGGCTGGCAGGGCGACCTTGAGGGCCACTTGCCCCCCCATGATGACACGGCTGAAGGTGTCGCGGCCCAACTGATCGGTGCCCAGCCAATGGGCGGCTGACGGGCCCTGCATGCGGGCCTGAATGTCCATTGCAATCGGGTCGTAGGGAACGATCCATGCGGCGAAGATCGCGCTGAAGACGATGGCACCGACGATGATCAACCCCATCAGGCCAAGCGGGTTCTTGGCAACTCCAGTAAGGATGATCCCAAGTTCGGAGCGGGATTTTTCGATTGCAGCATCGGTCATGTCGAAGTCCTCGCACGTGGGTCCAGCCAGGCGTTGATCAGGTCAGCAAGGGAGGTCGAGACCACGAAAAGGCCCGTTGAAATCAGGACTGAGCCCATCACGATCGGGTAGTTGCGTGTTGTGATGCTGTCGATCACCAGCTTGCCAAGGCCCGGGCGGGCAAAGACGATTTCGGCAAAAACGGCGGCACTCAGCAGGAACCCCATCCCCACGCCGATGACGGTGACAACCGGCAGGATGGCGATCCGCAGGGCATAGACCATGACGATCCGCCGTTCGGCCAGTCCAAAGGCACGCGCTGTGCGGATGTGGTTTTCGCCCAGAACTTCAAGCATTGAGGCACGCACGAGCCGCGCGATATATCCAACCCAGCTAAGCCCGATGGCAAAAGCGGGCAGCACCAGATGGTCCAGCCTGTCCACGAATCCGTCGCCCACACCAATAGCCGGAAACCATTGAAGCTGAACCGCGAAAAGCAAAAGCGACAACAAGGCCACAACAAAGGCTGGAGCGGCCACAAAACTGACCGACAACACCGCGACACAGCGGTCAATCAAGGTGTTGGGGTGGGCTGCCGCGTAGGCCCCCAGGCCGATGCCCAAGGCGGCTGACCAAATAATTGAGGCGAAGATCAGCTCCAGCGTAAAGGGCAGCTGCTGGAACACGATCTGCGTAACCGAGCGGCCCGAGAAGACATCCGTGCCAAGATCACCCTGCAGCATATTGCCGTAGAAGATCACCAGTTGCCGCCAGATCGGCTGATCCAACGCCAGCTCTGCCGTCAGGCGCGCCTGCAATTCCGGCGTCGCGCGGGGGCCCAGCATGATCTGCACCGGATCGCCCGGCACCGCGCGGATCATCAGGAACATCAAAGTTACGGCCACAAGCAGGATCAGCGCTGCCAGCGCGAACCGCCTCAGGGCAAAGCTCAGCATAAATCTTTCCTTTCCCGAACTGGGAGTTTACGTGCGGCCACCCGAAGGCAGCCGCACGTCCAGGCGTGGGGAGGTCACGCCTTGCCGAAGTACCGGAGCAGCGAAAGTCCATCCGGGCGCAGAGCAGGAACCACGCGCGAGGAATGCACAATCGGCGTCGCCTCATGAGTGATGAAACGATAGGCGCCGCTTTCTTCCATCAGGTCCTGCGCGCGCTGGTACATCTCGGCCCGTTTCGCTGTGTCTGTCTCGGCCGATGCCGCCGCGTGGAGCTTGTCGAATTCTTCGTTGCGGAAGCGTTCCCAGTTCCAGATGCCTGCTTGTTCGGTGGTGAACCAAGCCGTCGCATAGGACGGATCGGGTGCCATCGAGAAGCGGTTCAGAACAAGTTGCAAATCTTCGTTGTCTCCACTGGCCCAGAAGGCGCCGGATTCAAGCACATTGATTTCCAGTGTGATACCGATCTGTGCCAGCATCGCCTGAATGACCTGCGCCATCGTGGTGTAGGTCGTCTTGTTCAGGATATCGAGCGACAGCGTGACGTTCGTTTCACCGGACTCTGCCAGCAGCGCCATGGCCTTTTCGATATTGGCCTGTGGTGCCACCATGCCTTCGGCCCGGTTCCCCGCCAGACCCGGCGCGATGATGCCGGTCGAAGGTTCGGCCGCCCCGAAGTAGGAAGCCTCCAGGATCGTCGGCACATCGATGGCGTGCTGAATGGCCTGGCGCAGCTTTTGGTTCTGCAGTTTCGGGTGATCCAGGTTCATCCCCAGCCAGACGTAGAATAGCGATGGGTTCTCGACGAGGGTGCCGCCATTTGGGACGCTATCGCGATAGCGTGCCACAGAGCCGAGAGAGACCCGGGTGAGGTCAAGCTCGCCCGCCTCAAAGGCGATCTCGGCGGTGTTTTCGTCGTCGATCGGATAAATCTCGATCGTATCCCAAGCTGGTGCGTCGCCTTTCCAATCGGGGTTGCGCTGCAGCACCGTCTTTTCCTTGGGGCTCCAGCTTACGCGCAGGTAGGGGCCACTTTCGGCGACGGGATCAGAGCCGATACGGCCGCCGGCCGCTTCGACGGCAGCCTTCGAGACGATGTTGCCTGTGATATAAGGCAAAGCAATCGACCAGAGCGGCGCAAAAGGTTCGTTCAGAACGATTGTGCCTTCGCGTTCGCCAGTCACGTCGACATGGCTGAGCGGTCCCATATCCGGCTTGTTCGGGCTTTCGGTGGCGTCCGCCACGATGCGTTCAAAGCTGAACTTCACGTCCTCGGCGGTCATCGCACCATGGCCGTTGGTAAAGCCGATATCATCACGCAGGGCGAACTTGATGTGGGTCGGGTCGACCTGTTCGATCATTGTGGCGGCATCCAGTTGCCAGCCCCACTCGGAGCCAGGCTTGTACTGGATCAGCTTGTTGTAGATCGCGGCATGGATTTCTTCCTCCACGACGCCGACGCTGTGCGCAGGGTCCATGTTTGGTGCGTCACCATAAGATCGCACGCGCAAAACACCATCGCCCTGGGCGAATGCGCGCCCGGCCCAGCCCATCGGTAGAGAGGCCGCCGCGCCGAGTGCGGTCGCCCCTTTCAGAAAGTTGCGGCGCCCTGTGGGTGCCTTCATCCATTCGATTTTCATAAGTCGTCTCCCTTTGGATGGTTAGAGAAGCCCGCGAGGAACGGTGCGCGACCATTCCTTCGTCAGGACTTCGGTTTGATCAGGCCCTTCGGTGGCCCGTAGTTCGCGGTGAAGGTAGAAATTGCTCTCGTCGCAGGACATGTGCGATCGGGTTTCGATCCGAACTTCCCATGCGTCCCGTTTGAAGTGAAAGTTCCATTTCGCACTGAACCTCGCAGAAGCGGGATCTTCTGGATGAATGGCATAGTGCATGGTGACGTCGCTGCCGCTAATAAGCCCATGATAGGGGTCACGCGTCATGCCGAAATCATCGAACGTATCAAGCGTCGTGCGACCCTTATCGTCCGTACCTCGCTGTACCGAACTCGACGGTTCGCGCAGTACATCCGCATTGAGCACGGGAAAGCTGTCAGGCGGTCCCGGATTGGCGGGCTGGGGTTCGAGTCCGACGCTGCGCTCGGGGATAACCAGTTCGCAACCTTCGGTCTCAAGCGCAATCGCGGCTGATTTGGGCGAAGGCCAGACAATCGGCCAGTAGGAGGTTGAAAGTGCCAATCGCAGGCGATGTCCGGGTGCCAACTGATGCGCACAGGCGTTCAACGCGAACTCCACATCGTAGAGCTCGCCTGGCACCAAAGCTTCTGGGGCCTCGTGACTGTTGTGGTGCGTCAGGTTGAACGGTCGATAAGTGATGCGTTGCGACGTACCATCGGGCGCTACATCGCACAGCCGCGCAACAATTTGCGCAACCGGCTGGTCAATGCGGAACGCCAGTTTCAAACGCGGACGTCCGACGATTTCCAGCGGCGCCTGAAGTTGAAGGTCCAAACAGATGGATTGCCCGTCGTCATCTCTCTGATCGCCGGGCAATTCGTTGTCGATCCGCATACCCGGGCAGAAATACCCGCTGGCGGTCCCGACGTCTGCGGGGCTTGAGATGACGATCGTTCCGGATACAGGATTGGTGCCAAGGACGCCGTTGCCCAAATAGTACGAGCGATCTCGAACATTTTTCGACGGCCAGTTTTCTTCAGCAATCCACCGCCCTTTGCGCGGCTTGTTTTTGCTGGACGGATCGTCATGCTCCTGCACGAATGTCCTGAAATCAGGCAGCGTTTCGGCCCCGTTAAGCTCGCCTTTAAGCCAACGGTCGAACCAACCGATGATCTCCGAGTGGGCATCTGCGGCCTCGATCTTCGAGATATGCGGATAGCGATGCTCCCACGGTCCGATCAGGGCCTTGGTCGGTGATTTCAGGTTTTCCACCAAAGTCAGCGGTGTGTTGATGTAGGCGTCCGCCCAACCGGTGATCGCCAGAACGGGGACATCGATCCGTGACCAGTTTTCGCAAACAGATCCGTGTTTCCAGAAGTCATCGCGGTTCGGATGCGCCAGCCAGTCCGCCGCAAGGTCCGGCAAGCTCTCCAGCCGGGAGATCCAATCTTCGCGCCAGTCAGCGCGCAAACCAGGGTCGGCAGGTCGAGACAGATAGGCGAACATCTGCGCCGCCCAGTTGGCGTTGTCGCTTAACAAGCAGCCGCCCATGAAATGGATGTCGTCGGCATACCGGTCGGTCGTCGAGGCAATGCTGACGACGGCCTTTAACTCGGGCGCACAGCGATAGGCCAACTGCAATCCGTTGAAACCGCCCCAGCTGATCCCGATCATGCCAATGTTGCCGTCGCACCAATCCTGTTCCGCAATCCATGTCAAAACAGCTTCGCCGTCGGACAATTCCTGCTCTGAGTATTCATCGTCAAAACGGCCTTCGCTGTCACCCGTCCCGGCGATGTCGACGCGCACGCAGGCGTAGCCATTCGCCGCGAAAACCCGATGGGTCGTTTCATCGCGCGGCGCAGTGCCGTCACGTTTGCGGTAGGGCAGGTATTCAAGAATTGCCGGCGCGGGTTCTTTAACATCGGGAAGCCAGATCCGGGCGGCCAGTCGCCGTCCGTCTGGCAGAACGATCCATTCGTTCTCAATTGTGTTGATACCGTCCAGCACGTTTCCCACCACAAGCAGTTTGCAGGCACATCGTGGCGCGGACTAATTTGTATACCAAGTAAGCGACTTTACACATATGTACGCAAGTGTAAGCATATCAGTTAACAATTGCGAAGGTTCTTGCAGGATGTCGGAAAATTTCTCAAATAACCTGCGGTCGCTTTGCGCGGACTACGGCAGTATCGCCCAAGTTTGCCGCGACATTGGCCTGAACCGGCAACAGTTCAATCGCTATCTGAACGGTAGTGGCATGCCATCTGCCCACAATCTGCGGCGCATCGCGCAGCACTTTGACGTCAGCGAAGAGGATCTGGAGGCCGACCCGGCGGCCTTTGCGGCAAAACGCACCCGCATGCAGAACCCGATCAGAAAAGGGCCGGCGCGGCTTCTTTCCAGCATATTTCAGAACCAGGCCGGGCCACTCCGCCGTTACCTCGGCTTCTACCATGGGCATTTCGTGACACCCACCTGGGAAGACAGAATCATGCGTACGCTGATCTGGCTGCGTGAAGAAGACGGCTACATCGTGTCACACACTTTCGAGCGTGCGCTGAGCGACGACGAAAGCATCGTTCAGAAGACCAGGTATTCAGGACTCGCGGCCTACAGGGGAAATCGGATTTATCTGCTGGAAAGCGCAAATAGCGAGGACGGCTTTCTCTCTGAGTCGATCCTCTTTCCCGCACACCGCCAACAGATCAGGTACCTGAACGGTATGACGATGGGCGTTGCCACGAGACCGCGAATGGCGCCTTACGCCTCGACCACAATCTGGAAGAGAATGTCCGAGAGAACTTCGATCCGCGAGGCGCTGAAGCAGACAGGGATTTTTTCTTTTCAAGACACGAGGATCGACGTGATTGTGCGAAAGCTACTGATGGACGCCCGATCCTGACAGCCGGCGACGCGGTTACAGCGAGGATTGCTTACGCAGCGAATGGCAGCAATGCGGGCTGCAACCGCAGCATCCGGGCCTGTCGGTGAAAGGCTGGTAAGGGCCGTCCCTGTTTGGGTTTGTGGTTCTCGATGGGTAGAATGCTGCAACTGACCCAATGACCGCGAAGATCCCATAATGAACGATGCTGCAAAGTCTATGAACGGCTGCTGCTATCAGCTTGATCATTGGGGTGCCGCTTTCTATTATGTAATTATCCGAAGAAGAGGAGAGAACTACGATGGACAAACGGCACCGGTAACCCGGAAACCCGCCTACTAGGCGGAACTGCGCCTCGGGCGACCAACGCTCGGACTCCATCGAATTCATACCTTACGGAGCTTTCATGCCCAGATTAAAGAAAAAGACAGCCCTCATAACTGGGGGTGCCCGCGGCATTGGTGCCGCCATCGCAAGCGCCTTCCGCGACGAAGGTGCCGACGTCATCCTGACAGATATCGACGCTAAGACCGGGCAGGCCATGGCCGACCAGATCGGTGCAACTTTCGCGCGCCTTGATGTGGCTTCCGAAGCGGCGTGGAATACGGTTGCAGAACGCTTTCCCGCCCTTGACGTTCTGGTGAACAACGCTGGTATCACAGGGTTTGAAGGGCCGTTCGACGGTGCGCCACCTGCTCATGATCCCGAAAACGCTGCTTTGGCTGACTGGCGGAAGGTCCATACGGTGAACACCGATGGCACATTTCTCGGCTGCCGTTATGCGATCCGAGCTATGCGCGCGAAGGGTGCAGGCAGCATCGTGAACATCTCATCCCGTTCCGGTCTCGTCGGCATCCCGATGGCCGCTGCCTACGCGGCCTCGAAAGCCGCTATACGCAACCACACGAAGTCAGTCGCGCTTTACTGCGCCGCGCAAGGGCTGAACATCCGGTGTAACTCTATCCATCCAGCGGCAATCATGACGCCGATGTGGGAACCAATGCTAGGCAACGGTCCGGACAGGGCTGAACGCGAAGCTGCAATGGTGGCAGACACACCCATGCGGCGGTTTGGCGAAGCGAAAGAGGTTGCAGCCCTTGCCGTGCTGCTCGCTTCAGACGAGGCGGCCTACATGACCGGAACAGAACTAACGATTGATGGCGGCATCCTCGCGGGTACTGCTGCAACACCCGGCGATTGATTATAAGGCGGGGCGGGCGATCTTTCGTCCGTTCCCGTGCCTATATTGGGGACATTGCCTCAATCGCAGCGAAATCACGGTTTGTCCGCGCTGCCGCCATCTGAGCTCAAAAGAGCCCCGCTGCGTTGCCGCAGGTCCAGTTTGAGCCCATTCCACCGACTGCCAGGGGTGGGTAGCCATCGGTAGTGACAACCTACAGCAATCGTTCTGAAATCAGTTTCCCGCGTTTGCCTTGTCGCGGTTCCACCAACGATTGGGATTGGAATTATGCGGGTCGTAGCTGGCGCGGCTGGCCCAACAATCCTTGATGAAAATCAAAGGCTCTTCGTAATGATGCACATCGCGTATTGCATCCAGAACGCGCCCAAGCGTTTCGGGCTTCTGCTCGACCGAAATAACGACAAGGACGCTTGGGAAAGTTTGAACCTTATTGGCGGCTCCCAGATGCACGGCACTGGTTGAGTTTTCTTCCGGCAAGTAAGTCTCGCTGCCGATAGCGCTGACAAATGCATTGCGCTTGTACCGGCCATAGATCAGTGGATCGACCTCCATCACGTTGTCGATGATCTTGTCCGCATCTTCAGGTGTCGCCTGAATCTCGATCTGCCATACGCGTTCCACTGTGCCTGTTCGTGTCTTGAGTTTGCTGATGTCGATGCTTTGCATTTTCCTTGTCCGTTATCTTCTTTATGCCATGGCCTCTCGGGCCTGATGATGAACGCCAGTCACAACCTGAAGCCGAATTGTGCGGCGGTGATATGCGTGTTGCCACGAAGATCGTTTGTGCGATCAAACCAAGCATTGAGCGGGCCTCCTTCGGCGACAGTAGGCTTGCGTTGATTATTTCGGAAACGAATAATATTGCTAAGCGTGATGAGATATGGAAATCTTACTTCATGAAGCGTGATCTCGAAATCGACCTGCTGCGATCCTTCGTCGCCGTCGCGGCGCATCGAAACTTCACGCATGCTGCAAAGGCCATTGGGCGCACGCAATCAGCTGTCAGCCTTCAGATCAAACGGCTTGAAACCATCGTGGAGAAATGCCTCTTTGAGCGGAGCCGTCAGTCCGTGTCGATCACACAGACCGGCGAAGCGCTGCTGGTCTATGCAAATCGCATTCTGGCCGCGAACGATGCTGCGCTGTCACATCTGCAACGCCCCGAGGCGGAAGGATTGATCAGGATCGGCGCGCCTGATGACTACGCGACTTTCCTGCTGCCTCCGATTCTGTCCGCTCTGGCGAAAGCGCATCCCCGATTGCAGTTCGAGGTGACATGCGACAATGCCTGCGATCTGCTGCTTTTATTGACGAAGGGACATCTGGATGTGGTCGTTGCGACGCATCGTCCAGATGCGGTCGCTGGACAGGTCGCGAGGCATGAACCGCTTCATTGGGTTGCCTCTCCCAATTTCATTGACGATCACGATCAACCTCTTTCGCTCGTTCTCTTCCCATCTGGTTGTGTGTGCAGGGAAATCGCCTTAGACGTATTGAAGCGCATCGACCGCCAATGGCGCATTGCATATTCCACGCGCAGCATAGGGTTGATCGAGAAAGCCCTTCTTGACGGATCGTCGGTTTCCGTGATGGAGGCCTCTGTCATACCACCTGTTCTCAGGATCATTGACGGACAGGCAGGTTTGCCCTCGCTGCACGAGGTGGTGATATCCGTTCACCAATCGAACACCTGCGAAGCGCACGTGGCACTCGCGGCCGACTTTCTGGTAGAAAAACTGGGAAGGGCTCCTCTGCGAGCCGTTTCATGACACGGGCCTGACAGCAGCGCTGAATTGAGACCGGACATTGGAATCTCCGGCCTGTGTGGCAGATTCGTCCCGCTTATTAGAAGTCGGAAGCAGCGGTGGCGAATGGCCGCTGCTTGGCCGGAGCGGTCGTCCAGGCCCTTAAGCGGACTTCGCCACGCGGTCCCGTTTTATCGAAGGGCTTAACGCCAGTTCAGCTTAAAAATTGTATGTTCACCGTCCAGCCCTTTGAGCGGAACTGTTATCTGGTCGGCAAACGGAAACTCCGGTGATCCGCCCACCATGATCCGAGTCGCATCCGAGACGAGGATATCACTGGGTGCGGCGAGGGCCGCGATCCGTGCGGCCTTGTTGACTACGGTCCCAAAGTGATCGGCATCAGAAGTAATCACTTCGCCGGTATGCAGGCCAATGCGGATTTGTAATTTTGGCTCTTTCGGTTCAGCTGAGTTTTTCTGTTGGATGTTCTGAGCCGCCAACAGGGCTGCCCTTGCGGAGGCGAAGGACGACATCACGCCGTCACCCAGTGACTTCACCAAGCGCCCACCACTTTCGACGATCTGGGTCACGACCAGTCGTAGATGTCTACCAACGGCCTCGCTCCAAAGTGAATCGCCTATCGCTTGAGCAATTGTCGTACTGTCAGCGATATCCGTGAACATGATGGTCGCTATGCCGCTTTGGCCGAGTTCGTATGGTGTAGAGAGGGCGGCATCGAGTAGCTCTTCAAAACCCCTTGCCTCGTAGCCGAATCCTTCGACGTTGTTGACGGGGATAGAATTGTGAACATGCACGATCTTCCAAGAGCCCTTGTCGAGCTTCAGAATGACGGTGGAGCGCAGTCGTGCGGACTGTCCGGTTTCGATCCCGTCGATTGTTGCCTCCCACTCCACCCACCCGAGTGATCCGCACTCAAATCCGCGAATTTCTTGTGGATCCCAATGGAAGCGTGGGACTTCACCGATATACTGCTCCATACCGCGACGCAGTGCATCGCCCCTCCACGACTCGCCTTGGGCCGAACCAAAGTACGACAAGGCGGCATCATCGGAGAACAGATGCACCACGGTTTCGCCATCACCTCGGCCGTAGGATTTGATCCAGCGTTCAACAATGGCTGCAAGTTCTGGCGAAGGTCGTATCGTATCCGTCATGTGAGCGACAATAAGAGCTTCGTGTCCTAGCGCATAGAGTTCCATGGACGGAACTTTCTTGCTAGCGCCATCCTATTTGGTCGCAGATGTGCTTGCTGCCAACGGAGGCTTTGTCCGCGATCTGTGAGTTTATGAACCATGCGGTGAATGTCCGCACCTAGCGGTTCGCAACGCGCTGCACATGCAAGGGCGCAAAGGGTGAGCAAGGGCAACTGTGGGCTCACTCGACCATTCGAGGCAATTCGCGGAGAAAGTCGGCAGAGAGCCCGGAGCAGTCATCCTTCGTTGCTTAAGCAGGAAAATAAATTGCGCGTTTGACAACAAGTGTTTGCGGCCCTCATGCTAAAACTTGAAAATCGAGGTGGAACGACCAAAGGTAATTCCATGTTTAGATCATCAACCCGAAGTGAAGCAGAAAGTTTGTTAAGCGGACTTGCTCTTGGATTTTCTGCGGACCCATTCATGCGTTGGCTGTATCCTGAACCTGCCGATTTCCTTACCCACTTCCCGCGAGTAATGGACTTCTTTGGAGGGCGTGCATTTGAACAGGGCAGCGCGTTTCGAAACGACGATTTCACCGCTGGCGCACTTTGGCTTCCGCCAGGCATTTACCCCGATGAAGAACGGCTTGTCGCCTGTTTTGAGCAGACGGTCTCACCAGAAAAGCATAATGCGTTGTTCGAAACCTTTGGGCAGATGGACAATTATCATCCGGATGAGGACTGCTGGCATTTAGCTTTTATTGCGGTCGATCCATTTCGCCAAGGAAAAGGGTTGGGGTCCGCCTTGCTTGAATGCTGCCTCAAACGCTGTGACGAAGATGGAAGACCTGCTTACTTAGAGTCGACAAACCCTACAAATCTATCGCTGTATAAGCGCTATGGTTTTCAAGAGATGGGTCTAATCAAAGCCGACCAAGCCCCACCCCTGTTTCCGATGTTTCGAGCCGCCCAATAGCGATAGATCAAACGGCTGCATTGTCCGCTCTGCCGTCATTGCCCTATCGGAAATGCTGCGCGATGCACGAACGGCAGGTCTGGGGAAGCTGCCCTGCGGCGACGCTCGATCTAGCCAATGTCCGGTGAGGGCCGTCCCTGTTTGGGTTTGTGGTTCTCGATGGGTAGAATGCTGCAACTGACCCAATGACCGCGAAGAGCCCTTTTTGCCGAATGCTGCAGGCTGCACGAGCGACGACAATGCACGGATAGCCGACCTTGGACTTATGGAAGGCTTTCCTGCCCCGGCACGATCATGTGCCAAGGCCACGGTCGATATTAAGACGCTTCGAATCAGGCAGAGGCTCAATGGTAAGCGTGATGGGCTACTCCCTCAGGCGCTTCGGGCGCGTTCGCGTTCGATCATGCCAAACAGGTCGCGTGGATCGTCTGGGTCTGCAATCATGTCGAGATGTTGCCATTTATCTGTCTTCGCGATCTTGTCACGAAGCCAGCGCAGAGCGGAAAAATCCTCGATCGCAAAGCCGACGCCGTCAAACAATGTGATTTGACGATCATCTGTGCGGCCATCGCTGGTACCTGTCATGACCTGCCACAGTTCCCTGACCGGATGGTCGTCTTCCAGCTGCTGGATTTCACCTTCGATACGGGTCTGCGGCGGGTATTCAACGAAGATATCTGAGCGCAGCAGGATGTCTTTGTGCAGCTCAGTCTTGCCAGGGCAGTCGCCGCCGATGGCGTTGATATGGACGCCCGCGCCGACCATATTGTCGGTCAGGATAGTTGCATATTGCTTGTCGGCGGTACAGGTGGTGATCACATCCGCGCCCATCACCGCTTCTTCCGGGGTCGTGCATGCGGTGATGCTCATGCCTGCAGCTTGCAGGTTTGCGATGCATTTCTCTGTTGCAGCAGGATCTGTGTCGTAAAGGCGCAGATTCTCTATCCCGCAAATGGATTTCAATGCCAACGCCTGGAACTCGGATTGCGCACCATTGCCGACCATTGCCAGTGTCTTGGAGTCCTTGCGGGCAAGGTATTTGGTCGCGACGGCAGAGGTAGCAGCGGTGCGCATTGCGGTCAGGATCGTCATTTCAGTCAGCAAGACCGGATAACCGGTATCAACCGAGGCCATCAGTCCAAAAGCGGTGACCGTTTGCATCCCGCCTTTCATGTTCTTCGGGTGGCCGTTCACATACTTGAAACCGTAATCGATGCGTCGGACGTCGGCATCAGCTCAATCACTCCCTCATCGGAATGGGACGCAACGCGCGGGGTTTTGTCAAACGAGGGCCAACGGCGGAAATCCTCTTCGATATAAGCTGCGATTTCGACCATGCAGGTCTCGACGCCGATCTCGAGGATCAGACGTATCATGGGGATTGCCAACTTATTCTGCACTGATTGCAAAAGTCTGATGCGGATACGATCACGCGGTCATGTCAAGTGCGTAGCTCCGCCACTGATCG
>NZ_JBQFLY010000032.1:0-25418 GCF_056531545.1 Ruegeria sp. N10 | reverse complement strand
GGACGCTTGAGCAATTTGAGGGCTCCGCGCCCGGCGCGCTTGCCCAGACCGAAACCGAGGAATATGAAAGCCAGACCCGCAGACTCACGTTGTGAATGAGGGAGCCTCGGGGGGCAGGTCAGTTAATCTATCCCCACTACAATAGGTTTGGCTTTCACCTCTTCCAACATCGACAAAACTTCGGCTTTCCAACCCGCTTTGATCTTCAAAGCCAATTGAGACGGTGGTCGGTGGTCGGGCACAAGGGTTGCATACTCGTATCTTAGCGGTTTTTCGAACGGTAAGAATACAACCTTTCCATTAGACAGGTTCAGCTCTTGTTCAGTGGCAACGGTCAATGGGTCCATGATAGAATAACACTGTCCTGAACTCACAAAGGGTATCAAGGGAAGAAAGTACTGACAGGTCACCGTTGGATTGTAATTCGCGGATACATCCTGAAACTCTTGCCTAATTTTGCGCTGAAACGGGTGCGCGGCATGCAATCCCCCCATCGGGGCTCCGTCAAGATCGGAAATGGAAACGGTCATGCGCGAAGCAAGCGGGCTGTCACGATCAACGGCGCAAAAACAATCTGCCTGGATCAGTTCTGTTGAATACTGAGGCTCTTTCCCGGCCGAATACTCGAAGTCTGCGAAGCCGAAATCAATATTCTGCGTGCCCGCTAGCTCCATGATCTGAGGCGAACTGCGCGTAGATAATGTGATACGTATCTCGGGGTTCTCGCCGACCGATTGGCTGATGAAACGCGGGAAAAGAAAGGCGGACGGGCCTGGCATTGTCGCGATATTCAGGCTGCCGGAATGCCCCTTGATCAATCCTTCCATCGTGCTGGAAATTGTCGCAAGGCGGTCCAGAATGCCTGCGGTTTCGGCCAAAAGGTAATGTGCTTCGGGGACAGGTACCAATCGCCGTCCCTTTCGCTCGAACAGTGTCAGGCCAAGGGTCTTTTCAAGATTTTTCAAGGCCAGACTGATCGCAGGCTGGGTGCGGTTCAGTTTCCTGGCGGTTTGAGAGATGGAGCCGGTCTCCATCACCTCACGGAAAACGGTCAGCTGCGTAAGGTTCATGAGTCATGTATAAGCTAAACTATAGTTTTGTGAAATATAATAAATTTGTCTTTATGCAATTTGCCTCTACGCTTGCAGGATCGAAATTCGGCCAAACCGAATCTGACCATCCAAAAAGGGAGATGATGATGAAATTTGTGAAATACTTGACCGGACTGGCTCTGGCGGGCGCGCTTGCCGCCCCTGCGCTGGCGCAGGACCCAACGTTTTTCCGCATCGGGACCGGTGGTGCAGGCGGAACCTACTTCCCTATCGGAGGTACCATCGCAAACGGTATCTCCGCCCCTCCGGGCTCGCGCCCCTGTGAAGAAGGCGGCCAGTGCGGTGTTCCGGGCCTGATTGCAATCGCACAATCCACCACCGCTTCGGTCTTCAACAACGCCGCTGTTCAGAACGGAGAGCTTGAGGCCGGTCTGGCCGCTGCAGACGTCACCCGTTCGATGTATCTGGGGGAAGGCAAGTTCGAAGGCAAGCCGCATCCCAAGCTGCGCATTGTGGCAAACTTGTTCCCGGAGGATCTGCATCTGGTTCTGCCTGCAGGACAGACGATCAATGATCTGGGCGATCTGGAAGGCAAGCGTGTAGGTATCGCGCAAGCCGGTTCCGGTACACAAGTTGCTGTGCTGCAGATGCTGGATGCCTGGGGCGTAAACCGGGACAATATGGATGAGGCCGAGCTGAACAACAGCCAGAGCGCAGAGCGTTTGGCGGATGGTCAACTGGACGCCTATTTCTATGCCGCAGGTTGGCCCGTTGCGGCGATGGTTCAACTGTCATCGACCAAGGGCATGAACTTGCATTCCTTCAGCGACGAAGATCTCGCGAAGATCAACGAGATCATCCCGGCCTATATCCCCTCGGTCATTCCGGGTGGCGTCTATGAAGGGATCGACACCGAAACCAAGACCCCTGCGGTTAGCGCGATGCTGGTTGTCTCTTCGGACCTGTCCGAAGATCTGGTCTATCAGCTGACCAAGGCGCTTTGGAATGACAACACGCGCAAACTGCTGGACAACGGCCATGCCAAAGGCAAGCAAATCACACCTGATACGGCACTGGACGGCGTAGAGGCACTGGGTGTTCCGCTGCACCCGGGGGCCGAGAAGTTCTACAAAGAAGCAGGCCTACTTTAACCTACCACTCACAAAACTGACCTGCAGATGCGATGCCTCAATGGGGGCATCGCACTGTCAAAATGCACCAATATGACAGGGAGGCCATCATGTCCGAGACCCAGCAACCTGATGACCGCGAACTGACGGCCGAAGAACTGGCCGCAATTGAGGAACAGTTCGACGAAGGTGCCGCTGTACGTGAAGTTTCGCCCACCACGGGCAAGGTATTGCGCGTCGTCGCCCTGATCTTTGCGTTCTACGAGTTTTTCACCGCTGGGTTCGGCCTGCCTGCGGACCATTGGCACATGGGTATCTACTTGGCCCTGCTGTTCATCCTGGTTTATGCCACCATCCCTATTATCGGCGCCAAGAGCCTTTATGCACTCAAGGTCAGCCGGTTTCGCATTGGGAATGTCCCTCTTTACGATTTGGTTTTCATGGCGCTTGGTATCGTTGCTGCGCTTTATGTTGGCGTTGCATGGCGCGGCATTCCCTTTCTTGGGATCGAGGAACAGACATTCCGCATGGGTAACCCCAACACCTACGATGTGATATTGGGTGTGATCATCATCCTGCTGGTACTGGACATCGCGCGCCGCACTTTGGGCTGGGTGCTGCCGCTGATCATCTGCGTCTTTATCTCATACGCCCTGCTTGGGCCGTACTTCCCCGGCTTGTTGCAGCATCCCGGTGTAAACTTCAAAACCTTCGTGTCGTCGATGTACTTTCCGCAGGAAGGCATCTATGGCGTCACGCTTTGGGTCGTTTCGACCATCGTCTTCCATTTCGTTTTGTTTGGTGTGATCGCGCAGCGCACCGGGTTGGGAAAGTTGTTTATCGACAATGCCACCATTCTGGCGGGTCGCTATACAGGTGGTCCGGCCAAGGTGTCGGTCGTATCATCGGCTTTCTTTGGAACGATCTCAGGGTCCTCGGTCGCCAACACGGTTTCAACCGGCGCGCTGACCATCCCGAACATGAAACGCCTGGGCTACCCCGGCCATTTCGCGGGCGGGGTCGAGGCTGCTTCCTCGGCGGGCGGCCAGATCACGCCGCCCATCATGGGGGCCGCGGCCTTTATCATGGCCGAATTCCTGGAGGTGCCTTACACCACTATTGTCATTGCGGCGATCTTCCCAGCGCTTCTGCACTATATTGGCGTCTTCGCGGTTGTGCACTTGATGGCGCGCAAGCTGAACCTGAAGGGTCTGACAAAGGAACAATTGCCGCAACTCAAGGCTGTCTGGGCTGAAGGTTGGGCTAATATCGTGCCCTTGATTGGCCTGCTGGTGGTGCTGTTTACCGGTTACACGCCATTCATGTCTGCCTTCTGCGGCATATCGCTGGCGGTGATCGCGGGTATGTCGCGTATCAAGCAGCCACCAACGCTGATTTACGCGGCGGCGTTTCTGGCCTTTGTGTTATGGAAGTTCTCGGATGGCGGGTTCGACCTGACAATGACCGCGATACTCTGCGCGCTGTCTGTGACTGCCACACTGAACCCGCAAAAACGTATCGAAGTGCCCGAGATGCTAGCTGCTGTCGAACTGGGCGTAAAATACTCGCTGGCGGTGGGTGCCGCTGCCGCCGCTGTGGGTATCGTTGTGGGTGTGATTAACACCACTGGTATCGGCTTTCGTATCGGATTTATGGTCACGCAAGGGGCAGGTAATCTGGCGGCGGATCTTTATAATATGATCTCGTTCGGCAGCTTCCAGCTGTTTGCAATCGAAGACCTGCAACTGTTCATCTCCCTGATCTTCATCGCTGTCGTCTGCATTTTGATGGGGGCGGGTATTCCAACCACCGCGCTTTACATCATGCTGGTTTCTGTCGCGCAGCCCGCGCTGGCCCAGTTGGGTGTTCCGCCCATCGCAAGCCACCTGTTCGTGCTCTACTACGGCGTGGTGTCCGAAATTACGCCTCCGGTCTGTACATCGGCTTATGCGGCGGCTGCGATCGCCAACTCAAATCCGTTCCGCACCGGGCTGTCCGCGTTTACGCTCGGGTTGGGCAAGGTGATAGCGCCGATGGCATTCGTCTATGCACCGGTTTTGTTGTTCGTGTCCTCCACCGGGTTCGATTTTTGGGAGTTCACATACACTGCGGCAAGCTGCATAGCGGGGGTCATCGCCCTGTCCGCGGCGGTCGTCGGTTATTGGCTGCAACCGCTCAACGTATTGTCTCGTATTCTGATGGGTTTTGCCGGGATCATCTTCGTAGCGCCCACGATAACGGCTGACCTGATCGCGCTGGCAGTAGCGTCACCCGTGATCGTTACGCAGTTGATCGCCCGCACCCGAACTCAAGCAACGGCCTGACATGTCTGAACGTGTAACCATTATCGGCGCCGGGATCGTCGGCATCTGCTGCGCCCTGTCATTGCAGGAACGTGGCAAAACCGTGCGGTTGATTGACCGGGGAGAGCCCGGGCAGGAGACCTCATTCGGCAATGCAGGTGTGGTGTCTCCCTGGTCGATCATTCCCCAGGCCGTTCCCGGCATTTGGAAGAAACTTCCTCAAATGCTGTTGGATCCGAAAAGCGCGTTGTCGGTCCGGACATCCTTCTGGCCGAAGATGATCCCGTGGGGGCTACGCTTTCTGGGTAAGTCCAGCGAAAAGACTGTGCGCGAAGTTTCGGATGCGATGGAGGTTTTGTGCCGTCCGTCCATTGATCTTTATCGTCGGCACTTGCAAGGCACTGGGCACGAGAACCTGATCGTCGACAGCTACTACATTCACGCGTTCCGCAATCCGGAAGAGGCCAACCTAGACGGGCTTGGCTATCTGATCCGTCGGGAAAAAGGTGGTGAGTTGGAGCGTGTCGACGGTACTGAACTACGGTGCCTGGAACCTGCACTGTCCAATGAGTTCAAGGCTGCAATCGTGATCAAAGGCCAAGCGCGCGCAACTTCACCGGGACGTTTGGGCGCTGTTCTGGCCGAAAAAGCGCGTACCCAAGGTGCCGAATTCGTGCGGACCGAAGTCACCAAGATTAGTCGCGCCGGGGAAAGCGGATGGCAGATTTCCACGTCGCAAGATTCGTTGCACGCGCACCATGTTGTACTTGCCGCCGGGGTGTGGTCTGCCGACCTGCTGAAACCCCTCGGACTACCGGTACCGCTTGTGGCTGAGCGGGGGTATCATATCGAGTTCCCGAGCCCTTCGGCTGTGCTGAACAATTCCGTCATGGATGTGGATGCAAAGATCGTCGCAAGTTCGATGTTGGGCGGACTGAGGGTTGCCGGCACGGCCGAGTTTGGCAGCGTAGACGCACCAGCCAACCCGCGAAAAGAAAAGATACTGACCGATCAGGCCAAATCTTTGGTGCCGGACCTTGATACAGGTGGGGCGAAGTTCTGGATGGGACGGCGCCCCTCATTTCCTGACAGCCTGCCTGCGATTGGGCCGCTCAATGGCAAAGACGGGCTCTACGTTGCGTTCGGGCATTCTCACTACGGCCTGATGATGGCACCGAAAACGGGGGAACTAGTGGCGGATCTCGTGTCTGACCGCAGTCCAAATATCAGTTTGGACCCATTCTCGCTGGCCCGATTTTAGATCTCTAAGTCAAAAGGACCCAAGTACCATGCCAATTTACGAAGGTGGTCAAAACATCTGCGGGGCTTCGATCGGGGTTTTGTGCCTTGAAAGCTATTTCCCCAAACCGCCCGGACACATCAAGAATCCGTCCAGCCTTCCGTTTCCCGTGCTCTACGAAATGATCGACGGCATCACCGTCCCGACCCTGCTGAACAACCCATCGCCTGAGTTGCTTGCCCCCTTTGTTGAGGGCGCAAAACGCCTTGAGGCCGAGGGCGTTCGCGCCATTACGGGAAGTTGCGGGTTTCTGGCTTTGTTCCAAAAGGAACTCGCCGCAGCCGTTTCCGTGCCTGTCTTTGCATCGAGCCTGATTCAGGTGCCCCTCGCCTTCCATATGACCGGAGCCAAGGCCCCGGTGGGTGTGCTGACTGCAAATGCGTCAGCCTTGACACCAAAGCATTTCGAAGGCGTCGGAGCCGCCGGTATACCCGTCGCGGTGCAAGGATTGGAGGACACCAGCGAATTCGCTGAGGTGATCTTGCGGAATACACGGACCCGCATGGACACCGATGTGATCGAGGCCGAAGTCCTTGGAGCAGCACGGCGACTAAAACACCAGACACCGGAAATCCGGTCGCTGGTACTGGAGTGCACCGATTTGCCGCCATATGCCGCGCGTCTTCAGGAAGAGCTGCAGCTTCCCGTTTTTGACCTTACGACATTAGCACAAATGGCGCATTCTGTAGCGGTCCGGGTACCTTACTCTGGAATGATGCCATGGCAACGCTGACCGCGTCGTGCTTTTAGTGGCGAGAAATGAATTGGACCACCGTTTCGTCAAAAGACGAACGCGCCCGATTCTGGGCTCCGGTTCTGAAGGTGTAGACGCCCGCGCTGGCCTCGGTGTGCCATCTTAGGTTTGCAAACAACCTGAATGGAGGCGTCTATGGGAGAGATTAGCATGATTGGCCTGGATTTGGCGAAGAACGTTTTCCAGGTGCACGGAGCGGATGGATCAGGTTATCTTGTTCTTCGGAAGAAATTGCGCAGGGGTCAGGTCCTTGAGTTCTTCGCAAAGCTGCCGCGTTGCGTGGTTGTAATGGAGGCCTGTGCCAGTGCGCATTATTGGGCGCGCAAGATCAGTCGCTTGAGTCACGAAGTCAAGCTGATCCATCCGGCCTACGTGAATCCATTCGTCAAATGTCAAAAGAACGATACGGCCGATGCGGAAGCGATCTGTGAAGCTGCAAGCCGACCAACGATGCGCTTTGTTGCCGTGAAAAGTGAAGAGATCCAGGCGTCCGCAATGGTTCTGCGGGCCCGGGAGTTGCTGGTTCGGCAGCGGACGTTCGCTGAAATCTGCTGAACGGCAGAGTTGCGGACCCAAGCTGCCCTCTGATGGTATCGCTTGAATGTCTGCGTTACATTGGAGCGGTCGTCGCCTAGAACAGCTTGCAATTCTATCGCGACAGAAACCCGAATAGTGGATGTTCATGTCCGACACAATCCTTGCTGCTGAACCAACTATCCGCCTTATTGCCTTCTTATCCGTCCTGGCGGCGATGGCACTTTGGGAAGTGGCCGCACCCCGGCGAAGACGGGATATTCCGCGCGTTATCCGATGGACAAACAACCTTGCGCTCGTGGTGCTCGACACCGCCATCCTGCGGCTGACCTTTCCAATCCTCGCAGTTGGTCTCGCAGCTATGTCCGAGGATCGCGGATGGGGGCTCTTCAACAACATCGAGGCGCCGGTTTGGGTTGCCATCGTGGCCTCCATGCTGCTTCTCGATCTCGCAATCTACCTTCAGCATGTGATGTTCCACGCCGTACCGGGGCTTTGGCGTCTGCACCGGATGCATCACGCCGACCTCGATTTTGACGCGACCACTGGCTTGCGTTTCCATCCGGTAGAAATTCTCATCTCGATGGGGATCAAGCTGGCGGTTGTAGCAACCTTGGGGCCGCCCGCTGTCGCCGTGCTCCTGTTCGAGGTGATCGTGAACGCTACTGCGCTCTTCAATCACGCAAACATTGACTTGCCGCGTCCGGTGGATCGAATACTTAGATGGATCGTCGTCACTCCAGACATGCACCGAGTCCACCATTCCGTTGATCCAAGCGAGACCAACTCGAACTTTGGGTTTAATCTACCGTGGTGGGACCGACTTCTAGGCACTTACGTTGCGCAACCCGAGATGGGGCATAAGGGCATGGAAATCGGCATCGAGCAGTTTCGCACACGCCGAGACCTCTGGCTCGACCAAATGCTGATTCAGCCGCTGCGCGGCCCGGCGAGCGGAGGTGCCCTCGACACCCCGAGCCAACGGAAGCGATCTTCATCTGTCTCGTCCGGGCAAACCAAGCTTGGCACTGACCAAATAGACCAATAGCGTTGAGACTGTAGCGCGTGGCGTCTGTCCCGCTGATCCCCAGGGCGTCGCGGGCTGGTTTCGCAACCGCGAACTTACGCCCCGACGGATCGTGCATGAAAGCGGAATGTTGTCGATCTTGTTGCAGCGCGGCCTCGCCGGTCTCGGTCTGCCTGCGACCTGCATTGTTGCCCTCAAGGCGCACAAGAGCTTGTCGGCACGGCTCAACAAGTCTGACGCCACCTATGCCGAAGGATTGGCGCAGCTCGCCCGAACCGGCTGGTTCACTGCGGTGCATATCCGCAGCGAAGAGGTCGACCGGCTGCGATGCCTTGTCGGTGCCCTTGAAAGGCTGATCCGGCAGCGCAAAGACCTCGAAGGTCACATCCGTGGCGTCCTCAAAACCTTCGGCATCCGTATGATCGGTATTGGCCATTCTCCATCGAAACTCTGGCGACGGACAGCATTTTATCACAACGTGCTGCACTGCCTCTGAGGTCTGGTTAGATGAAGATTTTCTGATGCGGGCCAGGGTGTGAGGTTTCGGCTTGGCTCGACTGTGGCCCGCGTTGGAAAATCTCTCAGGGAGGAAGCCGCGGGGTCTGGGCGCCACTTATGGGGAAAGAGCGTTTTCGGCTGACTTTGTGCCGGCGATGGACGCGGAGGTGTTGGAGGTGAAGGCTGCCGATCTCAGTTTCTGCCTGTGACTTTGGTCTGGCTTCAACCCTTGAAAGAACTGTTTTGCGCCGTCCTCGCAACGTTTCGAACAGCTACAGACAAGCGGTCTCGGCCGGTGTAGCTGAGGCAACCGGTCTGCGGTGGATGAGATGAACGGAGGTGTCGTCATGCTGCCTGCCTTCTCGGTGGCGCGCGAGATCGTGGCACCTCGCCACGCCGGAACGTCTCGATAATACGCATCGGGCCGCCGCAATCCGGGCACGGCTCGCGCAGGGTGAGCGGGATGACTTCGGCGGAGGGTGCGTCTTCCTGCCAGACCGTTTCCGCACCGAGCAACGTGCGGACCTTCGCGATGTTGGTCTTGCGGGCGGCACTTGCCAGCAGGCCGTAGTGCCGGATGCGATGGAAGCCGTCCATTGCCCGGCAGGCGATTTGGCGGAGCCAAATCTGCCGAGAGGGGGCAGGACATGGATCAGGAACCGGCGGATGAACTCAGGCGTGGCCAGTCGCATGACTTTCATTCTGTCCCCGCGTTTAATCCGGTAGTCCTTCCATCGAAAGGTCACGGTGTCGGTATTGGCACTGACGAGGCGGCTGTTCGAGATCGCCACGCGATGGGTGTATCGGCTGAGATAGGCCAGCACCGCCTCGGGGTCACCGAAGGGCGGTTTGGCATAGACCACCCATTCGGATTTGCGGAATGGCCCGAGCCAGGCGGTGAAGTTGTTCGCGTTCTCCAGCTCGGCCAGATCGCTGAAGAAGGCCAATTGACCGGCACGGTGCAGGTCCATCAGCCCCTCCAGAAACAGTCGCCGGAACAGCCGGGACAGGACGCGCACATGCAGGAAGTAGCCGGGGAGACATGCGACCCACCGCGTACCGTCCGGTGACAGGCCGCCGCCGGGGACGATCATGTGGATATGCGGATGATGGGTGAGTGCCGATCCCCAGGTGTGCAACACGCTGGTCAGGCCGACCTTCGCGCCCATGCGCTTTGGGTCAGCCGCGATGGTCATCACTGTTTCGGCTGATGCGCGGAACAACAGCCCATAGACCGCCTTCTGGTTCCAATAACCGATGCGGGCGATCTCGGCAGGAATTGTGAAGACGACGTGGAAGTACTCTACAGACAGCAAGTCTTCGGCCCGCGCTTCCATCCAATCGCGCGCCGCCGGTCCCTGGCACTTGGGGCAATGCCGGTTCTTGCACGAGTTATAAGCGATGTGCTGATGGCTGCACTTGGTGCAGGCCGCCACATGCCCGCCGAGGGCCTCTGTCCGGCAGGTTTCGATCGCCGACATGACCTTCAGCTGGCTCAGGCCGACATGCCCGGCATTGGCCTGCCGCCACGCGGGGCCGTATCGACGAAAGATGTCAGCGATCTCCAGTTTGGGACGGGGCAAAGCCCTGTCACGTCACTCCAGGCTTCGCCGCAGCGTCTGATCTTGCAGATTTGCCAGCATCTCGTAGGGGCTGATGGTGTCCCGGATCATCTTGGTGGCGACTTTGGTATATTGGGCGGTGGTCGTCAGTTTGGCATGACCAAACAGCACCTGAATGACCCGTACATCCGTCCCCGCTTCCAGAAGATGCGTGGCGAAACTGTGCCGCAGGGTATGCAGCGTCGCGGGTTTGTTGGTCCCGGCCATGCGCTTGGCCGAGGTGAAGGCGCGGTTTAACTGGCGCGGCGAGATCGGGTTGATCTTCGGCTTGCCGGGAAACAGCCAGCCCTCGGGCCTTGCCTCAAGCCAATACTCACGCAATAGATCGAGTAGCCCGACCGACAGCATCACCTTGCGATCCTTCCGCCCCTTGCCCTGCACGACATGGATCAGCATCCGGTCGCTGTCGATGTCGCCGATCGTGAGATTGCAGACCTCCGATGCCCGCAGCCCGGCGCCATAGGAAATACTGAGCGCGGCACGGTACTTGAGTCCGGGACCGGGCGCGACGGCCAGAAGCTCGGAAACCTCTTCGACGCTGAGCACTGCGGGCAGTTTGCGCGGTTCGGTCCGGAACTGCATGTACCGCTTCATCTCCTCGCGCCCGCAGGTCGTCGAGAAAAGAAGCGCAGTGCGGTGATGCGCGCAATGTAAACCGACGGCGAGACCTCGGCATTCGTCATGTGAAGCTGGTAGGCCCGAAGCTCCTCCGGCGTGGCCGTATCGGGCGAGCGCCCCAGAAACGCAGCGAACTCCTTCAACGCACGAATGCGCGCACGTTGGGATTTGTCTCCCAAACCCCGAATACGCATGTCCTCGATCATCCGCTCGCGCAGCGGCGTGGTTCTCTCCTCTGTCATCGGAACCTCCTGTCTGTCGACTGAGAAAGCCCCAATCGTCAGACAGGTTGATCAGTTCGCAAAATGCCCGGCTTCAGGAGTGACGCACACCATCGGCAACAAGCGCCATTGCCGCGCGAGCGGCTTCGTCCAGAGTCCAAATGTGCCTAACTCTGCGCTTCGTATGAATCTCCGCTAGGTTTATAGACGAGGTGTGAGCTTTGTTGCTTGGGTAACAGTTTCACTTGCTCTATCCACGACCTTTCGTTTTGTGCGACTTTTCCGAGGCCTCGTGCGCCGCAAAGGCATCAGCATAGTCGGGATGCCAGCGTGAAAGAGCCGGGCGATTGTTGATTATGTCACCCGCAGCCCATTCAACGCGTTTGCTGTCGCGCTCTTCGGACACATCGTTGTCCGGGCAGAGAATGTAGAAATCTCCGGCCGACATGCGCTTCAGCAGGTAGTCGATTGTCTCTTCGCTTGTCCAGGCGGCAGCAGGTTTTTCCGGCATGAATTTCTGAATCATGCCGGTATAGGTGAACCCCGGTACGAACAGGTGAGTGGTAATTTCCGTCTCGGTCTGTCGCAATTCGTGCGCCAGCATTTCCGTCATGACCTTCACGGCGGCTTTGCTGGTATTGTAGGCGGGGTTTCCGGGTGGTGTGGTGATGCCCTGTTTTGACCCCGTGTTGATTACCACAGCGGGGCGCGCCGCTTTGATCATGCGCGGCAGGAAAGCATGCACGCCATTCATGACCCCAAAAAGATTGACCTCTAGCAGTTTGCGCCAATTCTCCGCGTTTTCCCAACTGCTGGTCGGCAGCGCGATACCGGCATTGTTCATTAGGACAGCTATCTCGCCGAGCGCAAAAGCTTGATCCGCCAAGGCATTCACGGCGGTGGTGTCGGTGACATCAGTCGGAATTGCCTGAACAGTTGCGGACGAGCCGGCCAGATCGCGCAATTCCGCCTCGGCTCTGTCTAATGCCTCACCAGCCAGGTCGACCAGCACAACCCCCAGACCGTCTTGTACAAAGCGTTGGGCTGCGGCTTTGCCCACGCCGTTTGCCGCCCCGGTTACAACGGCCAAGCCGCCTTTTTCAATTGCTTCGCTGTACATGGATCATCAGCTCTTTCTGTGAACGACTGAGTGGCCCTTCAGGGTGCCATCTTTTCCTTGAGACCACCGATGAACGTCTCGTCATCTTGTTGCTTACGCGCAACGAGCAGCTCTTCAGCATCAGGCCCTGCGCGAAAGCGCAGGCGGTTTCCGGTCTCGTTGGCCGCATCCCAAATGACCTTTGCGACAGTTTCAGGCGCAGAAGGGTTCGCGGCCAGCTTGCCAAACAGGCGCCCCATGGCTTCAGCCATTGGCGCGTAGTCCGGCAGCTTCTCATCCATGGCGAAATCGAAAGAACTGCCTCCAAAGTTGGTTCTTATCATGCCCGGTTGGACAATTCGGACCCGAATGCCAAGGGGCTCCAGCTCGTAGTGTAGTGACTCCGAAAGCCCCTCAACTGCAAACTTTGTGCCGTGATAAAGCGCGCCAAGTGGAAATGTGATCTGCCCACCAATGGACGAGATATTGATAACCGTGCCCGACTGGTTCTGACGGAAATGGGGCAGAACAGCCTTGGTCACTTCCATCAACCCAATCACGTTGGTATCAAACTGACGCCGAATGCGATCCATCGAAAAGGCCTCTAACGCACCGTAGGCGCCATAGCCCGCATTGTTCAGCAAAACATCTATCTGCCCGAACCGTTCGATGCCTTCGCCTACGGCCTTTGTAATTGAACCCGAATCCGTCACATCCAGTTGGGCCAGATGTACGTTTTCTAACGCGCCGAGCTCGGGGCCATCCGTGGGGTTGCGCATCGTGGCGATGACATTCCAACCGTTTGCTTGGAAATGCCGGGCCGTCGCTGCGCCAATTCCCGACGAGGCCCCGGTGATAAGAATCGTTTTCATATCTCAAATCCCTCACTTCCTATAGTCACGATAATCACCAAGGCAGGATGAATCTTTCAATATTCTCCAGTTTTCTTGCACAATCCTCCACAATCCTCCACAATCTGAAGTTTTGGGTAAGTGTTTGCATTGCTCCCGTGGTAAAGATGGGTCGACCCACAGGAGGCATTCATGGGACCTCGGGCGTTATTGGACTACGTTCTCGTTCAACTTGATCACTCAGGCGTCACGCACGGTGTGTTGACACATAAGGACGGTGGGACGGTATTTCTCACCCATCCGGCGATCACCCAACATGACGCAAATGTCTACCGCCCGCTGTTGTGCGCGGTCCTGCAAGGTGCAAAGGAGGTTGGGACCAGCTCCAGAACGCTTACCGTGCGGGCCGGGCAGTCACTGATCGTCAGCAACGCGCTGCCCGTTGTTTCAAGGATCACCGAGGCCACGCCCGATCTTCCCTATGTCGCGCTCGTATTCCCCCTTGATCTGGATCACCTTCGCGCCCTAGCTCCGGCCTTGCCGCAGTCAACCACCCACCGTGTGTCGGATCCGTTTTCTATTTGCCTCGCACCCACTGGTGATGACATGCGAGACGCCTTGTTGCGATATTTTCGCCAGTGCGAAACCGAAGAGGAACGACACTTGCTGGCGCCGATCACGGCGCGGGAAATCCACGCCCGCCTGCTGATCGGGCAACATGGTGGCACGCTTCGAAAACTGGTGTGGCACGAGAACACGGCTAGCCGGATTTTTGCGGCGACGAACGAGATCCGATCAGAACTGGGCAAACCCCTTGCCGTGAGAGAGCTTGCCGCTCGTGTGGGGATGAGCAGTTCGGCCTTCTTCGAACAGTTCAAAGCAGTCACGGGAACCTCGCCGCTGCAATACCAGAAAGATCTGCGTTTGCTTCATGCCCGCAATGAACTTCAAACCACCGGCGCAAAGGTCTCTGAGGTTGCCTACGGGGTAGGATACCAAAGCTCGGCTCAGTTCTCGAGAGAATATGTCCGCAAATTCGGATGCTCACCAAGACAGGATCGAGATTCCGAATTCAAGTTGCGAGCTAGCGAGTGATGCGCTGGTCCTATTGGGACGATCCGCGCGCCACGGCGCCGACGACTATCTCGATCAAGTCCAGAGACTGATCGACCATGGCATGGAATATCGTCGAAACGGATCTGCCGCTTATAGCTTGCTTACCGTTGCCGCTGGACGGGCCGATGCGTTTTTTGAAGCACATCTCAATCCTTGGGACGCCATTGCCGGAATGCTCATTGTGGAGGAGGCAGGCGGCAAGGTCGATTTCCCCCCATATTCCGAATTCATTGAAAGAGGGGGGGCTGTCTTGGCCAGCAATTCCAAACTTCACGACCTGACAAAAGCAGCCATCTACGGGTAAGATGATTTCGGAGCCGCTTGCTATCTATACCTACCATAAGTTTCAAACGGCTTTGTCGCAAACTTTTGGCTATGCAGTCGAAATGACCACGTGACAGGCCCAAGCCTCACCCCTCTCATTCACACACAAACAACTTGGCAATGCCGTTGCAACAATTACCTGTAAGGTCGTCTTCCGCTTCAGAAGCTATCGAAGAATCTCTCCTGCAAAGGGGGTGAGGCAATGTAATCCTTTGAGTTGGGGTTGCATCCCCAAGGATGGCTTTGTTGCACAGATCAGGGCTTGAGCGCGCTTCCCCTTTCCCTGGACGGACTTTTACAATTCCATCTCAGGATCAAAGCAGATCGATAGCGAACCACGCTGCCTAAGCGCCGTGTTGTACGAAGGCCAGTTCCTGGTCTTGTACGTCTTAGCGGACCAACTGCTCATACCTCATAGCTACCCTACTGGATTCAAACAGGGAATCCCTCACGCCAATTGTGCAACAAAGCCTTTCGGAAGTAGAGAAGACCGGGAATGTCAGCTTCACGGCTTTAACCAACCGTTCGTACGCGATGCGGCGAAATAGCGTTTCGAACCCAACCTGTGCCCTGGATTTTATTGGTGCATGCGCTTGCAGCAGGAACAACGCTGCAACTGCCGAATGTCTTGTGCGGCCAAGCAGCGGAAAACCTGTCATTCAAGCAAATCGCCGCGATGCTCGCGGCGGCAGCTCACAGTTCGCTCAACAAAGCCATCCTTCGCTTCATCTGCAACAGCTATCGCCTAGCTGAATTGGTGGACACGGGACCGTGGCATATGAACAGTAAACACAACAGTCGCTTTCCAATGGCTTCAAAACTGTTTTGCACGATTTGCATTCATAGAACCACTGGCAAGCATCCGTTGGCATTTCCTCGGATTCGCTGTGGCCGCATTTCGGGCAAGTCAGGGTGCTTTCCAGGACTACAGTTTGTTTTGTCATAGTCTCACATCTTCATGATCAGGTAATCGTTAATCCGTGCCTCGTTAAACACAACGGCCCAAGCCACGCCGGTGATCAGAGTCGTTCCTGCAAGCCGCCATTTCAACGTCGGCAAGGAACCGCGCTGATAAGATACCAGCCACGATATCGCGACGAGCGCCGTTGAAATCGTCAGCACATAGTAACTCGCTGCGGCAAGCTTTCCAAAGATTGCCAACCAACTGCCGCCCAGCCCCATTAACATCACTATCATGGGCAAAACGCAGCAAGTCGCGACGCCAAGTGCTGATAGAGATCCCAAGTAGCTGAGGCTAAGGTATTTCTGCATTCCGTTTCCCTCATGAACCATGACGCGCGGAGTTGTGGAGACAGCAACTTCTCGTATAACTTCTGTAGCCACTACAGGATCAAGGCAGGAAATCTCACATGTTTGCGATTGGGGAAGCATCCCGGCAAAGCGGAGTCGGAATTGAAACTATCCGCTATTACGAACGCGAAGGGATCGTGCCTAAACCAGAAAGAGCATCGAATAATCGACGCATGTACGCCGCGCACGATGTTGGACGGCTTCGTTTTCTACGGAAGTGCCGAGACTTGGGTTTTTCGCTTGCCGATGCAAAGGTGCTTCTCAACCTGTCCGAAGGTGATAGCGAGGATTGCCAATCCGTTAAGGAACTGGCCGAGCTTCATATCTCCAATGTGCGTATGAAGATACACGAACTTAAGCGATTGGAGGCCGCCCTGAATGAACTTACGGCCAACTGTAACATCGGGAACGTTTCTTGCCCGATGCTTGCGCAGATACGGACCTACTAATTGCACTTTGAGGCTCGCAGTCGCCCTATGCCAACGCAGCATGACCCAAGATTCGGGCCGCGCAAAATCTGCCGTTCATTAGAGAGGTCAACTCGTTGATTTAGCAATGTTTCCACCAATCAATGACATTTGTGCCTAGCCGCGGTGTTCTTGTAGCGCGCGGTGAATTCGGACAGTCAGCCCTACCTGCCGTATCTGAGCAATCAATTTGCTGCATACGCACTCGGCAGGTTTTATCACAGAAGCCGACTTCTGATTTCCGAACCACAGAGCAATAATCCTGCTTATCGTTGTCCTAACTTGGGCTAGGCAGACGCAGATCTTCTGTTGCTTTCCATTGTATCAAGACTTGTATCGTGTGTACGCTAAGCCCATATACACAAGGCTCACGTTTTTCTTTTTCGACCTGCTGTCTCCCAAATTCGGCGTTCAGTCTTTCGATTCAGACCGACCACGCCGAGTCGCCGCAATAATGCGGGCGGCAAGTATTAGGAGACTTCGACCATGGCAAATGGCACAGTAAAATGGTTCAACTCGACCAAAGGTTTTGGCTTTATCGAACCTGAAGGTGGCAAGCGCGACGTGTTCGTGCATATTTCAGCACTTGAACGTTCCGGCATCAACGAATTGAAGGACGGCCAGAAGGTTACCTTCGACGTCGAAGCTGGCCGTGATGGACGCGACAGCGCCGCCAACCTGGCACTCGCATAGCCTGCTGCGGGCACCCTTCTGGGGTGCCCGAATGCTCAGGGGGTTCCTCAGAGTCGTTGGAGAACAAGTCAGTTGCAACAGCAGGAATTGACCCGGGCGCTCGCGCAATACCGTGTGCCTGATACGAAGCGTAGCGTTTTTGAGCTGGCAATCACCGTCATTCCCTTTTTCGCGCTATGGGGCGCAGCGTGGTTTGCGTTATCTTTTAGTGTCTGGGTCGCGGTTCTACTGGCCATCCTGAACGCCGCATTTCTGGTGCGTCTCTTCATCATCATGCATGATTGTGGTCACGGATCTTTCTTTAGAAACCGCACCGTTTGCAATTGGACCGGTCGGGTCCTGGGTGTTCTCGCCCTCACACCCTATGACGTCTGGCGGCAAAGCCATGCGATCCACCACGCCTCAACCGGCAACCTTGATCGGCGCGGGATGGGCGATATCCCTACGTTGACTGTAGAGGAATACCTGAAGCGAAAGTGGGCCGGTCGTGCCGCTTACAGGTTAATACGGAACCCCTTCTTCCTGTTCTGTATCGTACCGGTCTACACGTTCTTTCTTCAAAATCGCTTGCCCTTTGGTTTCATGCGGTCAGGCTGGCTGTATTGGGCAAGTGCAATGGGAACAAACGTCGCGATTGCGGTGGTCCTGGCTCTGATTTTTTGGACCGGAGGCATGGATGTACTGGTTTATGTATTCCTGCCAACCATGATCGTCGCCGCGTCGATTGGTATTTGGCTTTTCTACATTCAACACCAGTTTGAACACACGACCTGGGAGCGGGAAGAAGGGTGGAATCTTCAGAACGCAGCATTCTATGGAAGTTCCCACTATGCCCTGCCAGGTATCCTGCGGTGGTTCTCTGCCAATATTGGTGTGCACCATGTTCACCACCTTGCCAGCCGCATACCTTTTTACCGGCTTGACGAAGTTTTGCGCGACCATTCCGAGTTGGAAAATTGCCAGCGTATTACTTTGTTCGAGAGCTTTCACTGTGCACGATTGCATCTTTGGGATGAAGAAGGTCAGCGCCTGCTGGCATTTTCCGAGGCTTTGTCGAACGCCAATCTCAAAAAGAGTTCAGTGTAGTCTGGCACGGACCAAATAGGCTTCAACCGTATCACCGCCTAGGGCGCGAATGGCCTCTAGTCGGTGAAGGCCTTCAATCAGCACGAACCGCTTGTTGTCCGCACGTATCTGGATCGGCGTCTTCTGGCCATTCTTCAGGATATCTTCTGCCAGCGTCAGAACCTTTTGTTGATCAAGTGTTTTGGCCCGTTTCACAGGTACATAGATCAGGTCGAGCGGATATGGTTTTTTCTCCAACATAAGCTACGTGTGCGCCTTTCTTGCGTTTATTCCGGTTCGAAGTTCGCTTCAAAGGCAGGCGCTGGAACGTGCGTCATAGAACCGAACGAACAGCATCGCGCAGCTCCTGATGCATGATCCAAGTCGCTGGTTCATCGTCACTTTTGACGTGAGAAAATGCCAATACCTGAGCGGCGCCATCATTCTGTGCCGATCCGGCTTCGGGAAGCTCGAGTTCCAGATATTCTGCAATCAATAGCCCGATTTTCTTGAAGACCTTGACGGACGCCTCGCGCGATTTGTAACCAGCTGCCTTAGTTAACTGACCAATGCTCAGTCCTTCCTTGCCTGCGATTGTAAGTGCTTTGAGCATGGTGACCTGCGCAGTGGAGAGCCTGATCTGGCGCAATGCTTCGACATATTCTCCTTCACTGGGAATGAAGTTGCCGGAGTTCGCCTCCAAACGACGTCGAGCGCTGCGTTTCCTGTCTCGCTCTTCGAGAATTTCTTTTAAGGCTTCAATGGCCAATGACGGTGTTTCGCCAACTGCATCAGCAATCAAACCTTGCGTTTTCGCTGGTGGCTTGGGGAATGCGCGCGCAACGCTGTTACCGCTCAGAATGCCAGCCTTAATCAAGTACTTTCCAAATTCTACTTCGATCACTTCTGATACGTCAGCGTTCCGCGTCTTGCGAACACTGCGGTCCTGAAATGCTCTTTGTTCCAGACCACGCACTGACATCTTTGAGTCAGAAAGGGTCACTTGAGGGGCATTTTTACGCATCAGAGAAACACCACTACAATTACCGCTGCAACAAACACTGCTAACGCTATAGATATCTTAATCCCGTGGGACCGGCGACGCGCCTTTTCGGCTTTGATCCTTTTGCCAAGATTTTCGTCAATCGAGTTATGGTTCACGGCTTGGTCCTTCCGGATTTGTCAGGCGATATTGATTTCCACGAACCTATTTTCGTGGAATATTTTCGGCGCACTTATCGTTCTGTCGTGTGAACGGCCGATTGCACTCCCAACCATCACCTCTTCGATTCAAATGAGCGTTTGAAGGAACAAGGATCGCAACGCACCTGTCCCGGTTTGCGCGAAAACCGCGTTCGCATTTCCATCCAGAGTAGGAATCTGGTTCAAGATACGCATGCTGTGGAACAGCCACAGGCTCACAGCCGCTCTCCGCTGCGTTGTAACCTCTGAGGCATACCCAACCATCCGAGCTTTTTTTATCGCTCAGGCGACCGTTTTTTGGGACTTCTATTGCAACACAATCCTGGTTCTCCTTACGAAATCCCCAGTTGCAGTGTATTTCCTGTGCGCCAAACCTGGTTTCGACGTATCCATTTTGAGGTGCAATCAGTTCTTCGCATTTTTCTTCGACACGCTGGAACAGCCGATTGCACTCCCACTGATCTCCGGTTGATGCAAGATAGGCATTTTCAGGAACTCTTATTTCCTCACAGAGATCTCCGACATTCTGAAAACCGTGATTGCATTCCCAGCCACTGCCATAGGAGCTACCCGTCAAATATGCGTTTTCTGGTAAGTCTGTTCTTTGGCACGATCCATTCTTGTTTTCGAAACCTTCGTCACAAACTGATCCATCGGCATTGCCTGCGACTTGGGCAGGAAGCTTTGTTCCTGAGAGCGACACCAAAAGTGCCGGGATCAAACAAAGAATGCAGCGCGTAAACACGATGAATGACTGATTGAAACGGAGCCTGAGACCTGATCTATCGGCCATCAAGCACGCAATTAATGAGCCATGTGCTGTTCATACGGCGCCTTCTTTCATGGGTCACGCGATGACTGGTGCATGTCAGGTGACAGTTACGAATGCTTGCGAGGAACGAGCTCATAGCGAAGACCCCAGCGAAACCCGTTCCTGTGCTGGGCACATGCTACAATTAGTCTGAAGGCCATTGGATCATCGAAGCCGGCAGCATCGCGACGACGAGTAATTTTCACCAATGCACTTTAGTGGTCCTTAGCCAGCATAGAGTCAAGGAAGTTTCCCTCGTCGCAACGCTAACTCCACTAGGGCAGATAGTTTTTGAAACGGCATTGCCAAGTTATTCGGCGAGATTGTTGAGGCTAGATATTGCGCCGGGCGCCGGGCTTGCGTTGGATCACAGCGAAGTGATGTCACCAGTCATAGATCACGCTGCCGGATTTGTGGTGTGACAGCTCGATGATGCGATCGTGGGCACAAACGGTCGGGCCTTCCGCCAAAACGACCAACCGTTCCGTGTAAACATGCCGGCAGATACAGCAGTTTATGAGGCTGGCCGGGCCGCTGTAGCGATTGCGCTCGAGGGTGACCATGATACGATTTAGACGTAGGTGACATCGATGATTTCGTCATCGATCAGCTACAGGCGCCACCGATTTCCACCTCAGATCATCGCGCAAGCGGTGTGGCTGTACGTTCGCTTCAATCTGAGCCTGTGGGAAACTGAAGAGTTGATGCTGCAGCGGGGGATCGATGCTTCTTACGAAACCGTCCTGCGTTGGTTCATCAAGTTCGGGCCGGCGGTAACTCGAAACCTGCGGCAGAGACTGAACCGTCCTGGCGATGTCTGGCATCTCGATGAAGTTGTTGTGAGACTCTATTGTCGCAAGTATTGGCTTTGGCGCGCGGTCGATCGGCATGGAATCGTGCTGGATGAAATACTCCAACCGAAACGGGACAAACGGGCTGCAAAACGGCTGTTACGCCGCCTGATAAAGCGTCTTGGTTTCACTCCCAAGCGGATCATCACGGACGTGCTGCGCTCGTATGGTGCCGCCAAGCGAGAGGTCGCGCCGGGTCTGGAGCATTGGTCGCACAAGGGCCTCAATAACCGCGCCGAAAACAGCCATCTCCCATTCCGAAAGCGAGAAAGGACAATGCAATGCCGTCGCTCTCCAGCAGGGTTGCAAAGGTACATGGCGACATACTCCGCAATCCGCAACCGCTCCAGCGTCCCCGCTCGCCGCCGCTCCGCCTGAACAATTCGATATCACCGCCTCGAAGCAATTGACGCCTGGAATGCCGCCACTCAAGCAGCCTGAATTTTATTAAACAGTATTCTTTGCTTGATAGCGAGCTAACGTAACAACACCGGGCAGGTCAGTTTTATTCAGATAGGAAGGTTCAGTTCGGTAACTGTAACTTACAGTTTCGAACCTCCAGAATGTTCTCAATCTTCCACAGTTAACCAGAGGACGGTTAACAAATCTCATACCGTCGGATCTCAAACGAACAACTCACCGAGGTAAGACAATGTCTGGAAGAATGGTAATAAAACCCGCGGCGATCGCAATGACCACAGTGATGGCGTTCACCTCTGTTCCTGCTTTCGCAGCAGACTGGAATGGCAGCTACATCGGAGCCCGTTTTGGCTATGGGAACCTTGCAGAGGACTTGGACGGCCATGGCGACTTGGTTGGACTTCATGTGGGTCGCGATTGGGGAATTGACGGTAGTTGGGTAGCTGGTCTTTCAGTTGACTCTAGCTACTCCAATGTTTCCGCAGGTATTGGCGACTTGGACAGCTTGAGCCGCATCAAAATTCGGGGTGGCTACTCTTTCGGAGACACCTTGGCCTACGTAACGACCGGCTCAGCTTACGCTGCGAGTAGTGCAACCAATGACGAATGGGGATATACAATCGGCATTGGATTGGAGCACCGCATTTCTAATAACGTTTCACTATTCGGCGAAATTCTTGAAGACAGGTTTGACACATCCGGCGGAGACAATAATTTTAGTGTCACCACTGCGACATTCGGTTTGAACTACCGTTTTTAGGAGTGGCAAGCTAACCAAATATATCCCGACTTCACATAATTTATGCGTAGTCGGGGTAATTGATTCTAGGGTCAGGATTCACAACCAGTGTCTGACGTCAGTGCTAATGGGACAGTTTAGGTTGATTTGATAAGAGAGGATTTCTGGCTCATCGTAACCACCAAGGAGTGGAGATGAGAAAGAAACCCGGAACCAAGCAGAGCCACAGTGAGAAGGTCGTAAAGGACATTCGTGGTCCTCCGTTTCCTAAACATAGCGGTGGACCAGTTCAGTGGGGGAGGCTCGGCCGAAAGCAGAAGTTGGGCCAGCGCGGTCAGAGCAGTTGCCTTCTCCTCCTGCGTAATCTGCATAATCGGATTGGGATGAAAGGGTAGCGGCAGCTGCGCTGGATCGATCCTTCGTTCCGGAATCATACTCGGCCTCCTTTGTCGTTTCCTCTTCGAAACGCTTCGCCGGAACCCCAGGGACGCGAGAACACCATGAAGATCATTAAGCGCAGCAATGGAAACCAGCGGGACGCCCAAACTCAGGGTCGAACACACTGCCGCGTCAAGAACCCACTCCGGCGCCATGATCGCGCTCCAAAGCTACGTATTGTCCATCACCGCGCTGGCGGGATTGAAACACCCGGATATCTGAACCGAAATAGGCATTCCATCCGTAACGCACACGGGAAAGCTGCCCGACATGGGCAGAATGAACGGGTACTGCCCCTGAACAGGAAAACGCGCTCTTCGCCGGACACGACGCGGACGCCGAAAACCGGGGCGTCATCGCCTCGCTGATCGAAACCTGCAAGCTTAACAACGTCGATCCACATGTATATCTGACCGCAACGCTCTCAGCCATCGTCAACGGCCACAAACAAAGCCAGATCGACGATCTCTTGCCCTGGAACCTCGCTGCCCACGTGTGATCGAGTTACCGTTTACGTTTGAAATCCAAAAAACCGGGATCTCTATGCGGATCGCGGGTTAACGTGACAACACCTGCCATCAGCCAAACAGGCGCTAACTCAACGAAGGCCATAGGTCAAAAGTTTGCAACAGATCCAAAAACTTACAAGATTCATAGATTTGGATTCCCAACGGGGAAACCCACGTCCGAACATTGTCTTAAGTTCAAAGTTGAGCGCGACGCTAAAACCTTAGGCCCAAGCCTATGGAATAACCGTCAAAATCCTCGGCGATTACACCACTCAGCATTATCCGCCCGGCCTGAACCAATGGAACACCAATTCGGCTTGCGTCGAACTCGATGCCGACACCAGCAGTTGCCAACCAATCGGTGTCCAGAACCTTTGCGGCATCCCCTCGATAGTACACCAGTCCAGCATCCAGAACTAGGTGCGTGGGCAAGTTGAAGAACCTGACATCTTTCAAAGGATAGCGATGGCGAGAAAAAAGCGTCGTCTGGTTGGAGTTGGCCTTGGCCCCACCGGCTTGTGGTTCGTCAATTGGGTGAAACTCCAGAAACGTTTGGCGAAATCGGTATTCTGCCTGCCAAAGGCCAACCTGGGTCTCCTTGAATACGGCGACAGATGCCCCTAATCCCAGTGCATTCAGGTTTCCGTCAACTGAATCCGCCGACTGCGAATTGACCGGAAGCAACGGGAAGTCAATAATTGAAGCATCAGCCGTAACATGGCCGAATGATACATGCCCGACCGGACGAATGCGCCAGTCGTTTTTCAACGGAAACTCCCAGCCTAAACCAAAGGTTGCCGCTACACTTGCCCAGGTCACGTCCACATCGACACCAGGTGCAATTTCTGGAAAGAAAAGCACCGGGTTGTATTTCTGATAAGCCACAAGCCCTTCAAGATATAAGCCATTTTCGAGCGGGTGATACCCGCCTCGGAGTTGGCTTGATCTAAGGCTTTTTGTGTCGCCTGTTGCCCTTAGAAAAGAAAAAGAAGACATTGTTTCGTTTGGGGTGGCAGCAATACTCAAAACTGACAATGCTGCGCGTGCCGCCGCTTCTGAAGCATCCGGATCAGTACTTTGCGCTGTCGCAGCACAGCCTACACTCATAGCCAAAATCGCCACGCAGGCACGATCTTCTCTCATTTTGCCTTTGAAGGTAAACGATTCACCGAATGACCTCATGCACTCCGGTTAAAATGCGTAGGCAAGCGACAGCAGGGTCGCGAAGCCTTCCGTCGTGTTTCGGTTGTCAAATTCCTTCCCCATGCGCAAGGCGATCTGAGCGCCTGGAAGATCTTTGGGTTTCCAGACACCTTCAGCTCCGATTAGGTTGATCTCATATTTTGAGGGATTGCCTCCGGGTGTACCGCTTTGCTTTGAAACTTGGAATGATCGTGCCGCCAAAAGCCCCAGACTGAAGCCCCGGGCGACTTCTTTTCCAAAAGCAAACTCCAATGACAGGACGTCACCTGGGCGAATATCGGTGGTTTTCTGGCGTCCGAACGTTTCGTAACGTGCCTGAAACGTTGCCGCCCAAGGCAGGCTTGCGTCCTGCTGCCATGTTGATCCTACGAACAGCATGTGGCTCCAAAGGCCCTTGCCGGTGTTGGTGCTTCCACCCGCTTCAAATTCTCCGGTTGGGGCCCAAAAGGTGTAGGATGTTTGAAAGTGCCAGGTATTGTGATGCCACCCCAACGCGATTGGTGTGACAACTGTGTCTCCCAGATGGTAGTCTGTCCCCGACCCGGGTTCAGGCCGCAATATCTGATCTCGGTAAGTCAGGACAACGCCTGCCGCATAATCGGCCCCGAGTATCCTGACGTCACGAAAAACATATCTGAAGGTCAACCGGGCCGCGTTGACTGTGGGCGTTGGTGCACCGATGTCATCTCCGTTGTCATCGACATAACGTTGGATATCGTAGTTGATCCACCCATTTTCGATTACCCTAGTTCCCTGAGGAGGCAGTACAGCAGAGGTTTGTCCCAACCCGCCACCCAACCCGTAGCTTCCCGCAATTGGAAACTGAGCCGCCGCTGTGCCGCCGATTATCGAAGCTGCAATGAATGTCAGAGCGCCGAGAACCGCTGAAACCTGTGTCGAAACAGGGAAAAATGCACGTGCTGAAATTGAAGATGGGACAACTTGCCAAAACCGCTTCATAATGGAACACCTCGCCGCCTTTGTAAGGCGATCATAATCAAATTTGTTTATTTGTTAATAGGCCGTGACTTGCTCCCCAAGGTCGTTAACTATTTTCGTTAGAAACAGTTGAGTGGCACCGACGGCAGCCTCGACCATTTGACGACCGCAAATTCAATCAATGTTCCTGGTTGTTTTGCATGGTTTCAATTCCCTTGCTTGCCGTTGACTGTTGATTTCCGCTGAGAAGTGACCCGGTAAGCCAGATAATTTTCACTGAGAATTGACCCATGTGAGCACATTGCCCCGACGTTTTCGTT
>NZ_JBQFLY010000031.1:0-26535 GCF_056531545.1 Ruegeria sp. N10 | reverse complement strand
ACATTGACCACAACATAAACGCTGAGACATAAACAAAGGTGGGTCAAATCTCGGTGAAAATACCGGGTCACTTCTCAGCGGAAATCAACAGGCACCGCGTCAAACTGCCGGAAAATTCTCCGACCTACGGAAAAAATGGTACACTTTCTGAGAACGCGCATTTGCCGACAGGGGTATTATAAAATGGCACATGAAAAACAATTAGAAGATCTGAAGGCAGGTTGGGCAGCGCTTGCGGCTGGGGAAATGGACAAGCTTGCGAGTTTCTATGCTGAGGATATGATATTCGTCTTGCCCGGCCAGAATGATGTATTGGAGGGCCGGATTGCTTTTAGATCGGCTCTTGACGGGATTGGTCAAGCGCTGCCTCCGGGCTTCGACATAACTGACCTGCGTTTTTGCCCGGGTGACAATGAGATCATGAACGTTGTAGAGTTTAGGTCTGACAAACTGCCAAACGGCTCGCAATGCGCGGTGTTATTCAAGTTCAATTCTGATGACCTGATCACCGAAGAACGCTGGTTTGTCGATACCGAGCAATGGAAATCTGCGTTCTGACAGAACGGTTAGATCTCAGACGCATTTTTTATCCGTAGTGCGGTGTGGTTTAGGCTCTGCTCCAGAGTTGGCCAGCCTAGCGGAACACAAATTTGAATTCCAAGTTCAATGAGCTGAAGCGCCTTTTCAGGTTGCTTCGCTTGTAGCTCCATTTCGGCAACAATTCCAATTGCTTCCGAGTGGAGCCCATCCATTTCCAAATTGGCTGCGTTGACATGAATTTCCAGCAGGATTTTTCGCGCTGCCGACAAGTGCTTTGTTGTGGCAATGTATTTCAGAAGCTCCAATCTTGAAATACAGGCGCCACGAAGGTTTCCGCAGCCCTCAAAATGGCTAATGCCGGTCTCAAGCCATTTGATCCCTTCATCAGTTCGCCCTGTCTGGATCAACGCGGAGCCATACGCGGCGTCTCCGGCATACGCAAAGTAGAATGCGCCGATCTGCTCACTGCGCCACGGCGCCTTAGCAAGGCGCTCCAGGCCTTGTTCTGGTTCACCCAGCGCCACGTGCGTCATTCCTAAAGCAAGCTCGGACATAAGCCGGTCAAAACCGCTCGCAGCACTTTCCATCCCGGTGCGCGCAAATTGGAACGCTTCAATCTTGTTCCCAGCCATCGCATGGCTGACTGCAAGGAGACAGGCACCCCAGCACTCAGCTGGCGGATAGCTGTCGTGATCGCCCATCTCAAACAATGATTGAGCGATTTCTACCGCGACACTTACTTTTCCGATCTGTATCGCGTGGCACCACCGTCCATAATAAGCCAACGTTTTTAGATAGCGATCTCCAAGTTGTTCGCCAGCCGCTTGCACAACGTCTGCCTGAGACACCAACTTGGAGTACCACTCGCCTTCTGCAACGATACAGTCCAACCACAGGGTCAGCCCAAGCGAATAACCGACGCAACTTTCATCTCCAAGTTGGCGGCCAATGTGCAGAGCAGAATCAAACGATTTAGCCGCGTCCTTGAAACGTCCGGCATGTAGATAGCCTTCACCAATCCACGTTAGTGATCGCGAAACTTCTTCAATTTCACCAAGAGTTTGTATGCGCGGCAAGTGGCTTTTTGCCAGCTTGGTCATCGCTGCAAAATCTCCATTCCAGCAAAGAACCTGCGTCTGATTCACTACAGTCCGAGCCAGGAGTAATGTCGCCTCATCCCCGGTTTGATTCATCGTCAGGTCCAGGCATTTTCCAAACCACATTTCGGCGTCGCGCAATGCAAAAAGGTCAAGCGCCTTGCAACCTGCTAAATAGGCGAAACGAGCGGTGGATTTGTATTCGCCGGCAGCTTCGAAATGATGCGCAAGGGTCTCCGCCACCTCGGCCAGGTTGTCGGCGTGCTTATCTTCAATTCTCTGTGCCACCTCCAGATGAAGCATACGTCGGTCATCAGAAAGCAAGCTTTCATATATCACCTGTTGAACGAGTGCGTGGTGGAAGCGCACTTTGTTTGCATTCTGTGGCGAGGGCTCCAGAATACCCTGCCCACCAATTGCATCGAATTCTGTCTGCAAATTGTCTCCAAGTAACGAGATTTCCGCTTCGCGGCCAAGAACTGACGCCATTTCCGTGACGCGGCGCGCACCGGGAGAAAGCGCATCGACCCTGTGCATCAAGAGACCTGCAAGGGTATCGGGAATAGAAGCCCCGGTTTCAGTTTCCAAACTCTCGTAAGCGCCCAAAACGTGACGTGCAAGTTCCTCCAGGAAAAGAGGATTGCCTCCAGCGCGCGTAACAAGATCGCTAAAATCACGAGTTTCTGCTTCTAAGGCCACGCATTCGCGAAGCAGCAGAGCTGACTGTTCTCGATCCAAGGGGATCAGGTTGATATTCTCAACCCCCGGGGCGTTGAGCCACGTCGCCTCAAAGTCCGGTCTGTAACAAGTTAGAACCAGGACGCCAGGCCTATCAGCTTTGCGGATCAGGTGATTGATAACACTTACCGATCTTTCGTCGGCCCAATGCAGATCGTTGAGAAACAGAACCGTTGGAGACGTCCGCCCATGAGAAACCACCAGTTCGATCAGGGCTTCATGTGTGCGGGGTCCAACCAATTCTGGATCGACTTGCGATTGATCAACTTTTTTATTTCCGATGAGCAGTAGCAAATAGGGCACGTGGCGTTTGCGATCCAGCCCAATCTGGGTAAACCCGTCTTCTGGCGAGAGGCCTTCCCGTTTTCTATCCGCTACATACTCACGGACCAATTCGATAAATGGGTGGAAAGCAGTGGACCCTCCATGGGGGCTGCATTGACCCTTTAGACTGGTAAATGTTCCCCCAGAATTATCAAAAAATTCACGAACAAGTCTCGACTTTCCAATCCCGGCTTCACCGATCACATTCACCGCCATTGAGGCACCCACACGCATACGCGTTAGCGCAGAAGTCAAAGCGTTCAACTCTTGGCGGCGTCCGATGAGAGGTGTCAGGTTGCCTTTTTGTCGATCTAAACGGTCTCGCGATCTGGCAATGGCGGTTACCTTCCAAACGAGAACCGGATCCTCGAAGCCTTTCAGAGTATGTGGCCCAAGACTTTCGAAATGCGCATTGCCATCTGCGAGGCGTCGGCTTGCCGGGCCAACAACCACGCAACTTGGGGAAGCTACAGACTGCAAGCGTGCCGCAAGATTTGGTGTGGATCCCAAAGCGCTGTGTTCGCTGGCAGTACCTTCACCAACGACCTCTCCAATAACCACTGGCCCTGTTTCAATGCCGACACGGGCTGCCACAGTAATGCCTTCTGGTGAACCGGGTAGGTCCGAAACCAATTTGACCAATTCCCAGCCCGCTCGAATGGCACGATCTGCATCGTCTTCATGACTTTGGGGATAGCCAAAATATGCCAACACGCCGTCACCGAAATACTTTGCGACATAGCCACCGTACTGTTCGACCGTGCTTTTGGCGGCATTCTGAAAACTGCGGATATGGGCGTGATAATCTTCCAAAGTTATCTGTGTTGACAGCGCCGTTGAGTCGACCAAATCAGCAAACATCAAGGTCAGTAGGCGCCTCCTGACTGGCGCCTCGCGATCTAACTTAGTTTCAATCTGCGCTGCCGCAGCCAAGATGCGTTTACGGTGGCCAAGCTTTTCTATCCCCAACTCACGCAAATCGTCGGCGGTCAAATCGCCAAGTAGATCGTAATCAACGCCTTGCTCGCGAAAGGCCTCGTTGTATTCGGTGAGCCCAAGCTCGCTGAGAAAGTTATGCACCCGCTGCGGCATCGGAAACCTCGGTGGATGAAACTACATTAACACAAATCAAACCCTTCTTGTAACTTGACCAATCACAACAACCGATTCGAGGGTTTTCAGGTGAAATCAGTGGATTTCGCGGTCGCTTTCTACCCGAAAGTTCGGATTGCAGATGTTGTTCGAAAATTTTTGCGGCCGCATTGCTCGACCGGCTCACACACCGCTGCCACATCCTGGAAACAGGCAATGACAGCTACCGCTTCAAAGCCAGCTCAGAATCTGCAAAGAAAACAAGAAAGGAGACGCCGACATTGACCAAAGCATAGACACCGATACATGAGCAAAGCCGGATCAAATCTCGGTGAAAATACCGGGTCAGTTCTCAGCGAAAATCAACACCAGAGTTTTCCAGATCCCGTTCCAGGGGAGAAGTTGGAACTTGGAGAAGACCAGCCAGACTATTCCAAAATAGAGACCAAGTACGATCAACAAGACTTCATCCCTCCTGCGGTGATTTGGAAAAGGTGACCGGCCACCCGGCGATTTGGATGGCCGGTTTGATTGCCGTCGCGATTTAATTGTCGCTTTGTTCTTCCAGCACTTTGCGGTTGGCTTCACGATGGCGCCACGCTGCGCCCATGCTCTCTTTCAAGTTATCCGGAAGAGCATCCAAAGGAACAACAAGATCGCCGTCAACTGGCCATTCGGTCAGCAGCTCGGGGTGGTATCCTTCGGGGTAGTACAGCTTTGGGTCGATTTCCATTTCGCGCACATAAGGCTCCTGAATGTCCACGCGCTGATGCGGAGGATGCGGCACCACAAGCTGGCCATTGCTGAAGTCAAACTGCGGCGCCCGTGAGTTTGGGAACCGTGGCAGAATACCTTCACGCACCCATATCTGATCTTTTGTTACGTTGACCACGATGCCGTCAGGCGCACCAAAGTGATAGGGACCTTTCCAATGCTCGCGGATCTCCGCAACGGTCTCCTCAATCTGATAGGGATCATAGCTCATGTGCGTATTCATCAGAAGTCGGGGCTGAACCAGATTGGCAATGTAGCCAGCGGCATAGCTGGGTGTGTGATGAGTATCGACTGTATAACGTCCCAGGAATGGCGGCACGCCTTGAACACCAGATGAGATTTCGATGATTTCCTGCTGCTGTTCGGTGACAAAGACATCACAGCCTTTGGCGAAGGGTATGTCGATCATGTTGGGGCGGCCGTCACCCGTCCAGATGAAGCACAAGCCATTCCAGTCCAATCGATATCCGGATGCACCATCCTTGGCATGGCTTCGCTGCCAGTGGGTGACTTTCACCCCGTCTTCGTCATAGATCACGCCACCATTGTCGCGGAAATCGAATTCGTTGACGATGATGTCCCAGCCTTTGCCAACCGGAAACACGCTAAACGCATCCCGGTGCCAACCGGTCATCATTTTCATGCCTTGGACCATCGTCGCTGTACCGTATTCTTCGGTTCGGCCCGATGGACCATGCACCGTCAGCTGCTCATGCCATCCGCCGGCCCAGGTTCCGAACATCCACAGGTATGGCAAACCGCCAAAGTGGTCCACGTGCAAGTGGGTAATGAACACGTCAGTTATTTCATTCAATGCATACCCACTGGCAATGATATTTGCAGGTGAGCCCTCGCCAATGTCGAACATGAAAATCTTGCCGTTGCCCAGTTCGACAAGAATGGCAGTGTTCATCTGTCCGGGACGAATGAACGGGGCCGATCCCATGAAGATGATCCGCATCTCATTGGGCTGAACATCTTCGGTGCGCGGGAACCAGTTTGCCGCGCTTTTCAACCACGGTTGCGGCGAGATGCCTTCAAAAGTCAAACCCTCTTTCCAGCGCCCCATTGGAACACCGCCGCCTAACGCAGCGGCAATATCTTCCTGTGATGAGGGCTCCTGTACTGGAGGAGCCTGACCGAGCGCACTCGTAGCGAACAATGTCGCCGCGGCGGCGAGTGCGCCGAGTGACTTAATCGATTTCTTCCATCTATCTTGCAGCATATCTTCAGTCCTTTGTTCGAGCCTTTGTGAATATGGGGGCCACTTCTGAAATTGATTTCGGGATGATTTCTGATTGGATGCCCCGAGAGAGATGTTCGGCGATCTCTTCAGCCAGGCCGTCAAGGCTTTCGGTGACAGGGTCGATCAGACATGCCGGAGTTGTTCTATTGACCTCCTCCGGTCTCTCCAACTCGGCCGAGAGCAGCTCGAAATCCTGGCAAAGCGTCTCAAATCCATGATGAGTCTTTCGCATGTGGCGGATGCGATTAATTTGGTCAGGGAAAGTGAGTTCTAGTAAACTGACGTCTGTCATTGTCCGGCCACCTGGTTCCTCTCTGAGCACGAGCTTGAGAGCACAAGGCGTATCGCGGAAGGGTAACACCGTGAAATTAGGGTGACATCCAATTGGTCAGGCGGCAGTATTGATCTGAAAACACAGCAAAACTTGAATTGTGAGATGGCTGAGCAAGATCTGACACTTGATCCGGAACAGCATGCGACCCGCGTAAGGGAGGCGTTGGAACGCGTGTTGGCCAGTGACACCTTCGCCAAGGCGGAACGCCTACGGAACTTCCTGAACTACGTAGTAGAAGAGGCCATAGAAGGCAGGTCAGAAGCTATTCTTGGCAAAACAATTGCTCAGGATGTCTACTTCAAGAGTTTTGCTGGCGAAGACAGTCACATTAACGTTGTTCGCGTAGACGCCGGACGGCTCCGGCGGAAACTTCGGCTCTACTACGAAACAATTGGTGCCAAGGACGATCTGCGCATTCATATCGATAGTGGCGGGTACGCGCCCTGGTTCGAGGACTGCTCGGATACAAGCGCAGCGCCTCAGATTGTTCAAGCGGTCGTCAGGCCGAAACTGTATTGGCTAATCAGCGTTCCTGTTGTCGCTATTTCGATCATGGCATTCGTTTACCACTGGGGCCAACCCTCAGAGTTGACTGTTGAAGTTAACTCACAGACGCCTGCGCGCACGCTTGAACGACAAGCTTTGTCCGGCAAGTCACCCGCGGCGGTACAGGCATCAAACTATTGCGATCAGGCCCGGGGCCTGCTGTTTCCTGTCGCTAGTATCGAGAACCAAATCCTGGCCGGCGACATTTTCAGGATGGCTATTAAAGAAGCCCCCGATTTCTACTGTGGATATGCCGGACTGGCCCACAGCCTGGGAACCCGGGCTCTCCTATCGCGAGCCGGGGAAGAGCGTGACGCACTGATACTGAATTCAGAAGAAATGGCACAGAAAGCGGTGGACATTGCGCCATCAAACGGCTGGAGCCAATCCGCGTTGGCATGGATGTCATATGTCAAAGGCGACCATGACAGTGCATTGGAATATTCAGCGCTCGCCCAGTTGCTTCGCCCCAAAGACGGAAATGTTCTGGACTTTCGCGGCCTGATATTGCTGGTTCTGGGTCGTTTTGAAGAAGCGTATGAAGTCAGTGACCCAAGCCATCAGCGAGAAATTGGGAGCCATCGGTTTGCACACAGGAACATTCACGCAGTTGCCAGCTTTCACATCGGAGAGTTCAGGGAGGCAATCTCTTCTCTGGAATTTGCGAGTGACAATGGTGACCCTGTCAGCGCTCTCTCTTTGGTTTACTTGGCTGCCGCCTATCAGAGGTTGGATGAGACCAATGAAGCAGAGGAAACACTGACTCAACTGAAGCAGTCCTGGCCAGAGTTCAGGCCAGATTTGGTTCTAGGTGCGTTTTACTCCAGCCCAGATTTGTCGGACGAGGTGATTTCAGCCTTAACAGATGCGGGATGGCGTTTCTAAGAAAAACCCATTTAAGCCGTGACCGAAAACTGGCTCACGTGTGCAAAGTGTGTTTTACCACCAACACACACATTCGTACCCAAGTAATGTCAATGAACCCGGAAGGCAGTCATCGGAACATTTTGCTGCGAACGGCAATTTTGTCCGCTCCTCGTGTGTCGACCAAAGCTGCGGCGAAAGAGAGATTTGGATTAGGCCGAATTTTGCGCCGATGAATGACCGCAAACGAGAAATCCTCTGCGATGCAACAAATGGCGTGTCGCGCCTGCGAGGGGTTTCTGCGTCAGCAAAAGCGGCGTGAGCAAAAGTCGGCTCCATCCCGCAACTCGGAGTTTGCAAAGCACGATTTTGAAGGTCCGGTTTGGGTTGCCCTTGATCACTGATGGGATGGCAAGCGTTTCTTGCGGTATGCTGAAGCCGGCATACCCACATATCTTCGAAAGGCATTTCGGAAGCTTGATGGCTCGGTATATCCAACTTCAGCAGCTATTTCGTCGATGGGCAAATCGGTCGTCTCAAGCATTTGCTTGGCTTCCTCGACCCTGAGAGTCTGAATGTACTCGACTGGCGTCTGCCCCGTGGCTTTGCGAAACCGCCGCAACAGACTACGCTCCGTCAAACCGCTTCGGGCGGCCATGGCGGTAACCGGGGTTGGCAGGGCATAGTTATCCGCGGCCCAAACCTGAGCATCTGCAACCAGAGCATCCTCGTGCTGTGCTCCCGCAGTCAAAGAAGCGTAGTGCAACTGTCCTTCAGTGTGAGGCTGGAGCAGATAAATCTTGGCGAGGCGTCGGGCCTCATCCTGGCCAGCAACTCGGCCGACCAGATACAGAACCAGATCACCCCACGCAGACGCTCCGCCTGCCGTCACGATCCGGTGCCCGTCACCCGCAGGTATCAGAATCCGTTCACGGCGCACGCGGACATCCGGGAATTTCCGGGCAATGACATCACAGAAACTCCAATGGCTGGTGGCATCAAGCCCATCCAGCAATCCTGCCGCCGCGAGTAAGAGCGCACCAGAACAAACAGAAGTTATGATCGCGCCGTCAGCATGCGCCTTGATAAGCCACGGGACCACAACCGCGAATTCATCTGGCAACGGTGCGTCAGGCGCAAGATGCAGGTCAGGAACGATTACCAAGTCAGGCTGACCAAATTCGGCCAGTGATCCGTCCGGCGTGATACGTCGTCCGTTGATGTCGACATAGGGTGCTCCATCTACCGACAACATCTGGGCGTCAAAAACCTTCGCCTTGGGACGGGCCCCATGCAGCATTTCCCAATCCCGGCCGACCGAAGCGAGCGCATCGAGAATACTGTAAGCCGTCGAGGTTCCGACGCAGGGCAAAGTCACAACCACTGTACGGCAGGGAACTTTGAATGCTGGCATCGATATGTCCGATATTCACCGATTTGGTCATTTGCAGGCATATCACGACTCGCAAGCTTGCGGCAATACCGACGCAGAAACAGACGAGATGAACCCTAATAGTACCGGAGAAATCACATGAACGAACAAGCAGCAGTCACTTTTGATGAGGCCAAGGCAGAGCGCTTTGGTGAGCAGATGGTCGGCACATTAAATAGTGCCGCGCTCGCGCTGATGACGTCGATTGGTCACCGTACCCATCTATTTGACGCGCTCGCCGATTTACCTAACGCCACCTCCTCAACTCTGGCCGAGAAGGCTGGCTTGGCCGAGCGCTACGTACGCGAATGGTTGGCCGTGATGGTGACATCGGGCGTGGTCGAATACGCCCCCGGAGCTGGAACCTACACTCTTCCCCCTGAACACGCGGCGTTGCTTACCCATGCGGCAAAACCCGACAACATGGCTGTAACCTGCCAGTTCATTGGTGTCATGGCTTCGGTCGAGGAAGATATGGTCGCGCGGTTTCGAGATGGTGCGGGCACCCATTACCATGACTACTGCCGATTTCACGAAGTGATGGCAGAAGACAGCGCCCAGCTGGTGGTATCAGCCCTGATCGAGCACATCCTTCCTGTGGAACCTGGCCTGATCGAACGTCTTGAGCGCGGCATCGATGTTCTGGATGTAGGTTGCGGTGCGGGCCGCGCGATGATGGAACTGGCACAGGCCTTCCCCGCAAGCCGCTTTGTCGGGATCGATCTATGTGAGGACGCCTTTACTGAAACGCAAGTCTCAGCGGCACGCATGGGTCTGAAGAACCTAACGTTTCGTGCGCAGGACCTTTCCAAAATCAATTCTCTGGGAAGTTTCGATCTGATCACAGCGTTTGATGCGGTCCACGACCAGAAAGACCCGCAGGGACTATTGGACCTTGTCTACCGCTCGCTCGCCGAGGACGGATTGTTCCTGATGCAAGATATAGGCGGGTCCCGGAACCTGGAAACCAATATCCAAAATCCGTTTGCGCCCCTGCTTTACTCCCTGTCGCTGATGCACTGTACCCCAGTGTCGATTGGACAAGGCGGGCCAGGCCTCGGTGCAATGTGGGGCATTGAGACAGCACAGGAATATCTCGCCAATGCAGGCTTCGGTCAGGTCAAGACCCATCACCTGCCTCATGATCAACTCAACGCATACTTTTTCGCGCGCCGTTAAGCGCACTGTTTTTGGAGTTCTCAAATGAAAGTTTCTCATTCAACAACCGCCATCATTATCGGAGCCGGTCTTTCCGGGCTGGCTGCGGCCTTTGAGCTGCGCGCCCGGAATATCCCGTTCACCATTCTGGAAGCGTCCGACAGGGTGGCCGACCCGTGGCGCGCACGGCATCCGAAGTTGCGACTGAACATTCATCGCCATTTCGCCAGCCTCCCCGGACATCACGCACCTCGTAAAGCGGACACCTTTTTGCCCCGAGATGCTGTTGTCGACTACCTGAGCGAGTATGCGCGTCAGTTTGCTTCCGATATCCATTTCGAGACCCGTGTCCTGTCAATCCGCCGTGAAGACGACATCTGGCAGATCGAAACCAACAGGGGCACCTATTTCAGCGCCCACCTGATTGTCGCAACGGGGCGGGAGAAAGTGCCTGATATGCCCGTTTGGCCGGGCATGGAGGAGTTTGGCGGTCAAATCGTTCACGCCGCCGACTTTGGTGACCCCAGTGAATACGACGGGAAGAAAGTCCTTGTCATCGGGGCCGGCAACTCAGGCACAGATGTGTTGAATCATTTGTCGCGCAGCAATCCGGCCCAGGTCTGGGTATCGGTCAGGCATGGGCCATCGATCCTGCCATCGCGCGTCTTCGGCTTTTCGTTACAGCGGCTGGCCAACCTGTTCACGCTATTCCCCAAATGGTCACTCGATCCGATCTTTTCGATCATGCAGCGTGCCTTCTTTGGAAACTTGCGCCGTTATGGCCTGCGCCGCCATGTCATGGGCGGTGGTTCCCGGATGCTGAAAGACGGAGTTACCTTCGCTCTGGATGATGGATTCGTTTCTGCGCTGAAATCTGGTCAGTTTACGGCCGTCAGCGAAACCGTCGGCTTTTCGCCCCACGCCGTTGAACTGGCCAGCGGTCGAAAGCTCCACCCCGACGTGGTGATCTGCGCCACTGGATATGGAGCAGATCTGGATGAACTCTTCGGGCACATGGGTGCGTTGGACAACAAGGGTTATCCACTACATCCAATGGGTCAGGAAGATCCTCAAAATCCCGGTCTTTGGTTCACTGGGTACGGATTGTTGTTTCAGGGATTTTTCCACGCAGCAGGCATAAGCGCAAGTCGTATTGCAAACCAAATCGAAGCGTGTGCCAATGCGTCGTCCCAAGCTCAATCATCAGGGTATCTGTCACAAGGAGCAAATCAAGGCGTTCAGTCTTTGGAAGGAGCGGTGCGATGAACTTTTCAAACTCCGCACTGATGTTGTCGCCGCCAAGGGGTTGGCGGCTGCATATCACGAACGCTTACCGACTCTTCAGACACTTACTGCGCCGGAAACGGAAGTATTGCTGCATGGATGAATTGCCTAGCCATCTGTTGCGGGACGTAGGTCTTGAGCGCCTCATTGATGTGAAACCTGATACTAGGTTCCAGCACCGTCTGATGTAGCACCGTTCGAGTGCCCGCTTTGGGCTGCCTTCAGTCGTAGACACGGGAGGTAGCGGAGGTCGACTACGAGCCCAACTTGGTTCTTGTGATTTTTCGCTGCATGCGCTCGCAGCTAAGATTTTTCTGCACGCGCGCAAATTCTCATGTTGCGGTGCAGCGGCCGTTCCGGCCGTTCGCGCACCGCGCAGCATTCTTTAAGGTGGGAATTTACAGGTCGCGGGACATAGCACTAATTCGCTGCGTTTGCTCGAATGTCGGCAATTTCGCCAGTGCTTGGAATAGAATCGAGCTTTCAGCGAGGCCTTCGAATTTTGCCGGTCATCCTTAAACCATCGCGAATGTTCAATCCCATCATCGCGAGGTTGGCTGCGCCAGCGATCAACTCAATCACCTGAACTGTATAAAAGGTGCTGTCGAACTCGCCAGCAGCGGCTTTGCCAGCCAGAAACCAAGCGGCTGGTACGAGGATCAGCAAGCCGTTCAACGCAATGACAGGCATTCGGGTTTTCTTGGCCTTCGTAAGCGTATCCTTGCGTTTCCGGCCCATTGCCATGCCCGATCCGCCAGCAATCGCCATTGCCGGGATGAGGATGAACATGCCCTTCAGGATCAATGCCTTGACGGTTGCGACTGTCTCATGGCTCGCAAAGAGTTCGCTGGTGGCCGTTGATGTCCAGAAGAGGAGGATCATCACAAAGCCGATTCCCCCTGCGATGGCGTGAATCTTTGTTTTCATAGCGGTTCACTCAAATTGGCTTTTGGAAAGGGTTTCGTCAGGCCGTGCAGCAATTCGGCACCGCAACCTTCTCAAACAGATGGGGGGCGGTCACAGCGCTTGAGGGATAATGGCTGAGCTGCTGCTGAAACTCGGGGTTTGAAAACGCCGCGCGGAAGTCCGCAACAGACTCCCAGACCGCGTAGTTCAGGTACATGCTGCCGTCGCCAACGGCTTTGTGCAGTTGGGTGCTGATGTAACCCGGTTGCTTCTTCATCCATTGGGCATCGCACTTCCAAGCTTCTACCAAGGCGACTTGGTCAACGAGATCGACTGTGAAGAGATTGACGAGAACGACGGGTCCAGCGTCGATGTCCAATTGCCGTTCAATGGGAAACTCCGGGTCGAGGGGTTTGAAACTTACCATTTCGGTGCTCCTTGAAAGTAGTTTCATTTTGGTGTCATGTTGTCATATTTAGGAAGCATCAAGCACAATGACAACACGTTGTCAAATGAAATGAGGAATCGACATGCCGGATGCGCGAAGGACCGAAGAAGGAGAAGCCGTGACAGCCTTGATACTGGATGTGTTTCGGCTGAACGGTCGATTGCAGCTTGCCGGTGACCGCCTCGTATCAGAACTCGGTCTAACAAGTGCCCGCTGGCAGATTCTTGGTGCCATCGCCTATTCTGATCGACCGGAATCCGTTGCCTGGCATGCACGGACGATGGGCGTTCACCGGCAGGGTGTACAACGGATCATCAATGAATTGAGCAAAGAAGGCATGGTGGAGTTTCAGCCGAACCCACACCACAAGCGGGCGCACTTGGTTGTCATGACTCGAAAGGGGCAGGAGTTGTACGAAGCCGCGATTGCGAAGCAAATCCCATGGGTGAATGAACTCTCGAAAGGTCTGTCTCCAGATGATATTGCGTCAGCGCAAAATGTTGTTGACCATCTCAAAACACGCCTTGAAGAAACCTCAACGCGACAAGATCAGAGTTCGACCCAAAGCTGACACTCGTACAGAGTGCAGCATCGGACGTTCTGGGCTCACTGCCGCCGAATGCCAACGCAGCAAGCACCGCGATAGGGACAGGACGGAACCGGCAATCAGCGAACTGGGCTAATACCTTGAGCTTCAGCGGTCTCTATCGCGGGGCGGCCGTTCGTGTCTATTGAGCCGACCTCCGAACCGGAAGCGGCGAAATAGGGTGAAGAGCCCAATAGTCACCGATGCTGCACTTTTCATAAATGTCTGGTCTTCACGGCGACCAAGAATGTGCCAAAATTAAAGCCCATATTGTCCCAGAGTTTGCAACATAAGAATAATCAAAGGTTTTGGTGCCCAAGTATCCGCCTGCGTTCAATTCAGCAAGCCCGGCAACCAGAAGTCGCCGAGCTGTATTTTAGCTTGGCTCGCTTGGTTTTTTGTCAACCTTTGCTGAGAATTTCTTCGCCCAATATTTGGATGATCGTCTGTCCGTCTTCGCTGGCCCAATTCACCGCGAGTTCAGACATGATGGCGCTGGTCGTGGTCAATTCGACTCCGGCGCGTTCCATCCGGCGGAACGCCATTTCATCAGTCAGCGCAGTGGGCGAACCGGAGGCGTCCACAATCGCTGTGACATCGAAGCCTTCGGATTTTGCGCTGATGGCCGGAGGCGCCAGGCAGACATCAGTCGTAATACCAGCCATCAGGAAGTGCTTACGCCCAGTGTTGCGGCAAGCATCGGCAAAGGCCGGATCATCCCAGCAGTTTACGACGCCGGGGCGCTTTATGCGCGCTGCAAATGCTTCCGGAGCAATTTCTTCCAGATCGGGCATCAGAGGCCCTTGCATTTGGTCTTCCATACTTGAGGTGAAGACGATGGGCATACCCAGGCCAACTGCTGTTCGCGCCAGGGCGCGGGTGTTTGCTTTGATGAGATCAATATCGACGGAACGGGCCCAGTTCATTGTGCCAACTTGATGGTCGATCAGGATCATGGCCGCATTTTGCGACGTGGCTTTCTCAGTCATAGTTTGTTCCTTTCTTGAGAGGGGGTGGGTGAGCGAGGGCAGGTGGTGTTTATTGGCGGATCGACACTTTTGGTCGCGTGCCTTGACTGCGATGGACACTCAGGACCGCGTGGTCTGATGCCAGCCTTCGGATTATCCGGTCGATATTACGGTATTCAGCAGTGGATTTCGGGAAGGCGTAGGCCCAATTTGCCATTGGGTAAAGAAGCGCATCCGCGACGGATTTTTCTTCTCCAACCATCCAACTTTTTCCACACAAATGTTGATCGATGCGGGTGAGCGCTTTGTCGACCAAAAGCTGAGCAGCTTCGACCACCTGGGCGTGACCTTGCTCGGCAGTCGTAAAGCGGTCGGGCGAAAAGTAGAGCCAGAAATACGGGTGTAATGTGGCTGATAGAAACAGCAACCACTGGTTCAGCTCTATGCGCTCTGCGGATCCGGTGGCGGGCCCAATGCCAGCATTGGGGAAGTGGTCGACAAGGTACATCAGAACCGCACTGGCCTCGGACAAAGCCCGTCCTTCGGTAACAAGCGTTGGTACGACACCTGAAGGGTTGAGCTTCAGATAATCTGGAGTTTTCATCGCAGCATAATCGAGGTGTTCGACCTCGTAGGGCTGACCGATCCACTCCAAAGTGATGTGAATGGCGGTCGCGCATGTGCCGGGGGCGGAATAGAGTTTCATGATCCGGTCCTTAGCTGAATGTGGATGCAGCAAAGTCGAACACCAATAATTCGGCTTTGTCGTCGATTGAGATTTCAACAGAGTTGACGTTGCGCAGTGCCAGCCCATCGCCTTTTCCAAGCTTCTGATCTGCGCCGTTTGCTGAACCGTTGATCACAAAAACATAAACGCCGTTGCCGGTTGTTTGGGGCCGATATGTGACACTCTGCTCACGTGTGAAGGACCCATAGCTCAACCATGCATCCTGTTGGGCCACGAGCGCTTGGTTTGCACCATCCGGAGCCAGAACCAGTTCAAACTGATCCGCGTGGCTTGCTGAACTCAGCGCCTTTTTCGAGTATGCGGGAGCCAGGTTTTTGGCCCTGGGCCGAAACCAGATTTGCAAGGCACGCATGGGATCGTTGTCGGAATTATTGATCTCATTGTGAATGATACCAGTTCCAGCGGTGATGACCTGGATGCCTTTGGCGGCAAGGGTCCCGGTATGTTCAGGTTCTGCCGGATCGATATGCTGAACTTCCCCATCAACCATGAAGGTGACAACTTCGACATCTTTGTGCGGATGAAGGCCAAACCCCTTGGCCGCAGGGGCAAGTGTTCCATCGTCAATCGTGATCAACGGTCCAAAGCTGTGACGAGTTGCATCGAGATGAGGCTTGAACGAAAGATGGGCTTGCATAAACCCAAAGTCCTTGAACTCACGTGTATTGGCGGGGTGGTAGAGAATGTCCGTAGGCATGGTAGGCCCCTTGATCATTTTGTTGAGTAAAAGATAGGGGCGCGGAGCGTTTAAAAAAATACAATCTGTTAGAACCTTCGTTCGTAATTGTGAACGGTAACTGGTATTGATGGCGTTTACGTTGGAACCAAACCAGGAATGGCGGCCCAGGATCCGGGGCTGGCCAGATGGCAGGCCTGCCCGTTGACAATCCAGCCCTTCAACTAGGGGTCAGGAAACTCAGAATTTGATCGCGTAGAACAAGGAAAGGGAGTTTTCCTCCACGCCATCAATTCCGAACTTGTTCTTGTAGAATGTGTACTTCAGTCCAAGCGTATGCGTATCCGGTGGGCCACCCATGGCATGGCCGACATCCCATCGCAGTTCGGGAGAAAAGTTGATCTGCCGAATTACCCCAGCTCCTTGTGGTCCGATAAAATCTACAAATCCCTTTGTGGAGAATCTTTGCCCGCCGATTTCAAAGGGGGCGTCCCAGGCTAACGTGATCTGATAAGTCGTGTCCAATTCGCGACCCAGAGAGTCCCTCACCCTGTCGTATGCAAATGCGGCCAGAGTCAGCACGCGGAAACCTTTGGCATTAAAACTCAATCTGGGACCCGCAAGAATAGCAGTGGTCACAGATCCACGGTTTAGTCCAAGACCAAAAGACAAGTCGCGTACCGCCGCATTTTCTCCGAACGACAAACCAAAGTTACGCCCACTTAGATTGGCGTAGAACTCACCGTAATAGTCATTTCTTTTGCCGGAACCCGGCTCCATGTCATGAAATGCATTGATAAAGAAATAGATATCGCCAACTTGTCCTACAGTGACGTGATCAACGGTCACACCTAGCCGTTTTGTGGTTTCAGCGAACCCGCTGGCGAGGCTTGAGTTACTACCCAGCTTGTAACCGTCACCGAAATGGAACTGAAACTCGGTGACAGATTTGCTCTGTGCCTGGGCGCCACAGACCCAGGCCAGGAAAGCCAACAAGGAAGCCCAAGCAGGCCCAACACAGCGAGCCCATCGTACAAGAACAGACGCGCCCGTGCGGCCGGTGTTCAGGATGCCACGCCTAACCATGTCGAAGAAACACGGGCGTGACTATCTCTTCCTCGTCCCAGATATGGCGGTCCAGGATTTTCTTGAGCGACCCCGCTCCGTCAAGTAGCCCTGACAGGGTGTCACGGTTGACGACATCAGCACCTTTCAAGGTTGAAAGCGCGTTCTGGGTCTCATCGAGGGCCAAGTCGAGAACCTTGTGGTCGCCATCAAGCAGTTCCAATCCGCGTTGAAGCGTTGGATAGACCTGCACGATTTGAGGAAAATATACGTGATCCTCAATCTCGTGATGATGGTGGGCAAAGGCAACAAGCCCGTCTGTGAACTGAATTAGCCCATTGCACGCAGCGGCACTGGTGATGTCGCTTGCAGGAACGTCCATTAACTGCTGGATGGCCGTAACAAGTTGGCTTGATCCATTTAGCAATTTGCGATGATTGCCCAACAACATGCTGGCCGTTCCGCGAAAGCGGGGATGGTTTTCCCATTCCGACCTGCTGCTCTCCAATAGAGTCTTCTGGATATCAGGTGGCAAGCACTCTCGCGTTGCAACGTGATAGCCAGGCATATCGTAGTTTAACATTACTCGCTCCTTGCTATCGAGCCAGCCAGGGTTGTGCAAACCTGCTTGCCCAAGTCATCAACGGCCAGGTGAGTGAAGCGGACAGCAAGGTAACCGACGCCAATGTTTGGAGCGTCGCCGGGAGCCAACCAAACAGAAATGGCCCAATGGCGAGCACGAGCATCAGGGTTGGGTAGACAACACAAACGCTTAGGATCACTCGCTTCCAATAGGGTGCCAGAGACGGCGGCTTGCCTGGCATGTGATTCACCCAAATCCCTATTCCGGCTGCTTCTGATATGCTGGCCGCGCCCCCGGTGAGACCATCAATTTGCGCCAATTTCCTCGCAATCTTCGGATCTTCCTTCCAATGTGAGCTGGTCGGAGTCCCCTTAAATCTTAGAAGGATTGTGTATTCGACCTGATGGGGAAGAAGGTGGCGCACTGTGTCGGCAGACAGAAGGCTGCCATGTGATTTGAGGAGGTCATGCAACTCTGCAACCAACCTTTCGTACTCGTCTTGCCGGTCAAGGGGTACATGGGACGTGACTGCCAGAGTGGTGGGTATGCCAGTGTTTTCATTGTTATTTTGCGGGAGGGTTTCTGTCTTGGCGTGCATCAAAGCGCTCCGGTTTTCCTGGTTGGGGCTGGTGGTTTCACGGGAATGGCTAACTCGTAGCGTTCGAAATCAACTCACGGTCGTCCCGAGCAGTTGTCCGATCCCAAAGGTCGCGGCCATCGCCAGCGCACCGCCGACCACCAGGCGCACGATTGCGGTTCTCATGCTTGACTTACCCAAGTACGCGCTCAATGCACCCGTCAGCATCAACCCGATCAAAACCGCAACAAAAGTCACCGGTATACGCCATGTTTCAGGCGGTAGAAGGATTGCGATAAGGGGAAGCAGCGCACCAGCTGAAAAGGCAACTGCGGAAGACCCAGCAGCAACCCAAGGGTTTGCCACTTCTTCCTGATCAATCCCATACTCCAGACTCAACAGGGCCCGAAGCTCATCACTCTCATTCAACTCCACGGCGACTGCGGTCGATGTGCGTTCGCTCAACCCGCGCTGCTGAAGAATTTTGATGAGCCCCAGCTTTTGTTCGCCAGGATCTTCAGTGAGTGCTCGTCTCTTGATGGAAATCAGCGAGTGCTCACTATCGCGCTGAGTGCTGACTGAAACATACTCCCCAAGCGCCATGGAAACGGCGCCCGCGATGAGCCCAGCCACGCCTGCCGTGGCAATCTCTCCGAGGTTGGTTGTAGCGGCTGCGACACCTACGACAAGACCGGCAGTTGAAATGATCCCGTCGTTGGAACCCAATACGCCGGCCCGAAGCCAGTTCAATCGGTTTGTCACGGAACCTTCGGAGTTCTGATTTGTACTACCCATGGCTGGCCGTTTCCTATGGCTTCACTTGATCATTGGATGCATGGGAATATAGACAGGTCTTATGTTCGGAAAAACGATGTATACTTGAACAGAGGTTCGTAAAAATGAACGATAGATTCTATTCTTGCGCACGCGCACTTGTTGCAACCATCCGTGCTGGATCAATCAGTGCTGCGGCCATAGAGTTGAAAACGACCAAGTCTGCAATCAGTCAGAAACTATCACTTTTTGAAGCTGAATTAGGTCTGGAACTCCTAGACCGATCCGGGCGCTCAGTCTCACCCACAGCTGCCGGACGAAGAATCTTTGAAGTATGTGTAGATCCCGTAGATGCCGCCGCTGAGGCGGAAGCACAGCTTGGCTTGATGCATACCGACAAAATATCAGGGCGGGTCGCGATCTCAGGACCCAATACTTTGCTGTGCACAGTGCTTATGCCGATGCTTTCAGGTCTCCTCGCGCGTTATCCGGATATTGAAATTGAACTTTTTGCAGATGATGCACGCACCGACTTTTCAGCTGAAGATATCGACCTGTCGTTCCGAACTGGCGTTCCCGGAAAGGGAAAACACGTCGCATCTGTGCTGCGTATGGCTGATAGGGTTGTTTGTGCAAGCCCACAGTTTTTGGAGCAAATGCCCTCAATTGAACATCCAACGGATTTGGAGAAGGTCCCATGCGTTCTACGGCAACATGAAAACCCCGAATGGACGTTCAAAGATCAACGTGGGCGTTTCCGGACCATTTCGCCAGAAGTTCAGCTACGAACGAATACGATGGAACTGGCCCATGCAGCAGCAAAGCTCGGAAGCGGGGTTGCTTTACTGCCGACTTTGACGGTTAGGGCTGAGTTGGACAAAGGTGAGCTGATCGAACTATTACCAAATTGGAAAACCGATCAGGTGAAGCTGTCGCTACTATGCCGGGCCGCCCGGCTCTCAACGCCAGCTGTTGCCGCAGTACGGCAATATTTGCTGGAAGCGTGTCGCGAAGTTGCTTGAAACGCCTAGTTCTGCTCGATGAGTGTGCAAATCCGTTGCGCCGTCCACTTTGGGCAACCAATTCGATATAGCAGTTCCCTCGTGTCGCCACGGGCCGCACCACTACCGTCGAGTAAGATTGTGTCCACAGGCAGTTCTTGGGGCCACGATGACCCCGCCACTTTGAGCCAGATTCTGAAAGCAAACATCGGAGTAAGGGCTGCGAAGGCCCGGATTGTCCCGCTCCTCGTGTGTCGACCAAAGCTGCGGCGAAAGAGCGATTTGGATTAGGCCGAATTTTGCGCCGATGAATGACCGCAAATGAGAAATCCTCTACGATGCAACAAATGGCGTGTCGCGCCTGCGAGGGGTTTCTGCGTCAGCAAAAGCGGCGTGAGCAAAAGTCGGCTCCGTCCGCAACACGAGAATTGCAAAGTCGGATTTTGAAGGTTCGCTTCGGGCTGAAAAGTGGGCATAGATCTTGGAGAGTGCAGCGTAAGATTTGATGCGCTCTGTAGACTTTCATTCAATACACGACGATAGCCCGGTATTCCTCACACACTTTGCTCTGCGAGCAGATCCAGCAACGCATTTTGCCGACGGACCATTCGTTCCAGTTCCGCCGCCAGTTCTTCCTCTTGCACCCTGGCTTCACGAAGCTCGCCTTCGAGTTCAGCCACTTTTGCCGTTTCGCTCGTCGGGGTGCGTTCATAGAAGGCGATTAGTTCGAGAAAGAGAGCGGTTTTGGCTCCTTTCCCATGGCCTGCAAACTGGACGGCCAGTGCGCCAAAATGCTCGAATATTTCCTCCGAGACCATGAACTGGAGAGGTTTGGTTACCGTATCGGGCTTTGATGACGTCATAGGTTTATCCTTATTATTCTGAGGTGCTCTCGTTCGGTTTTGCCGGGAGAACACTTTGAATTGCTTCCTCGCCGCGCGGATCATGCAGACGGCAGTTCTATCGATTTCTCATGGAGGTATCCGTGTACCAGACGCCCCAGAATGCGGATGGATTTATGCACCTTGTACGTGTCAGCCAGTGCTTCGACCTCGCCGATATCAAGCGAGAAGAACTCCCGCCTGAGACCGTGGTCCGCCGCATATCCACCGACGAGACTGTTGATGATGGCAGGCACCTGCTCCTGCGTCGGTTGCGGGATCTCATAGACCTTGCAACGGCTCCGCAGCGGCGCCGAGATCTTGTTCAGCACGTTTGCGGTGAAGATCCAGTTCACATGTGATGCATCGACTTCGGTGGTCAGGTATTTTTCCCGGTAACGCCTGGCTTCTTCGGGCTCCAACAGCCCCAGGAGTTCACCCTGGATATCCCCGTTTCTGCCGGAATGGGTCTTGTCAATCTCGTCCAGGATAATGACAGGGTTTAAAACGCGTGCCGAAGCGACAGCCTGGGTTACAATGCCCGGATGAGCGCTATGCCACCCCGCGGACAAACCGAACAGATGATTTTCCGAAATACCGCCCACATTGGCAGACTGGGCGTATAGCCCAAGTGTCTTGCAAAGCTCCCTCGAAAACTTGGTTTTGCCGATACCAGGAGAACCAACCAAAAGCGTCGGTCGGAACCGGATGACATCTGATCCCATGCCCCAATTCAATTCGATGTCGTGAACAATACCGTCGACGGCCCGCTTGCAGTGTGGGAAATTTGTTGTCAGCAAGCGAACTTTCTCAAGGTGATCCGGAACTTTGAGGCGCGCGAACTGGCCACTCCATTCAACCAACTCCCGGATGTGTTTTGGCATTTCGTTTTTGAGATTGCGCGGCAGGTAGTCAAAGTCGCTTTGGCCGATGAGGTAACCCGCGTCGAGCTTATCGGGATCTTCTCCAGACTCACGATCCTCTGCCAACTTCGTCTGGTAGTTTTTGACAAGTAATCCAGCGACCTGGTGCCAGACATCCATGCTGGGCATCTGGTTGATTGCATATGCCGCGAAAGATGTCGGGATCGGATCGTCTGATTTCAGCTTGTCGATTTCGGTTTGGCGCCAATCTGGATCGTCCGTGTCGGCATAGCATACTGCTTCAGCACCTCGGCATTTGATCACCTTAAACGCGTCTAGGGCGGACTGGTGATCGATAATGCGCGCCTTGAGTTCGTCCCATTCACGCTTGTCTCCAACAACTTCGACAACGCGGCGCACAACGTCCTGGAACTCCCAGTCGAACCCCGAGAGCCGTCTGACTTCAGCGTCTTCCCATTTCCGTTTCTTGAGCACCATTTCTACAGTCCTTTGGAGACGCAACACGGACACCGATGACCGGTTGCCTTCCAGGCAATCTGCCCGACATAGCCACAGCTCTGACACCGGAGTGGATCGTCCGGCAGGTGTTGGGTGTTGAACTTGGGCTTCGACTTGCCGGTGTTGTCCGCCATGCGGTGCATGCACCAGCAGCACATGTTGACGATCCAGGCATCGATGATCTGCGTTCGACAGCTGTTTCCGCACCACTGGCAACAACGATTTGCCTCAGTGATCGCGGCCACAATGTCCGAATCCTGGTAGCCGTCGGTGTTCTCGCGGCTGAAGTAGATACGCAGCTCGCCAAACTTTTGCTTGATCTGATGAACCTCGGGGGCAGGCCTTTTTTGCTCAATCGCGCGCTTCTTGACGCGCTCAAGCGCTTCTTCGACGATCCGGATCCAGCCCTGGCACTCCTTTCCGAGTTCACTGACGACGCCGTTATGGATGTCATCCCAATCAATCACGGACATAACTGCCTCCCGTTTCTCGAAGGTGATGCAGGGGCAGCTTGGCCCTGTATTCACAGATTGCGTCCGCAACCAAGTCTCGGAACATGGACCACCAGAGACTTGGTTCTGCTGCGCGCAGGTGCTTTTCATATTCCTGATTGTCTTGTTGGTGATTTACCTTCCTAGGAAGCCAACCGAATTCATGCTGAGTCTTACTTTCCCGCATCACACATTCCTCCTTTGAAAATGGTAGGAGGCGTCGGAATCGAACCGACTCGTGCACTCTAATCTGGAGCTATCACAGGGGTATAAGCCCCGCCCGCATACCAATGCTGCCTCCCACGGGTTTCGCGTGGGCTATCGACCTCAGGTCGATATTCGGTGGCAGATGGTGCGTGCGTTTGACATGCGCTAAGGCTGGTCCAATTCCTGCGCCTACGTCAAGATGGAAACTCAAGCGTCATGTAAAATGATGCGCAGTCAATTGAGATAATTAACTATTTTTCTCGGCATGTTACGGGGCTGCAAATTTGATACGAGCTTCCGTGACTTCCCTTAGTGAAGAATCGACCGATCCTGATGCTCAGGTTATTCGTATTTGCAGCGTCACGGAGAAGGCCTTGAAAACGTTGGATGCGATTAGCATTCGTCGGTTCCACGGTCTCAGGAATAAGATTGGAACAATGAAAACGAGCGTGCTCCCCAAGGTTTGGATGGCTTGAGGATCCTCCATCACAAAGAAGATGAAAAAGTCATTCGTCTTTATCGGAGAATTCCTTCCGAATCCTTTTCTGATATTCGATGTCATCAACAAAAATTGCTCGGGTCTTGGTCTTATCTAAGAATACTTTTTCAATCTCTTCGTCTGTCGCCGCTTTCGGCTCTTCGGGCAGGCTTCGCCATGTCAGCCAACATACTGCTAAACCAAATACTCCGATGCCGACGGCGAAGATTGAAATGATCTGGTCAGGTTCCATTCGCTCATTCTACCACAGAGATCTTGAGTGGGGATGGTTATTGCGTACCAGCAGCCAAAATTTGGTCAGATTCTGAGTACAACTAGCGGGAGAAACGAGCATTTTTAAGGACACTAGATTTGAAAAACACCATTGCTTCCGCAGTTACCTTTCTTCTTACAAGCACGGTCACCAGCGCAGAAATCTGCTACCAGGAAATTGACGGCGTCATCGAGATGCAAGGTCCCTGCGTCTTCGATCCAATGGGCGGTGGTGACTTCTTTGTCGCAGACGAAGACGACAGGCTGGCATTCGTGTACTTCTATCTTGATGATGCTGGCATCGGGACTGCGATGTGGAGTGATCGCGAAAGCAAAGCCAACCATAATCTGGGTACGCTGTACCGCGATGGTGCTTGCTGGCAAAATGGCGGGGCCACGTTGTGTGCTTGGAAGTCCTGAACGCAGTTGCACTGGTCCATTTTGTTGGCGAAGACCAGTGCCGATTTCACAATCGAAGTCACCCTCTTTCACCGGATCATGGGCCGTGAAGCTGGCGGTCCAGCGCTTTACATTGCGGGCGGCTCGCCTTCTTCGCCGGCGTAAATTCGGTGAATCTGTAGTTGTCGCCACGACTGCGCGGCAAATGCGGTTGACAGCATTCTTTCTATGATCCTGCTTACCTATACAGATGTTAGCTGAAGTCCATGGGACTACTCAACCCCTGTTGAACCGAAGCCTCCTTCTCCACGTTGAGTTTCCGAAAGCTGTTCAACCTCCTCCAGCGAGAAGCGTAAAACACTTGCGATGACCGCTTGAGCGATCCGATCTCCATGACTAATCGTGAATGGTTCCTCTCCAAGATAGTAAAGCCCACATTTGACTTCACCGCGGTAATCAGCGTCGACCGTACCAGGGCTGTTTGGCACCAAAAACCGATGTTTGAGGGACAAGCCAGACCTCGGCCGGATTTGCATTTCTGTTCCAATTGGCAGTTCCACATGGAACCCGACGGAAATGAGCTGTAAGTCACCATGACTAAATGTGACCGGCCCATTGGGAAGATATGCTCGCAAGTCCATGCCAGCGGCTCCCGGCGTAGCGTATGAGGGTAGTGGTAAGTCATTTCCCTCGACACGTTTGAACTTGATCTCAGTCATTTATTGACCTCCTAGAACCCATTTCGATTACCTTCTTTCCAAGTTCATTGCTCGCCTTGAGTTGCAAGCGAAGACTTACGTTCTCAGCTCTGAGCTTCTCCATTTCAACAGAAATTTTTTGAACTTCAGCACTTACTTGCCGAATTACTCCCTCGTACCATTCGATCTTTTGAACCGTTGTCACCTTGGCCGCTTTTACCGTCGTCGGCGAACGCAAGCTAAGTTGATGTAGCCATTCATCGACCAAATCCCTTGTCTTTCGATGGTGCTCGTTTCTGAGCGTACTTGACCCTATTCCAGCCCGCCGACACACTTCGGTTCGGGTTAACGCACCATTGTTTTCGGGATACCATCCGTCCTTTGCAATCTCGGCCTCAATTGTGCGTATGGTTTCTAATATGCGTTCCTCGGTGGCACGTCTTCTTGCAGCGCTTGAAGCCTTTAGTTTTTCAACTCGCTCGCCCATGGACATCCTCTCTAATCTTGGAAAGCTTGGACTTAAGCTCAGAATTTGCGTTGGACCACGCTGACGGGCTGCATCCTGCAATAATCTCCTGAAACTGGGATTTTTCCTCGAATTCGGAAAAGATATCCGAAAATGGGTCAAGATTAGATATCAATTGACCTTCCCAAAAGGACCGCTCCAACTTGCACAACTCCTTCTCTGATAGCTTTTTCACGATATACGCTGTCTTGTTTCGCCGATCCTGCCTGTTTGCCGACAACTCTAGCCGGTGCAGACAGCTAGTGGTGCATTTGCTGAAGTCCCTAAGACCTAAGCTGGAGGAACATGCACCTCTTTCCAAAGCTTGCGCCGTGCAGAGGACTCCTGGTCGAACCAACTCAGCTTCACCGAGAATAGAAGCGGCTTCGGACAAATCACTTGTATCTAACTCGTCGTCACCGAATCGAGGCAGCATTTCAGCCTTTATTTTCCGAACTGTGTTGGCCGCCATGCCACCCAGAAACTCAGCTTCTTCAAAAACTTCTTTGTAGCGAACTGCCCTAACTTCTCGTCTTATGCGGTTAATTTCTTCTAAAATTTCCGGGTCCTGATGGGCGTAGCCCAAGGTTACCTCGACGTCTTCATGACCCAGAACATCAAAGAGAACCTGACTTGCGTTTGTGAGTGATAACGCCACCAATCGTGCCACAGTATAACGGAATCTGTGTGCGGTAATTCTTCCATCAAATTGGTCTAGTGTTCTGCCCTCCAGCGTTTCGACTTTTTTTCCAAAGGCAACTATTGACTGATCCAAGCTCGGCAACCCAACTGAATTTTTCTTGCCGCCAAAAGCTACCCAAAGGAACTTACCCCCCATTGCCTTCGCCAAATCCTGTTGTCGTTCGATTGCTTCGGCAGCGATTTTTGGCAAAGGCCACTCACGTCCTTGCCCTCCAGGCGCATCATTGTCCTTGTAGCTATTTCCCGTAAGGTACAGCCGGCCTTCATGACGTGTTAAACAATCAAAAGGAAGAGCGCTCGCTTCACTGCTCCTCATTCCGGAACATAACACCAACAGAAAATTTGCTGTCTGACAAAGATGAAGTAGTGCTTTTAGGCCACTGACCGTTTGCATAGGCCAACTTGTAAATCGAGTACTGGCCCGTTTTCGCCCATTCACCCAAACGGCAAATGGAAACTCAGTGCCAAGTCGCAGGGTGTCAGACGACCATGCACTAACGCACTCCGCGCGATAAGCCTGCACTAGAGACTGACGAACGTATCCATCTTCCGTCTGCGTTATGTCCTTGGTCTGAAAATAGGCCCGTTGAACATCTGGTTGAATGCGTGACAACCACGACGCAGCCCGAACAATTTGCGTGAATGCTTCATCCGAAAAGAACTCACTCTGTTGATTTCCGCTGAGAAGTGACCCGGTATTTTCACCGAGATTTGACCCACCTTTGTTTATGTCTCAGCGTTTATGTTGTGGTCAATGT
>NZ_JBQFLY010000030.1:0-27118 GCF_056531545.1 Ruegeria sp. N10 | reverse complement strand
ATCACGCGCGTGCATCAGGGTTCAAACGCATGACGTTAATGACCCACGAGACACAGGTAGTCGCACGCGCGCTCTACGCTAGATTCGGATTCACTTTGACCGAGCGCATTTCCGGATATCACTTTGGCAGTGAGAGCGTGCAAGAAACCTGGGACCTCACACTTTGATCTCACGACTGGGCTATACACTAAGTGCAGCCGCGCATAGACAACCAGACATTCGCTGCACGGCGTCGCTTGAGCAAAATGGGCTCACTGCAGACCTCGGTGCAGAAGCAGCACAAGTCCCTACCCTGTTCTATACAACCTATCCAACGGCCCTAACCGGACGCTGAGTGTGCGGCTCAATGCTGCATCGCAGCGTTCCCGTAAGCAGACATTGACCGATGGTAGCGGACGCCCCTCCTCAACCCAGACAAAAACCTGCCAAAACTGCAAAGGTTTTGCCGGGGGTTTTTGTCCTAGCTAAGCGGTTGATCCTGGGGGGGGTGCATGGGGCTTGGACAATAACGACCGTTTTTGACAGGTGGGTTTAGACCAAGGGTATTTAGCTAATCTTTTGAAGCTTGTAGTGCATCAAGCTTTAAGCTTAATGCATAAAGCACTGCGCTAAAGACCACATCAAACGCCGAGGATATGAAAATGCCCATCAATCAAGTGATTTCCATGATCAAAGAAGCAATCAACGACGCGCCACGCAACGCCTATGTGGCTGAGCTCCACCTTCAAGTCATCAAGCATTCAGACGTTCTACAAAATGTCACCGGGAAGGAATTTTGCGAAGCTCTTGGAATAGGTTCATCGTTTGGCACCGAGTTCGGCAAGATGAAGAAGATTGCACCACGGCTGAAAAAGGCAGGTCTGGACGTGACTAAAATCTAGGGGGAGGGTTCGCCAAAGCATACCCTGAACGAGCGCTGGTGACAAAACTCTTAAGTTTCTGTCACCAGGTCACCACCCTTAATGTCACAAACGAACTTAATGAGAATTAGCTCCAAACATTAGCAAACTCCGCGTCTGTCAAATACTCATGTGGTTTCTGATGTGTCCCCCATATTATCCTGAAATCGGCATTATGAGCAGTTATGTCGAGGTCGACATAATGGATTATGATCCATCTGTTTTACCGGTTGGTCGACAGGGCAAGGCTTTGATTTTAAGCCAAAACACTAGAAATCGCATTAGCTTAGTTGTTTGATGGTATCTCGCTATGATTGAATATCCATCGGCGTTTCAATCTAGTGTTGACTATTTTAAGCGTCACCTGTTCAAGTGAACCCAAGCTACCGGTATGGGCTGCATCCTCGCCTTTGGAATCAATAGCATGAAATTTATAAACTTGATGGGCCTGATGGCGGGAGTGACAACTTCTTCTTTGTTATCGTTCGCCGTAGCTGCTGAAAGCAATATCGAAGAAGTGCAGGTTCAAGAAAGCCTTTCTGTGTGTCTGGGTGAGCAACATATGATTGTACCACTGGTTCCGCAGTTGCAGATCATACAGCCCGATGGTTCGTTGAAAGATTTTCGATCCTTGGATCGAATGACACCGGAACAACTCCAGAAGATTTTCGATGAAGCGCCGTTGAAGGCCAAGTTGATTATTCTTGGTTCGCCGAGCGAAAGGTCATCTCAGCCTCCTTTATTGGAAACAATGCTTGGTAAAAGCTCGCCTTACAAAATTAGTGAACTAAGGCTCTACGGTGGGGTTTGGGCTGATTTCGATACTTGGATGGGTACGTTTCCAAAAAATAGGACGCTTGAATCCGGTACTGAGCTTTTTGTTCCTACGCATGCAAAGCTGTTTCGCTTGCCTGTTAAAGTATCATGCAACCGAGGCTTGGTACTCAACAGCGAAGATCCCAAGAGGCGCAACTGCCTTCTTGAGGGCCTGAGACGCAACAATTCTATGGTCACTGTGAAGTTCAATACAGCGTCAGATTTAGAAGGCCACTGGCCTGTTTCTGCTTTCGATTGGGAATACTTGGACATGCGCGACTGGTCCAAGCCTCTGTCAGACCTCGAAAAGGCGATTCAAAACACTGAAGTCAAGGACACTGGTAAGAAACTATGCAATTAAACCAAGAGCAACTTACATTTCTTAAGGCAGTTATAGACGGTGAGTTTTCCAACAACATCATTTTTAAGGGTACGATTGAAGAGATATCCAGAGCAGATTATATCGCGCAACTCGCTCCGGACCTTTACTCAACTTACTTAGGTTTGGACGCAACTGGCCATCTAGATTCTCATCCCGAAGCGTCATTTTATCTAGCACTGGCTTCAATTGTCGAAGGTCAGCCAGGGGTTGAAGAACCTGTCTGGCTCTGGCTGAGAGGTGCTGCAGAAGTCAATATTGGCGTCGGCAGTCAAGCAGATTTCATTCGGAACTACAACAACGCTCAAGCTGATGCTCGCACTGGAGGGGCAGTAACGGTTGAGAAAATGAATGAGATATCGAATACGATGGCGCGGATTGTTTACAACCAATTATCTGATCCAACACAAACTTCTTCAGAAGTCCCTCCACACACCGTGCCCGACATCAAGACCTTAGCTTCTGTTGACGCTGCCGCAGCTGCCGCAGTTCTGTTTGGGGGAGAACTGGGTGGCTGGGCCGGAAACCCACTGTTTCTAGCGCTCGGATATGAACGTGAATTTCTTCAAAATATTCTGCACATAGATTTTGATATTGACGGGAACCTCATCTCTAAACCGTTTGATGCCTCATACAAGAACGGAACGTATGATGCTTTAGCAATGATAAAGTTCATGTTTGAGAACTACACTGCGGCGAACATTTGGGACGCAATTTCACAAATAGTTAGCTACCCTAGTGGTGCAGGTACAGCGGCTAGCGCAGCTGGGAAACTAGCAGCGTTTTTGGAAATTGCATACGGGATCGATGGGACGACTCTCCTCGGATATGCGGCTGGATCAGGCGAAATACAAGTTGGGCGTTTAGACCAAAGCGACAATCTATCAACTACAGAAAATTCCGACATTATCCATACCAGCGCAGGCGATGATTACATCAACGCTGGATTTGGGTCGAACTATGCAGGCTCTGGCCAACAATCCATTGACTTGATTGATGGCGGGATAGGCAATGACACCGTCAGCTTTTTGAATGATATTGCCTCAAGTCAAATTGACGCCACACGCGTCAACGTTGGTTCACTGGAAAGTCCCGGTGTCCCATTCGCCGCGGTGGTAACCTACGGGGAAGCTGGCGAACCTTTCAGCGAATCTGCCGCCCTTTATGACATCGAAAATCTCATCCTAGGCCAAAGTGACGACCATGTTAGCTTTGTTGGAGACACTAGCCTTACAGAAATTGACGCTGGGGGGAACTCTGACGACGTTGGAGACACTTTGGACTTTTCGCAACTCACCAAGCGGGTTGAAATTGACCTCTCTACAAATCAGTTAACTTACGGCGACAACACTCTCATCGCCACCGACTTCGAAAACGTCATCGGCTCCGATTTTGATGACACCATCACTGGCAATGATCAAAACAACATTCTGAAAGGTGCCGATGGTGCGGATGAACTCCTCGGTCTGGGAGGTGATGACACCCTTTACATTGACGCTAATGATACAGTCGTCGATGGTGGCGAAGGGCGCGATATCGCCATTGTTGTGGGAGTTGGCGGTGTTACGCTTAACCTCGAAGTAGCCAATATCGAAATCGCTATAGGTGGTGACGGGGTAGATACATTTAACAACATAGACTCTGGTAACATGGTTGCCGGGGGCGCCGGGGGCGACACATTCGACATAGGCTTTGTGACCGGAAATGGCCCAGCAATAGTTTTCGGTGGCGAAGGAGCAGACGTTTTTAACGTGACTGGGGGTATTCTGGTCGCAAATGTTGAAGATCTGACCGAAGAAAACTTTGCCAGTTTTGATTTGGGCCTTTTAGGGCTTGGCAGCGATTTTAACTGGGCGGCAATTGATGCCGTGGTACTAAACCCGGATGAAGATGACACATTTGTCAGGGACGGAGACTACGGCGGAACAATTGATGTGCGCATGGAGCAGTACTCGATACAGCACTATGAGTATTCCGAAGCGGTCGATCCCAGCGTAGGCGGCCCTACTTCGCCACCACCAATCGTCGAATTCGGGTCTTTTGACACTCTTCTTGATGTAACTGGGGAAGGAACAGACAGCACCGGACCATATTCGACTGGCTTTCCGCAGTACGACAAAGTGCGGGCTGCAGGAATCTTCGACGCTACGTTTTTAGGCAGTCAAATTACCAATATTCAAACGAGCGTATCAATTGGCTATTGGGAAAAGTTCTTCGAGTATGATGAAAACGGTAACTTGCTGTTTACGGACGGGTATGATTTTTCGTCGGCTGTTCTCAACAGCTCTTATGAGGCAAGGTATGTCGGATTTGATGGCGACCCAAGTGTTTATGTAAGAAATGCTGAGATTTATTTCTGGATGGATATTGGCGGCTACAATAGCCTTGCCGAGCATCCAGGTTTCGAGGACGAGAGCGAAGTTTCTTGGTTCGTCGCTGGCGGATATTTCGAGGGTACAACGTTAATTTCCGATGGCAGCATTAATGCCGTTATGCCGGATCCCAATCCACCAGAAGTAATCGAGGATCACACAGAACTCGATTTCACACCGGGAAGCGGAAACAAGTCGTTTTCCGGATTTCAGGTTGCATCACATGTTATCACAGTCTCGGGTGTTGCATTGGATCCCAATGCGCCGCCTTCAGGGACAACGGTCTCCCAGCAAAGCAATAATGTGGTGATCACCTTCGGCAACGATGAAGCCGTCACGCTGCTCAACGTTTCTCTTGTTGAATGGCAAGCCGCTGCGTCCACACAGGTACTCGGAACTGCTGCAGATGAAACCCTCACCGGAACCGATGGCGGGGAAGTACTGGCGGGTGGAGCCGGCAATGATGTTATTGATGCTGGGAAAGGCAATGACGTTCTTATCGGAGGTTCGGGCAATGATACGATCAAAGCCGGTGACGGGGATGACGTAATCATCTATCATTCTGGTGACGACGTTATTCTGGGCAACTGGTCTAACTTTGGCGCGGACACCCTTGATCTGAGCAAGTACAACGCGGACCAGGTTTCGTTCCGAATTACTGGAAAATATAAAAACAACGTGATCATCTCGACACCGGACGGTCAGATCACGCTGGATAACCAGTTTTTCACCGAAGCGCTTGGTCACATCCGGACCAATATCACCACGATCCTGTTTGCGGACGGCACGCTGGACGAAGCGGGCATCAGGGATCGCGCCCGCAATGACAGTTCCACCGATGGCGACGACGTAATTCAGGGTTCCAATTATTCTGAAGTACTTGGTGGTGGAGCCGGTAACGACACCATTTACGCCGGTGCCGGGGATGACACCATCGTCTATCATTCCGGTAACGACTTTATTGTCGGTTACTTTTCTAACAACGGCGCAGATACCCTCGATCTCAGCAAATATAGCTCCGATCAAGTTTCGTTCGGATTGACTGGATTTCAGAACAGAAGTGTTCTCATTTCAACTCCGGATGGTGAAATCACGTTAGGCGACCAACTCCTTTACGAAGCGCTTGGTCAAGAGCGCACGAACATCACCACGATCCTGTTTTCTGATGGGACACTGGATGAAGCAGGCATCAGGGATCGCGCCGTCAGCGACTCCGTGACAGATGGAGATGACACCATCCAGGGTACAAATTACGCCGAGACGATAAACGGTGGAGCCGGTAACGACACCATTTCTGCCGGAGAAGGCGATGATATCATTGTCTACGAGTCCGGAAATGACGTTATTCTGGGCAACTGGTCCAACTACGGCGCGGACACCCTTGATCTGAGCAAGTACAACGCGGACCAGGTTTCGTTCCGAATTACTGGAAAATATAAAAACAACGTGATCATCTCGACACCGGACGGTCAGATCACGCTGGATAACCAGTTTTTCACCGAAGCGCTTGGTCACATCCGGACCAATATCACCACGATCCTGTTTGCGGATGGCACGCTGGACGAAGCGGGCATCAGGGATCGCGCCCGCAATGACAGTTCCACCGATGGCGACGACGTAATTCAGGGTTCCAATTATTCTGAAGTACTTGGTGGTGGAGCCGGTAACGACACCATTTACGCCGGTGCCGGGGATGACACCATCGTCTATCATTCCGGTAACGACTTTATTGTCGGTTACTTTTCTAACAACGGCGCAGATACCCTCGATCTCAGCAAATATAGCTCCGATCAAGTTTCGTTCGGATTGACTGGATTTCAGAACAGAAGTGTTCTCATTTCAACTCCGGATGGTGAAATCACGTTGGGCGACCAACTCCTTTACGAAGCGCTTGGTCAAGAGCGCACGAACATCACCACGATATTGTTTTCGGATGGTACGCTGGATGAAGCAGGCATCAGGGATCGCGCCGTCAATGATGCTGCCACCAATGGCGATGATGTGATTTTGGGATCCAAGTTTGGCGACATCATCGACGGAGGGCTCGGGGACGATACGATAACGGGAGGTGCCGGTGCAGATCAGTTTGTGTTTAATCTGAGTGACGGAAACGATCACATCACCGATTTTGAAGATGGGATCGACCTGCTCCGCTTCGAAGGTACCGGCCTTCAGTTTAGTGATCTTGTGATCACCGATGGACTCGATGGAGCCGTCATCGATGTTGCTGGTCAGGGTACAGTCACCCTAACAGGTATTAATGCCGGGCTTCTCGCACAGGATGATTTCTTGTTCGCGTAATACAGTATCCTGATCAAATACTCAGCGTTAGTCAGCGCGATGAACTGATTGTTGCTGAGTACGTAAATCACGTTGGCGGGTTCTCAAAGAAAACCACATTCCTGTGGAACAGAAACAACCGGTTCCCGCCAAAATACCAAGGTAGAGAAAACACTTTACCCAATAATGGCAATGCCTTTCTAAGGGTTTGTCAGGTTTTGACCTCGATGCTGCCTTGCCCCGGAAATTCTGAGGCAAGGCGTATCGCAATGCGATATTTCTTAATTTGGCTATCTATTACCACAGAACCTCAGTGGCTGAGGCCCAGGTCACGATCTATCTCTCGATCTATCTCGCGCTCGTGCTCCTGTTCATCGTCGCGATTCCGCCCGTCACCGCGCTCCAATTTTTCGCGCGGCTTGTTCAACACGCCTTCCAGCCGATCCCGGATCGACGGCCGGCCTGCGCTGTCATCATCCCGCCCTGCCCCGGTGTCTTCCGACCGGCCCAGGGTTTCACGCAGCCGCTCATTGACGTGCCGCAGGTCCGAGGGTTCTTCGACACTCTGCCCACCGACCTCTGGCTCCTCGCGCCCAACAATTCGCGCCAGCCGATCCCGGATGTCGCCGTCACCGCGATCCGCACCTCGGTCCTTGCTGGCTGCCGCCCGGAGCGCCGCCAGACCGGCTGACACACGCCCCTGCCCGGCCTCGCGCTCGGCCCCATAGGTGTCCCGCGCCAGTTCCAGTCGTTCCCGCATCTCGGCAAAGAGCGCCCGCGCCTGCCGGGCCGCATGTACCGCCCTGCCCCGCTCGGTGACAGGTTCATAGTCGCGGCCCTCACGCTTGGCCGCCCGCATCTCGCGGCGTTCCATCGCGTTGGCCGCTGGCCCCAGCTTGATCTCCGGATCACGATCCAGTTCCTCGGCCTTCAGCGCATTACCCTGGCTCAGAGCCTCCTCCCGCTGCGCTTCCAGAGACCTGTGATCGACCCGCTCCACTTCCCCGACCCGCTCCAATGCCCGGTTTTGCAATTCGGCCCAAACCCCGCGCATCTGCTCGATTTCAACGCCACCGGTTTTCGCGGAATCAAGCACGCGTGTCTTGGCCGTGAACCCCTCCGGTTCCAGCTTCCGGGTGGTGGTCAGAACATGAGCATGATGGTTGCGCTGATCCCCTTCCCGGTGCGGCGCGTGGATCGCCACATCCACCGCCACGCCGTAGCGGCTGACCAACTCTTCAGCAAACTGCCGGGTGATCTGCGAGCGGTCCTCGGCGCTGATCTTGGACGGCAGAGCCAGCTCCCACTCGCGGGCGGTGACGGAGTTGCGGCGGGTCTCGCTCACCTCGGCGGCGTTCCAGAGCGCCGCCCGGTCCTGTGCCCAGGACGGCGCATGTTCGGGCGTCAGGATGAAAGTCTCTTCGATGCCACGCTTGGCGGTGTAATCATGCAGCCGCCCCTCGCGCTGGCATTCGATGCGCTCCCCCGCACGGTACGCCGCCGCCGCGGTCGAAGAGCGTCCCGCGCTGCGTTTGATCGTCTTTACGGAAAGGTGGTAACTGGCCATCCGCCCTACCCCGCTCCGTGATACGAAGAATGCTGACGCGCGCCGCCACTGACCCCGGTCCATGCTCCGGCATGGTCCACCGGGGCAACAGTCTTTTTCCCGGAGGGTGAAGCAGCTTCCTGGAAACGCTCCGGGGGAGCGTTTCGCTGCTGAACGGGCGGAGCCCCGGCCGCCCTTGATCGCTGTGCGCGTTCGCACCGCTGGGGCCGGAGGGAAAAAGACAGCCCGCACGAAGTGGTGCCTGTGAGCGAGCGAGATTGTCCCCCGGACAATCTCCGGGAAGCTCGCACACCCTCTGAGGCGCGGGCCTGCCGATGCGGTCCACCAATCTCCCCAGCCGTGCCAACGGGCACCCCGGTATGAGGGGCGGGAGATTGGCGGCACACATCGGCGGTTTGCCTTGGGCAAACCCGGTGGAGATCAAGGGCCACAGCACCACAGATCGACGCCCCCCGGAACGACAGTGCCAAAACCGGACCGGCCCCAACCGTGGGGCATCGGTCGAAGTTTTGAGACTGCCGTTCCGGCCGCAATCCAACCGCGCAGGGTGAGGCAGCTACTTGGAAACGCTCCAGTGGAGCGTTTCGCTGCCGAACGGGCGGAGCCCCGTTGGGATGGTTTGGAAGGGGCAGCGCGCCCTTCCATCTCGATGCGCTTCGCATCGAAGGGGATGGCCATCGGCCGGGGCTTGGCCCCAGAGAGATCGCACGCAAATCTTGGAGCCACAGGCGGAGAGTTTGCATAAGTGCGCTCTCAGCGATTTTTCGCACCACAATGCCACTGGATGGCATCTGAGAGGCTCAGAACGGACTGCTGGGAGCCACTACTAGTAGTATATGAGCCCGCACCCCACGGCCCATACCAGCCACTCAAACATGGTCTAGAATGCTGCAGACGCAGCCCGCTTAGCGGTCGCTCGCAGCACTTGCAAAATTGGAGACTGAGTGGACTCACACATCGCGGACAAAGTGTGAGTTCGCTCTTCTTTAGCGAACGTGTAAAATTAGGTACTTGCAGTCATTTGACTGGTTACAGTTGAACACCGTCATAAAGCCTTAGCAATCCATGGTTTCATGCCTTGATGCAGGCCGCCATCTCTCTCATGTGGCGCATGTCCGAACCGCAACAGCCGCCTACAACAGAGATATCCGGGAAACTGCGTACGAGGCGCGCAACCTCGGCACCGAGTTCTTTCGGATTTCCGTCGTCCAACTCGGTCGCATTGTCGAGTTCAGCGTGGCTGCACCGCGAGGCATTCACCGCCATTCCTTTCAGCCGCGGGTGCCCTGTCAAAACATGGCTGAAGTGATCGGGATGCGCGCAGTTGACCATGAAATAGGCCGCAGCCCCATCGGTGAGTGCGTCGACGCGATCAATCGCCTCTTCCAAACCAGTTCCGTTGTCCAGGCAGCCATCGGTTTCCACAACGAATGAGACCGCAATCGGCACCCCGCAATCCTTGGCTGCCAGTACAGCACCTGCGGCTTCTTCTACTTGATTGAAAGTGTACGCATTAACCAAATCGATTCCGGCGTCAGCCACTGCGCCTATCTGAATAGCATGATAGGCGCGCGCGCCCGCGACCGTCAGGGGCGGAAGTTTGGCATAGGCATCACGGGAGGGACCGATGCAGAGCGCCACCAGAACATCATCGCGCATTGCCTCGTCTCGCAAGTTGCACATAAGGGCCACTGCTTTCTGGTTCAAAGCTGCCAAGCGGTCAGCTCCATAGCCAAGCGGTGCCGCACGGTCGCGGTTTGCCATCCACGTGAGTGTATCGATTATGCAACCCAGATCGGCCTTGGCGGCCACCTTCATCAGATCGCGCATTTGGTCGACAACAATCGGCTGGGCGTTGGCATCCTCAACCAAGGGGAATGACGCAAACCCAGGCAGTTCAACCCTGCGATTGAAAATCAGGTCCGTTCCGGTCGCGGCGAAAATAAGAAATTTCTGATCCGTTTCGTGAGGCAAGAAACGTTTCATCTATGACCACTCCCTTTTTCCAGTTTCAGTTTAATTTTACAGATCGAGGCGGGAGAGCACAAATCCTCGACTTTCAGGCAGCCTCCTTCCACGACTACAATAGGATGGGGTTCCGGAAATGACCATGTTGTCAGACCAAAGGATGACGGCAATTGATATGTCTCGGACATTGGCGCTCTTCGCAGCATCGGTCAGAGTGGGCTCGAACCAGACATCGGAGGCGGCACAGGATCCTGAGTGGGAGGTGGTCTTCAGACCACCACTCCGGCCCAATCCGGACATTGGCTAGATCGAGCGTCGCCGCAGGGCAGATTCCCAGACCTGCCGTTCGTGCATCGCGCAGCATTTCCGATAGGGCAATGACGGCAGAGCGGGGCAAAGTTGCCAGATGCGAATGCAGCGAAATTGGAACACCGGTTGAGGCACGATCTAAGGAGTCCTCGCCGCACTGCAGCTGCGATTCCCAGAGAGCGGTCATTCAGAGCGCATCAGTGGCTACGTTGGTCGCTGCATTCGAATCTTGTTTAAAATCCCGCAATCCGTTCAATCACCCAAAAGGCGGCTAGACTACCAACGCAGTAACTTGTCACGTGTTCAAGCTGGACCGCTCGCTCTTTTACTGCCGGATAGAGAAGCCGGGCCGCGAACCCAATGGTCAGTACCACAACGATAAACAGGATCTGACCAAGCTCTACCCCGACGTTGAAAGCAAACAGGGCCAGTGGAATGTCCCCTTCAGGCAAGCCGATCTCCCTCAGTGCCCCGGCGAACCCCAGACCATGTATCAAGCCGAATGCGAAAGCGACGATCCAGGGGAAACGCACGGCCAACGGGTCACGGTTCTCCGGTGAAAGCGATAGCTCATGGGCGAGGAACACGATTGAAAGCGCAATCACGGCCTCGACAGGTGGAGGAGGGAGGTTCAGCCAGCCGAGAGTGGCCGAAGCCAACGTGATGCTGTGCGCAACGGTGAACGCCGTGATCGCCCAGAACAACCGACTGCGATCGCGTATCAGCAGCACAAGCGCGAAGACAAAAAGCAGGTGATCAAGGCCTTCGAGGATGTGTGTCACTCCGAGCGCGACATAGCTCGAAAGGATGTCAAGAACCCCAGGATCCTCAGGTACAGTGAATGCGGTTTCGGTCCATGTCAGGCGACGCACCTGCGTCTGTCCGGGTTCCAATTCGTACCGCACTAAGGTTTCCGTTCTGGTCTGCTCCAGCCCGACGATCTCGATCACACCGCCCTCAAGGCCTCCTGGACAGGTGGTTACCCATGCGGTTGTCCAGGCACGTCCATCAAAGGACGGTGACGGAGGCGGCTCATGTGAACAGTTCCCTGGCAGGCGAGCCTCTATGGGCATCATTCGACCGTTCACGTCAGGTGCGCGCCAGGTCACGCGCCAGCGCTCTTGCCCCATGGACGCGAGATCGAGATACCCTGGATCAAGCGCGTGGGCCGGCGCGTATCCCGGCAGACAGATGGCGGAAATGGCGAGCAGAAGTAACAGCAGCCGTTTCATCTGTTCAACACCCCTTCGGCGTTGGGCAAGATAATGGTGTAGCGATCCAGCAGCGCTTGACCGAAGCTTTCGCGCATTTTCTTTGTCTCAGCGGCGAGCCATTCGGCCTTTACGCGGTCGCGGATTTCGGACAGCGGTGGCAGCACGGCGTCCATTCTCTCGATTACCCGCACGAGATGCAGGCCATAGCCGCTCTCGACCGGACCCTGCCATTTTCCGACCGGCAGGTCCGCCAGCGCCTCGTGGAACCCCTCTCCAAATGTGCGGTCGATCACCGGCGAAGGCGTTATCGGAAAGGACTGTGGCAGTAGAGTAGCCGGTCCCAGCGTCGCCGGGTCGGCACCGTTCTCCAGCAGCGCCAGAAGTTCTAAGGTATCCCGATCTCCGGGCACAACGATCTGTTCCAGAGCCATTCGAGCGGTTTGCGTGAACCGTTCCGGGTTTTGGTCCAGATACGTCTGAAGCATGGCCTCATCTGGTTCCACCATCGCGGCGCCGGATTCTGCGAGGAACTTCATCTTCTGGTTCAATCGCTGGCGTATGACCACGTCGCCTTGATCAAGTCCGAGGATCAGCGCCTCGCGGACATAGGCCTCTTCCAGCGCCCACGATTGCATCAAGTTCTCCAACTCCCGGATCGTGGGGGGGCGGTTCCAGGTGGCAATGAAGTTCTGCACCAGTCGGTTTGCCTCGCTCTCGGTCAAGCTGATCATATCGGGGCTGAGCGCAACTGGCTCATCCTCGATCGCCGCGTATGCGGCAAAGATCAGGGCACCAAGCGCGAAGAAATGGACAAGCGGGGAAAGAAGAAGCGTTCGCATGCGTATCATCAGGCCTTCGGGTATCAGTCGCCACAAGGGGGTAAGCTCTACGGTCGGCGATGTGATTGCAAGCTATTACACAAAACCCAAGTAATCTTGAGGCATATACAATCGCCAACCTCGCGACCCTTACCGCCGGATTCCATGCATTCGACGATGATCAAGGGTATCGTGGCACGGAAGCTTTGGCACCAAACGGGCGCCCTTAATCAGACCAGATTTCCAACGCCAAATCTCTATACCAAGCACGACGTCCGTTTGATCTCGGTCATGGGGACTGTTCGACCAAACCGCTAAAATATGGTTTTATGCTAAAACAGAAGCGTTGGGAGGAGAAGACATGGAACAGCAGAGACACGCCGCCGTAAAAAACGCGATTGCCTTGCTCGCAACGACTGTCCTCACTACGGCAATGCCAGCCCATGCGCAGGAATGGACCCCAACTTCGGAACAGCTCGCCGATACCTATCCAGCGCCGGCCTATTCACCCTATGCTGGTCGAACTTTCCCGGAACGGCCACTTTGGGGAGAGACGCATCTTCATACGGGACAATCTATGGACGCCGGAGGTTTCGGTGCGCGCCTTGACCATGAGGATGCTTATCGTTTTGCGCGCGGAGAAGAGATCATCGCGTCCTCTGGCCAGCCTGTTCGCCTGTCGCGCCCATTAGACTGGCTGGTTATTGCAGATCACTCGGATGGTATGGGCATGATCTTCGACGCTCTTGCAGGCAATCCGTCGGTTACGCGCTATGAACAGGGCAAACGTTGGTCCGACGGGTTCCGCGCGGGCGGACAGACAGCAGTGGATACAGCGCTTGACCTGATCGGAAGCGTTTCTCAGGGCGCCATCGAAGAGGAAATGTTCAACAATTACATGCCCGGCTCGCGAAGGTTCGCAACGATTTGGTCGGACAACCTCAAGACCGCCGAGCGCTTCTACGAGCCCGGCATCTTTACCCCAATGCTCGGGTTCGAATGGACTTCGCTCGTCGCGGGCAACAACATGCACCGCAACGTGATTTTCCGCGATGGGCCGGACCGCGTTGGGCAAGTTGTTCCCATGGTGATGACGCCGCCCTGGGGCAGTCCCGATCCCATGGATCTCTATGCCTATCTCGAGGCCTACGAGGAGAAGACCAACGGCGCGGTGCTGGCACTTGCACACAACGGCAACCTGTCCAACGGCGTAATGTTTCCGATCGACATCCGGTTCGACGGCTCGCCTGTGACTCAAGAGTACGTTGAAGCCCGGGCCAAATGGGAACCGCTCTATGAGATCACTCAGATCAAGGGCGACGGCGAGGCACACCCGTTTCTCAGCCCGAATGACGAGTTTGCCGACTATTACAATTGGGATGTCGGCAACCTCGATCTATCCGAAGCCAAGACCGAGGATATGCTGGCGCGAGAATATGCCCGCGAAGCGCTGAAGAGCGGGCTGGCGCTGGAAGCTGAGTTCGGGACAAATCCTTACAAGTTTGGGTTCAGCGGCGCGACAGACAGTCATACCGGTCTTGTGACCGCCGAAGAAGAGAATTTCTTTGGCAAGCACACCGGGTACGAGCCGTCCGCAGAGCGGATGCAGCATCCTTTCATGAAGAATGAAAACGGTGAGCTGTTCGCTTGGCAGATGGTCGCTGCCGGTCTCACGGCGGTCTGGGCCGAGGAGAATACCCGCGAAAGCATCTTCGACGCCATGGCGCGCAAGGAAGTCTACGCCACGACCGGCCCTAGAATATCGGTTCGTTTCTTCGGTGGCTGGGACTTTGACGAGGCCGATATCGCATCTCGTATTCCGTCAACCGTAGGGTATTCGAAAGGCGTGCCCATGGGCGCTGATCTGTCCGCTGCGCCTGATGGGGCCGAGGCGCCGACATTCATGGTGGCCGCGCTACGGGATCCGATTGGCGCCAACCTCGACCGCATCCAGGTCGTGAAGGGCTGGCTCAACGAGGACGGCACGACCAGCGAGGCGGTCTACGACGTCGCCTGGTCCGACGGGCGCGTCCCCGGCTCGGATGGCATGGTGCCCGCGGTAGGCGATACGGTGAATGTGGCAACGGCGAGCTGGGCCAACTCGATCGGGGCATCCGAGCTTGCGACCGTCTGGACCGACCCGGACTTCGATCCCGCCCGCCCGGCCTTCTACTACGCCCGGGTATTGGAGATCCCCACACCGCCTTGGTATGTCTACGATGCCTATCGCTACGGGATCGAGATTCCTGAAGGCGCACCGACATCACAGCAGGAGCGTGCTTACACATCTCCCATCTGGTACACGCCAGCAGGCTGACGGGCAGTGGAATTTGGGATGACAGTAAGCCTCGACCGTCCGTTCAATGGTGCGGTCGAGAAGGTAATTGCCACGCTCGCTGTAGAAGGCTTCGGGGTCATTTCGCGCATCGACCTCGACAAGGCTTTTTGTGGAGAAGCTTTGGGAGGTCTTTCACAGCTATTCAATTCTTGGGGCAAGCAACCTGAAACTTGCATTTCGGGCAGTGAACGCCGGGGCCAATGTGGTTTTCTCTTGCCCTTCAACGTTACGGTCGAGGAAGTTGAGGCCGGGTCAATCGTCAGAAAAGTGGATGCCGGTCAAATGACGAACGTGGGAGTTCTGGCCAAAACACCGGAAGTATCGGAGTTCGCGACTTGTCCCAGTGAAAGCCTGAATGGCGTCGCCTGAAGATTGTGCGACGAGTACCAGCGCCACGTCGGTGTTAGACAATAGATCACTGAGCAGACCTCCGTTGGAGATGGATGGATAGCCAGTAATGCATGCCGCGACCAATTCGAGCGTCCGCTTTCATCGCTGCGGGACAACGATGGGCTATGATTGGATTTTCCGTCCGGCCTGCTGCAGCAGAAAAACTTGTGATTTCGGTCCGGCCGGATTGGGCTCGGAGCGGGCTTGCAGCGATGCAGAGCCGAGCTCGGAATCGGCACCTTTTGAACGTCGGCTTTGATCAAAGCCCAGGCTGGCTCGGGACTGCGGCGAATGTCCGGAGACCGCCCTTCGTGCCGTACTTCAGCCCCCTACCCGTCCAGCTTTAGCCAATAGCGTGTGTACCGAAGTTCACCGGTTCGGGTCAAAGCCCCCTTCTCTACCAGGTCCTGCAGATCCCGCGTCGCTGTGGCGCGGGACGTTCCCGTGATCGAGATATAGTTCTCGGCGCTCAATCCGCCTTTGAACCCATCCGGCCCAGCCTTGAACAACCGGGCGATTACCTTGCCTTGGCGGGCGTTAAACTGATCGCGATGCCGGTCATAGAAGTGCGTCTTGGATATGAAGAACCCAACCCGCTCAAGAGTCACCTGCTGCGCTGTAAGTACGGTCTCTGCAAACCAGATAAGCCATGGTGTGACGTCCAGCGTTTTTTGATGGCGTTCAAGCTGATCATAATATGCCTTCCGCTCTCGCTCGATGGTGAAAGCAAGGGCAATCAGGCTTGGCTGACCAATATTTTGCGCCAGGGACTTTTCAGCCAGCGCCCTACCCAACCGGCCATTGCCGTCCTCAAAGGGGTGAATGCTCTCGAAATACAGATGGCTCAAACCGGCCCGGATCAGTGCGCGCAATGGTTCGGGACTATCCGGTGCGGTCCGGTTGAACCAGGTCACGAACTGGTCCATTTCAGCCGGAACCTGATGTGAAGGTGGCGCTTCGAAATGCACCGTTGGGCGGTCGAGCCTGCCTGAGACGATTTGCATCGCATCCTCATGGCTTCGGTATGCTCCAATCCTTTCCAGATGCCTGTCATGGGACAGAAGCATGTCATGCCACCGAAACAGAGTGTCGTGTGACAGTGGTTCCGAATAATTGGAATAAACATCCACCATCATTTCAGAAACGCCCTGCTCGCGCGGTTTGGATGGATAGCTGTCGGGAGCCAGTCCAAGATGCCGACGCAAGGAAGATTGCACGCTGAGACGATCCAGCATCTCACCTTCGATCGCGCTGGTTTTCATCGCTTCTTCGCTTAGCAGGTCGATACGCAATTGATCTCGATCCGATGTGTTCACATGATGAACAGCTCCAAGAACTTCCCCTGAGGACAACAGGAACTGTTGCTCGTATGGTTCGAGTCTTGCGGCATCGTAACGAAAGGTCGGCCAATCAGGGTACTGCCAGTTCCACATCGTGAGGTATAAGCCTCCTTTCTATAACTCACTACTTATGGATATGTGATTTATAGAGGTCAATCCTATAGCTCACCTTTTTCAAACTTTTCGATCCGATCATCGATTGGACGTGTAATCTGAAAACGGTGAAACTTGTCTTGTTTCCTGAAATTTACGTGGCATTGGAGGACCGCGAGAGCATTGCCTTTGGGGACAGTTCTCCCTTTTGGATTTTAGCCAGCAATGAAATCAGGTAAGCCCCTGGAGATTGTATGTTTTCAGCACGTTGGAAGATGTATCCGAGAACGATGAAGCGAATAGCTGGGCGAAACGTTGATTTCATTGCATACCAGGTTTGGCCAAGCCGCAGGTACTCGGCGATATCATCCATAAGCCGATCACAGTGGTGCTGATCTTTAGCAAAGCGTAGTTCTGAGCATAGCCGTGGAAAACTGCGCTCCATTTGATCTGGAGAAACCTGAATCTGAGAAAGTTTTTCTTTCTTAACTTTCGGATTCAAAGAGTTCTCTTTGTGCCCCTCAATTTCACTGTTACTGGCCCTCAAATTTTCTGCATCAGTTTGTGTTATCTCGGAGATTTCCACAGAGATTTCTGCCAACAGCTCGCTGAGTATATTCGCATCTGGTTTGCGACGCAGAGCATTGCGTACAGTGGTCATCAAATCAGAGATCGCGGTGTCATTTGCTACAAGTTCTCTAAGGCGCGCCAGAGCGGCGGAAACCTTGTCACGGAGTACAGTGAACTCGAGAACGCGATCAGCATGCCTCTGGGCTTCCTGGATGAACTCTGCATGCCTTTCAGACAAAGGCATCAAGGAGAGCCCAGTTGCGGTGATCACCCTGCCCTGTCGATCCCGGCGCGCCCATCGCTTGCCGTTTGCGCTCATGATGCGACGAATAAGTCCAAGCTCAACCAGCGTCGAGATATGACGCTCAACAGTCTGCACGCTGACATGAGTTCGTTTGGCGATTGCCGCGTTGGACGCGAAACAGATGTGATGATCATCTTGGTCCACTGTAATCTGATCACCGCCCACAAAGGAAATCATCGCTCTCAGGACATTGAGAGTTGTAGATTTTAAGCCAAGAGGTTCTCTGGCCTCTTCAACCGCGCGAAGAAGTATCCATTTTTTGGGCGTACAACTCCCCTGCCCTGCCGTTCCCGACAAGGTTGCTCCATTTGGAGCCAATGCTGTTAGTGTTTTCATGATTATCTATCGGCAGACAAAAATTACCCGTTCGCTCAAGAGCGTTTTTTCTTGTGTGGCGATTCGGGTGCTGCTAGATTCTAGGTGTCTAATCTAAGAATTGCGCTTTGCGCAGCAGCCCTCGAAGCTCCGGTTTCGGGGGTTTTGTTTGTTTGCCTTCCTCCTTTCTGCTCGTCCTCAGTTCTTTTTCTCGGCGTTTACAGCTGTAAACTCAGCGTGTGAGCGCTTGATAATTTCAGCCATGTTTTTGTCCAACCAGCCAGCGAAGCCAGCGTTGGCTCCGGTCCTTTTGACCGAAACAGTTAGTGATCTGTTGGTGGGGTATTGCCAAGTTGTTTGAGGATGCATGAAAAGTGATTTTGTTCCGCGCTCAGGCTGTCATTTCTGCGGTGTATTCATCCCAGAGTGTGAATGCATCAGCCCGTGCGTGGCGGTATGAGATGGCGGTGAGTTGGTATCGGCGGGGGCGGAAGATTAAGTTGATCTGCTCATGTGCAGACAGAAACCTCTGGGCTTGCGGATGTGATTTGAACCGCCCAAACATTTTTTCTCGCTTCCGTGTCGGCCTGTGCGACACTTCGATTGCATTATTCAGGCCTTTGTGGGCGCGATGGTCGGCGTCCGGAGCCAACTTATTGATCGGCTTGATGTAGCTGCGCAACTTGTCAGTGATTACGACCCTCGGTTCACCAAATTGGGCCACCAGCCTTTGAAAGAACCGCTTTGCAGCCCTTGCGTTCCGACGTGTTTGTACGAGAATGTCGAGGACATCACCATTTGCGTCGATGGCGCGCCATAGCCAGTGTTTTCTGCCACGGATCGAAATCACGACTTCGTCCATGTGCCACTTGTCGTTTGGCCGCGGACGATCTCGTCGGATGCAGTCTGCGAAATGCTGCCCAAACCGATTGACCCATAGCCGGATCGCTTCCCGGCTTACAATCACGCCCCGCGCTGCCAACAGGTCCTCAACATCCGCCGTGCTCAGTGCAAAGCGGTGGTACGCCCAGACTGCATAAGCAATGATCTCACGAGGATAGCGGAACCCTTTTAGGCGTGGCATATTGGTCGGATTGTTCATGACCCGCGGATAGCCCGGTCAAGACAGACGAACAACTTGGCAATACCCATCAGGAGGTTAGCAATATGGCGGCCTAACCCACCGGCACAAAAGCGGGTTTCCGAACAACCCCAATCTTTGCAACGGAACCATCAAATTATCATTCTGCTGCGTCCGGAAAACTATTTTCGAGGTAGACACCTTTCACGCGCTCTTTGGTTGGATCAAAATGCGGGAACGGAACGATTCTCGCCTTTAAACGCTTTTGCTGCCCATCCAGTTGACCAATTTCTATGTCGCGACCCACGATCGCATGAGTTGACGAAACACGACCTAAGGCGATGATCATTCCTAAGATGGGTGATTTCATCGCGCTGGTGATTTCGCCGACCTGTGCCTTTCCGATGCGCACACAATCGCCCGGTGAAGGAACGGTTCCACCTTCTACTTCAAACCCGACAAGTTTGCGATGAGGGTGGGCCTTCCGTTCCTCAATTGCGGTGCGTCCGATAAAATCATCGGTTTTTGACTTCAACGGGACCGTAAAGCCGATGCCAGCCTCGAACGGATCGGTTTGATCGTCGAATTCGGATCCGGCAAAGATCAGGCCGCCTTCGATCCGCAACATATCGAGCGCGGCAAGGCCAAGCGGGGCAATTCCATAGTTCTGACCAACGTCCCAGACACGGTCGAATATCTCGACGGCGTCTTTGGGATGGCAGAAAATTTCGTACCCTAGTTCGCCGGAATATCCGGTCCGGGAAATCACGACCGAAGTTCCGCGCATATCTCCGACCCGGGCCACTGTAAGCCGGAACCAGGGTAGCTCTTCAATGGTCGGCTGCTGGGGGGGGGTCCAGAAGATCTGCGAGAGGATGTCGCGACTGTGCCGCCCTTGAACCGCGATGTTGTGCAGCTGATCCGTCGAATTGCGCACCCAGACATTCAAGTTGCGTTTTTGCGCTTGTTCCTGAAGCCACAATCCACTGGTGTCATTCCCTCCGATCCAGCGGAAGTTTGTCTCACCCAGACGATAGACGGTGCCATCGTCAATCATCCCGCCGTGCTCATAACACATTGCGGTATAGACGACCTGACCGACGCTTAGCTTTTTCATGTTGCGGGTCACGCATAGCTGCATCAGCTCTTCTGCATCGGGTCCGACGACCTCGTATTTTCGCAGCGGGCTCAGGTCCATGACGGCAACCTTGTCCCGACAGGCCCAGTATTCGGCAATCGCGCCATGATTGGTCATCGTGTTCGGCAGCCAATAGCCGTTATACTCGACGAAATCCCGGGTGTGCCGCGCAAAGCAGTCGTGAAATGCAGTTTTTTTGGTTTCTTCCACATCCGCCTCCGCAGATTTTCTATAGCCGTAGGATCGTTGAAAATCCTCGGTCGCCTTGTACGTTCGCACCTGAATATCGGTCGGGTTCCATCCGTTTGCCGGATCGATGTCGCAGGGACATGCCGTGCTGATGCAAACCAGATCCGTCAGCGCGCGCAGCAACACGAAGTCACCCGGTCGCGACCAGGGATCGTCCATGCCAATGGCATTGGCGTCATCCAGCATCGTGTTAAAAAAGAAGTTGATCGCAGGCCAGCCGCCGCGCGGCTTGATGCCATACTGGTCCAGATCTTTGTTAATATTGTCCGAACAGTTTACGTGACCGGGATAACCAAGGTCTTCGTAGTACCGCGCCGTACAAGCAAGGCCAAACGTGTCATGACGACCGCAAGTGTCCTGCACGATTTCGATCAAGGGCTCCTGATCGACGGACCAGTATTTCGAAAATATCCCCGGTTGCGGGTACAGGCTGCCCATCAGGCTGCGGGTTGTCGTCGGATCGATTTCGCGCTCAATCCCCTGATCCAGCGCCCGGCGGCTGAAGGCCTGAAAATCCGAACATTCGCGCCCGCGAATGTCCAGAATCTGGATGAATTCTCCGGCTTTGACCTCATAAGATATGGCGTTTCCCGGTTGAATGTTGATGTCCCTGAGAGGGTCGGCCAAGGGCTCAGGCGCGCCAACACCCGGCTTTTCCAGACCCGGCGCGGAACGCTGAATATAGAGGATGATATCCGTTGGAGGGTTGTTGTTCTCCGGGCGCATCGCCTCGCCGGGCGCGGCGACAATCAGAAGACCATCGCTTTCCGCCACGAAATGCATCATGTCGCCGGGGCGCGAGCCTTCGGCAAAAGCGCGTATTGCGTCTCCCTGCCCGATGTCAAACCCCGCAACCTCGAGCGCGCGCAAAACCTTCCGGCCTGAGGCGGAACCGTTAGCCAGCGTTGCGATTACCCCGTCGGGACGCCCGTGTCCCCGCGCGCCAAGCATCGCCGCGTCCGAGCTTCGGTCGGGGGCAAAAAATACCATCTCCGCGGGCTGCATCCCGTCGCGATCCAGCAATGTGATCGTGTCCCCTTTGAACACCGGAACGGCGCGCGATCCCATTGCGGGAACCGGATGGCGTTCTGTGCCATGCGGCAGGATGGGCAGACCAGGAGCCAGCACCCCGCTGCGTTCGAACGGTACCTCAAACAAGGGTTTTACGTTCATCTGAACAACTCCGGTTAATCCAGCCCCAAAGCGCGCTTGCGCTTTTCGGCCCAGCTGCTGATTGCCAAATCAAAGGTCAACGCCATCAGAGACACGTTCAGACCCAGTACAAAATTCTTACCCAATTCGGTGCCTGCCAGTGTTCGCTGCAACTCCTGCCCCAGATCCTGCGTGCCGATGAACGCGGCGATAATGACCATGAAGAACGCGAACATGATGGCCTGATTGAACCCGACGGCCATTGTCGGCAGCGCCAGCGGGAACTGTACTGACATCAGTTTTTGTCGGCGCGTCGAACCAGACATGTCTGCGGCTTCGGTCATTTCCGGCGGCACGCTTCCCAGACCGATGATGGTATAGCGGATCAGCGGCACGGCGGCGAAGATCAGGATGGAAAACACGACCGCCACGTCATTGACGCCGAACAGCATGATCGCGGGGATCAGATAGATGAAGCTAGGGAAGGTTTGCGCAGTGTCGCAGGCCAGCAGGATACTCTTGGACCAGCGGTTGGACCGAGCTGCAACAACACCCAAGGGGATACCGATCAGAGTTGCCAGCACAACCGCTGAAATCACAGTATAAAGCGTGATGACCGAGCGATCCCACCAGCCGGAAAACGCGACGATTGTAAAAAACACCGCAGCATAGATACCGGGTTTGCGGCCTCCGACCCAATAGGCAAAGGAAACAACCAGCAGGATGAACGCAGGTGTCGGAATGGCAAGCAGAGTATCACGAAACGGGATCAGCACTTTGACGTTCAGGAACCAGCGCAGCCATTCGGTTGTCCCTTTGATCACATCGAAGGCCAGAACCGACTTGATCACATCGTCGATTTCCTTGCCCTGGCTCAGATGCTGCTTGCGACCAACTTCAGCCAGGATCGGAAACACTTGCGACAACAGGGTGAACCCGATGAACAGACCTACTGCGATTAGGGGAATCCGATGCCGTTTCCACCATGGCGTTCCGCGTTCGAAATGAATGGGCTGTTTGACGACCCAGGCCTTCGACATCCGGTCAAGCATGACCGCAAGAAGAACGATGGTCACGCCGATTTCAAACGAACGGCCAAGTTTGAAGCTGCCCATCATTGCAAGCAACTTGGCACCAAGGCCTGGCATACCGATAAAGGCGGTGAGAACCACCATTGCCAGACACAGCATGATCACCTGATTGACACCTACCAGCACTTCGGTGCGGGCGGCTGGGACATATACATGCCGCAGCATTTGCCAGCGTGTACATCCGGACATTTGGCCGGCTTCGATCACTTCGGGGCTGACTTTCTTCAGACCCAGTGTGGTCATCAGGATCATCGGCGGGATGGCAAAGGTGATTGTAGCCACGGCCCCCGCAGTTGGTCCGACTTTGAAAAAGATCACCGCTGGCAAGAGATAAGTAAAGAAAGGCAGGGTTTGCAGAACGGACAGGATAGGTTTCAGCACCCGCTCGAACCGACCATATTTCCAGGCGGCGATGCCCAGCACCAGGCCCAGCACAAACGCCAGCGGCGCCGCCACTACAATGACCGACATGGTCTGCATGGCGATGTTCCACTGGCCGATTGCAGCGGTCCAGATAAACGTACCCGCACCCAGAGCCGCCAGCCGCCACCCCCCCACGGCATAGCCCACAACAGCAGCAACAGCAGCGATTGCTGACCACGGGATTGGGCCCAGATAAGGCCAGCGGCGCTTGCCTTCGAGCAGGTTGGCCGACATATCCAACAGGAATTCCAACGGGCCTTCGGCGATAAAGCGGGTCACATAGATCAGACCAAGGTCATTTTGGATGAAGTCGAAGACTGCATCCAGAACCTGCGCCGTTGGCGGGATTGCCGCCTCGGGAATGCGGTTCAACCATTCAGGGAGAATTCCGATCGCCTTGGCAAGGATCAGCGCAAAGGCTGTGATCAGAAGTGCGGTAAGGACTCTGGTGCGCCCCCACACACTGTCTGCCGTGTCCGGTAACTCGGTGGACAGCGTCGCCATCATTCGGCTCCGAGCAGAACATTCAACGCGGCATCGCGATCCAGAACGCCGGTGACAACGCCTGTTTCATCCGCAACCGGCAGCAGGATACGTTTATCGTTGACCAGAACCCGGGCCAGTTCATGAATGGTTGATCCGCCATTGATCGGCGCGCCTTCAAGGGTATGGCCGTTCACTGGTTTTGCCAGCCCTTTCGCATGCACCACGCGGGCCTTGTCGATATCCTCGGTGAATTTCGCCACATATTCGGTCGCCGGGTTCATCACGATCTGATCCGGAGTATCGCATTGTTCGACCGCACCGTTGCGCATGATAGCAATCCGGTCAGCCAGACGCAGCGCCTCGTCGAAATCATGGGTGATGAAGACGATCGTTTTGCCCAGCATCTCTTGCAGGCGCAGGAATTCATCCTGCATTTCCCGGCGGATCAGCGGGTCAAGCGCCGAGAAGGGTTCATCCAGAAACCAGATATCCGGTTCGATAGCCAGCGACCGGGCGATGCCGACACGTTGTTGCTGGCCACCACTCAATTCCCGTGGGAAGTATTCTTCCCGGCCCTCAAGGCCCACCAGCTTTATGACCTCCAAAGCGCGTTCGCGCCGGTCGTGGCGATCCTGCCCACGCATTTCCAGCGGGAAGGCGACATTGTCCAGAACAGTGCGGTGCGGCAGCAAACCGAAAGACTGAAACACCATCCCCATCTTGTTGCGGCGCAATTCGATCAGATCGCGCTCGCTGAGTTTCATGATGTCCTGACCGTCTACTTCGATCGTGCCTCCGGTAATGTTGTGCAGACGCGAAAAGCACCGCACCAGCGTGGATTTGCCCGATCCTGACAACCCCATGATGACAAGCATTTCGCCACGGTCAACCTCGATCGAGACATCCTTGACCCCGGCGATATACCCATCCTCACGGATCTCGTCGAAACTGCGGCCTGCTGGCATGGACTTCAGATAGCTCTCGGGCGAGGGTCCAAACAGTTTCCAGACATTCTTGGCTGATATGACAGGCGCGATGGCGGACATGGCTGCTTTTCTTTCTTTTTGAGCGCGGCCCTGGATCACAAAATGATCAAGGCCGCGCCAGATTCACTATACCTAGCCGTTATCAGCTGCAGTCACTGATCCAGGGGTCAACAGCGGCACGGTTGGCGTCCAGCCACTCTTCCGCCGCTTCTTCCGGCTCAAGCTCATCAGTGTCGACCAGCTTTGCCATTTCCGCGATCTGAGGGTTGGTGAAAGAAATCTGGGTCAGGGCGCAATACGCGGCTGGCCACTTGTCTTTCATGCCATCCCAAGCCGCCTTTTTCAGATAGCCACTTGCCGGGTTGCCACAATCATAAAGCGCATCCGGGTTCGGACCCTTGGCGGGATCCTTGTCGCAGCCGTCTTCCCAAGCAGGGAACTCCACAAACTCACCGGGCCAGACGGCTTCGGCAAAGTTTGGCGTCCAGTTGAACACAAGAACTGGCGTCTTGTCAGCCTCGGCGGCACCAATCTCGGCCCACAGCGCCGCGGCGGAACCCGCATTGATCACGGTGAAATTCAGATCAAGCGCTTCGGCGCGTTCCTTACCATGCTTCAACCAGTCTACCGGACCATCAAGATACCGGCCCTTATCCCCGGTCTCGGCCGTGGCAAACAGGTGCGCGCAGTCGTTCAGTGCATTCCAATCAGGCAGACCCGGGCAAGAGTCTTTGGTCCACATCGGGTACCACCAATCTTCGCGCGTAACGGCATCATGATCGCCCGCGTCATGCAAACCACCCTTTTCCAGCGCAGCCCGGTAGGATGCGCCAAACGCGCCTTCCCAGACTTCCATCTCAAGCGCGACGTCGCCTAGACGGACCGATTCATAAACCGCCTGGCTGTCGGTGGTGACATATTCGACGTTGTTGCCCATCTCCTCGAAGATCAGGCCGACGACGTTGGACATCACGATCTGGCTGGACCAGTTGTGAATTGGAATGACGATCGGGTCGCTGCTGTCTTCGGCAATCGCCCCGGTTCCCGCTACTGCTGCCAAGGTTGCTGCAGAAAGGAAGTTTGTAAGTTTCATGTTCGCTCCCTGAGTGAGGTTCATTTTTGTCAAAGGGGCTCTTCCGGCCCGCGAATTCGTGCATTTTGCCTAGAATCGCTCATAATGCAGAAAAGAAATTTGAGGGGCGTTGACCATAAAATCTTGAGGCAAACTCAACTTTTTACTATGATAACAGTCGGTTGCTCGTTCAGACGGCAACTGGTGCCCATGAATGTTTTTGCGTGTGGCCGCGTCCAGATCGGGAAAAGTCCTGTAAATGCCAAAGAAAACATCAGTCCTAGGGAAAGTCCTTCCTCCGCTCGATTATTTGTTGGCATTTGAAGCCGCGGCAAAAGCGCAAAGCTTTGCGCAGGCCAGTAAGGTGCTAAACATCTCGGAAACTGCGATCAGCCGCAAAGTGCGCCTGCTGGAGCAGCATTATGACGTGCCATTGTTTGTGCGGGGTCACCGTTCGGTGTCACTGACGCAACAAGGTGCCATTCTGTTGGCCACTGTCGAGAAGTCACTGGATCAGATGCGGGACGTCAGCCGTGAAATGCTGGCCAAGCATCAGGCTAACAAGGTGTCGATTTCCGCGACGAATTCTGTTGCGTCTTTGTGGTTGATGCCACAGCTGCACAAGTTCAACAAATCCAATGGCCGTATCCGTATTTCGCTGGTGTCTTCGGACAGTGACGCAGAGTGTCTTTCGGATTCGATGGACCTGACGATCCTGCGTGGGGATGGCGATTGGCCGGGATACGAGGCAAAGCTTCTGTTCGGAGAAACAGTGTTCCCGGTTTGCAGCCCCGAGTACCTCAGAAGCAACCCCAATGCGGCGGATCTTTCCGCGCTGCCGGAACTGGACCTTATTGAAGTCACCAGCAGCCATGCGGAGTGGATGACGTGGCGTACATGGTTCAGCGGTAACGGTGTTTCCACCTCATCGATGGAACAGGCCGTGGCTTTCAACACCTATCCACTGTCGGTTCAGGCTGCCGTCGATGGATTGGGAATCGCATTGGGTTGGGCCCATCTTGTTGACCCCTTGCTTGAGAGCGGCGCGTTGGTCAGGCCGATCCAGAACGCGTCGGTGCGAACACAATCCGGATACTACTTGCTGAAAAGGTCGCTTCAAAAAGCCTTCCCGGAACAGCGCATCGTCGAGGATTGGTTGCTGGGTCTAAGCGCAGGTCGAAAAAGATACGCCTAATCCTGGTTGCAATTCCCCGATTCTTGACTTGATGTTTGGAAATGTCCCCTGGGTGCCTTAAACTCACGTATTGACCCTTGGGAATATTTATTTACCTTAAAGAAAATTTCGACCGAATCTGGCCCTGCGTTTTGTCGCTTTGGCCGGACCAATCCAGACTATCTCACGCAGGGAGACCAAACCCAATGAGCTATAAATCCGACATCGAAATTGCGCGTGAAGCGAATAAGAAGCCGATCCAGGAGATCGGCGCGAAGCTTGGAATATCCAGTG
>NZ_JBQFLY010000029.1:0-27583 GCF_056531545.1 Ruegeria sp. N10 | reverse complement strand
AGATATCAAACACTTAGCCTCGCATCACGCAGGGCTTTCCGCGTTTAGGACATCCTTACCCGGTGCTACAACGGTGCTACGCCAGAGAGCAAAGATCAGCTATCAAAGCGCACCCATTCTGACGCTCCCTGAAGCCGACTCTTACCCCAACATGAAAACCAACACGCCTCCACCGTCAGTGCTGTCGGCACCGACATGCGGTCCCTCGTTGCTCAAAGCCAAAATAGGAGTGTTGGATCAGGTTGAGTTTCGGGAATTGTAATTCTTAGCTTCTCCGGTCCGGACATTCGGCCGGAAAATCATCAGACCTAAGCCCGATGTAGCGAAGCCGGGACTGGGATATCCTGCCTCCAATGCAGGAAAACGCCTCGAACAGGATTGGAGACGATAATGAATACCCGGAAAAGAACTGGTCAGCTTCTGAGCTCGGCAGCGCTGGCGTCGCTGATTGTGATGACACCCTATGTGCCGACCTTTGACGCAGACGGTCATCTGCGGTTGGAACCTGCTTACGCGTTTGCAAAAAGCGGGAAGGGGAGTGACGGCAACGGCGGGGATGATGATCATGACAGCAATTCCGGGTCGGGCAGCGGCGGAGATAGCGACGACAATTCCGGATCGGGTAAAGGTGGTCACGACGACGATGATGACGATGATGACGATGACGATGGCTCGTCACGCTCGGGCCGGGGAGGGGATAAGAAGGACCGGTCTCAGTCTGGGGGGCAGTCATCGGGATCGGCTGGAATAACAAAGGTCGAGACAAGCGCGAGCGGCATCGAAGTACGCTATGCTGACGGCACCAAAGAAGAGATCGAAAACGGTCGGTACGAAAGAAAAAACGCGCAGAACCGAACCATCGAGGAACGACCGGCCACAGGTGCCGACGTTTCGCGCCTTCGGTCACTGGCAAACGGTATCTCAATCGATAGTGTGCGCTCGCCAGGGCAGAGCGGCGGTGCTGGAAGTAACCCGGCAAAAATCGAAATTCAGGGCCACAATATCGAAGTTAGTTACGCAAACGGCTGGAAAGAAGAGATCGAGGGCGGACGTTACGAACTGAAAGACCCGTTCAACCGAACCGTTGTTGAAAGAACCGCAACCGCGGCGGATCGCAGCAGACTTCAGGCGATTGCCAACTGAACAACGAACTTTGACGAATGTGCGGGGCGGTTTCTTTTCTTGAGAGACCGCCCCGGTCTTTGAGCGCCTGACCCTAGTCTTTCTTGTTCCAGGCCTCATGCGCGATGAGAGCGGCCTCCACCCGGTTCCGCGCATGGAGCTTGGACAGGATCGCCGTCATGTAATGTTTGACGGTTTTCTCTTGAATCCCCAACTCATCGGCTATTTCCCGATTGCTCAGCCCTTTGGCGACGCGCCGAAGAATCTCCTCCTCGCGATGGGTAAGATCATCGATGGCGTCAGTTTCTTTCTGCGACCCACTTCCGCGATTGATCTGAAGTAGCATGCGCGAAGCCAGACCCGGCGAGACGAATCCTTCGCCCGAGGCGATACTGCGCAGCGAATCTGTCAATTCGCGCGCTGTCACGCCCTTGACGATATAGCCAATGGCACCCGCCTCCAAAGCGTCTGCGACGTCACTGCTGTTTTCAGAGACCGTCAATATCGCGATGAAAGGCGGGTTCGCCATTTCAGCAATTCGACGGGTCGCGCTAATGCCGCCACCGGGCATCGACAGGTCGAGGATGGCGATGTCTGGTTGATGGGTTCGGACAAGGGAAATGGCCTCATCCGCATTTGATCCGGCGGCGAGAACCTTGAAACCGTCAGCCTCTTCTAATGTCCGGTGCAAACCGTCCCGGAAAATCGGGTGATCATCTGCGATAACGACGGATGTTGTCATGATGCACTCATTTTTCTGGGAAACAATGTCATAGCAACGGTGGTGCCCTTGCCCGGGGTTGACGTCACCACGAACCGGCCACCGATGCTTTCGACCCTGTCACGCAAACCGACAAGGCCCTGGCCCCCGTCGTCTCGCAGCACAGTCTCGCCTGACGGATCGAACCCGGGGCCGTCGTCGCTGACCTGAACGGTGATGCGATCATCATGTACGTCGCAGGTGACAATGCATCGGGACGTGGGTGCATATCTTGCGGCATTGGAAATCGTTTCCTGCAGGAACCGGAAAACGCACAACTTGCCCGAGATCGACAAGTCGGGCGACGGATTGCCCTGAAAGGAAATACCGGGGCGAAAAGGGCTGTGTTCCGCGTGGTCCTCGACAGCTCTTTTTACCACATCAACGAGCGCTAGGTTTTCGATGTCTGGCGCGAACAATCCCCGTGACAGGGCGCGAATTTCTGCCAAAGACTTCTGCAAAGATTGCTGAATTTCTTCGGCCTCGGTGGGCATCTCCGGCCTGTCGCCGAATGCGGCCTCCAATCGAAGGGCAGCGAGCGATAGGTATTGGGCAGGACCGTCATGCAGTTCCGCGCCGAGTTTCCTAAGGAACCTGTCCGTTTGCGCAGCATATCTTTCTGATGCATCAATGACGCGCGACCGCAGCATGGCATTCTGCGCGGCCATCTTTTCACTTTCGGCAAGGCGGTCGTTCAGAAGGCGCCCCTGCCGTCGAATGGTGTTGTCGCCGATTGCGACAATGGAAAACAGAACAACCGTGCTTGCCGCAAAGGCCGAGCCAACGATCAACCAGCTTGTTCTTCTGGCTCTGGCCATGTCCAGTTCCAGCTGATCGGCCTTTTCATAGAACTCGGCGACCGCGATGATTTTCCCCGACCAGATTTCGCGAATGGGGCTGTAGACTTCCAGCAATGGAATGCCCAGCGCAGCCTCTGCCGCGCTTTCTTCGTCGTCCAGCTCTTCAAATGAGCCCGAGATTTCTCCAGCCCATGCGCGTTTCAGGTCATCTGTCGGCTCGAACCGACGACCGATGATGGCGGAATCCGATGCGTATGCAATCTCGCCATCCTGTTTCCAGAACTTGTACGAGGCAATGCGTTCGCGCATCGGCTGGGTCATGAAAATCTCGTCCAGCGCCCGGCTGGCCTGTTCGGACAGTCGATCTCCATGCGCCAGCTCCTGGCTGAGAGGAGACAGAATGCTTTCCATGTACAGTGCGGCCGAGTTGGCGGAGTTCTGTACAACCGCGTTTTCGATCCGGTTCGACACCCAGTGACCAACAAACACCGTAGCAGTCCCCATTACGACTATGCTGGCCGCGAGAAAAACGCGCGACAAAGACCAGTTGCCAATTGTCAGGTCAGAAATTTTGGGTCTCATTTCGCAATCGACTATGAACGACAATTGTTTGACGCGCTACAGACCATGGTCTGATGCGCTTCTCTTATGTTCGAAACCTGATGCGCGGGCCGGGACTTGGCCTTTTTGGGTGCACCCCGGCAGGTTCCCGCGTCCCGATCCCAGTCCCGGTTCAACGGGTTTTCAAACACTCCGACAGGGTTTGCGCCATGTTACGAATGACTTGCGGGTACAGAGACGGCCCCGGTTCCAGTGCCGAGCCCAGTGGATCGATCACACCGGATTGCGCCGATGTTCCATCCAACACGGTCTCGACGATGCCCGGATTGAACTGTGGTTCAGATAATACGCAGTTGATGCCTTCAGCGCGAATGCGACCTTGAATGGCGGCAATACGCGCGGGGCTTGGGTCGGACGCATCGCTCAGGGAAATCGCGCCTGATGCCGGGAAACCAAACGCGACCTCGAAATACTGATAAGCATCATGAAACACGATGAAGCTGCCGCCGCGAACCGGCTCAAGCAACCCTGCCACTTCTGCGGAAAGCGCGGTCATTTCTTCGCGCGCCGCTTCGGCGTTTGCCAAATACGCAGCGGCATTGTCGGGATCCGCTGACGACAATTGATCTGCGATCAGGTTCAGCCAGGCTTTGGCATTCGTTGGCGACAGCCAGGCATGTGGGTCATGAGAATCATGATCGTTATGATCATCATGGCCTTCGTGATCGTCATGGTCGTCATGGTCTTCGTGACCCGCATCGTCCGCGTGATCATGCGCCTCAAACAATGTGTCTTCCCGGAACTCAAGAAGCTCCGTGCCCTTTGCGTCCAATAGGGCAGTGGCAGTCGCGCCTTGGGCAAGGGTTTCTATCGCGCTTTCCAACCATGGCGTCAGGTCTTCTCCTACCCAGAACACCAGATCGGCGTTTTGCAACGCGGCTGCCTCGGACGGGCGCAGATTGTATTCATGCGGCGAGGCACCCGGTGCGACGATCAGGGCAGGTGTTCCCACACCCTCCATTACACGGGCCACCAGCGAATGAACCGGGGCAATGTCCGCGGCAACGTTTGGCGCATCTGCGCGGGCCGGTCCACCCAGCAATGCAACTGTGATCGACAATGGAAGAAGAAGCGTTCTGGACATAGAGCTCTCTGTGTGATTTTATAACATTTCAAGTGGCAATACATGATATGAAATAACATGACAAGTGATGTGCACCCGGTACCTGGCAAAGACACCGCCCCGGTCGGGTTTCAGGAACATGACCACCAGAGCTGTGTCGCAACGGCCCTGGCATCTGCCGAAGCCCGGTGCAAAGAGGAAGGGCTGCGTCTGACGCCGGTTCGCCGCAAGGTTCTTGAGATGTTGTTGCAGGAACATCGCGCCCTTGGCGCCTACGCAATCCTTGATCGGTTGCGCGACGAAGGATTCGGGTCCCAGCCTCCGGTCGCTTATCGGGCGTTGGAGTTTCTTGTACAGAACGGCTTTGTCCACAAGATCGAGCGGCTGAACGCGTTTGTCGCCTGCTCTCATCCCGGCGCGGCGCATTCACCTGCTTTCATGATTTGCCGAAAATGTGATGCCGTAGCCGAGGCGCAGTCCGCCCCCTCCAAAGGTGTTCTTGGCGCTGCCGCGCGCGCGGCAGGTTTCGAGATCGAGCGAACGGTTGTAGAGGCTGAAGGTCTCTGCCCTGACTGCACCGAAAAGGCATAAAGATGGCCCTGATCACTGTCGAGAAACTCAGCGTCCGCTATGGCGCGCATACCGTGCTGCATCATGTGGATATGGTCGTTGAACCGGGTGAAATCGTGACCATCGTTGGCCCGAACGGATCAGGCAAGACCAGCCTGCTGCGGGCCATTATCGGTGCGACACGGCCTTCCGCCGGTCACGTGTCACTGAAACCCGGTTTGAAAATCGGCTATGTGCCGCAGAAGCTGCATGTCGATCCGACTTTGCCAATTTCCGTCGAGCGGTTCATGCGTCTGACCGAACCTGTGTCGCGCAGGCAATGTGTCGAGGCGCTTGAATCGGCGGGTGTGCCGGATCTGTTGAAACGCCAGATGTCACAGTTGTCCGGCGGACAGTTCCAGCGGGTACTTCTGGCCAGAGCTTTGATCAACCACCCGGACATCTTGTTGCTGGACGAAGCGACACAGGGGTTGGACCAACGGGGATCGGCCAGCTTTTACCAGCAGATCGAGGCAGTCCGACGCGAGTCCGGATGCGCCATTTTGATGATCAGCCACGAACTGCATGTGGTCATGAGCGCGTCGGACCGGGTGATATGCCTCAATGGGCATGTCTGTTGCGAAGGATCGCCGGCCGTGGTCGCCTCGGCACCCGAGTATCGGGCCTTGTTCGGAACCGGAACAGGCGGTGCGCTTGCCCTTTATCGTCATGAACATGATCACCATCATGATCATGATCATGATGCGAACCCACAGGAAGCGGCGGAATAATGCTGGATGATTTCATGATGCGGGCAATGCTCGCCGGTATTGGCGTGGCGTTTGCGGCGGCCCCCCTTGGATGTTTTGTCGTGTGGCGTCGCATGGCGTATTTCGGCGACGCGACCGCGCATGCCGCAATTCTGGGCGTGGCCCTGTCCCTGACGTTTCAGATGTCGATCTTCACGGGTGCGCTGGCCGTCGCTTTGGTCATGGCGCTGACCGTTTCGCTTTTGGCGGGTCGCGGTTATGCGATGGACACGCTGCTGGGGGTTCTGGCGCATTCTGCGCTGGCCTTCGGGCTGGTAGCAGTTTCATTCCTGTCCGGTGTCCGGATTGACCTGATGGCATATCTGTTTGGGGATATTCTGGCGGTCTCCCGTTCGGATCTGGTCGTGATCTGGGGCGGTGCGGCGCTTGTCGTGGCTCTGATTGTCTGGCGTTGGTCGCAACTTCTGACCGCGACACTGAACGAAGAACTGGCCTATGCCAGCGGCTTCGATCCAAGGCGAGAACAACTGATCCTGACCCTGTCACTTGCTGTGACCGTAGCGGTGGCGATCAAGGTTGTGGGCGTGTTGCTGATCGCCGCAATGCTGATCATTCCGGCGGCTGCTGCGCGAAACCTGGCACGGTCACCAGAATCCATGGCCCTGATTGCTGCGGGAATAGGTGCGCTTTCGGCCATCACAGGGCTAAGGGCTGCGTATGTATTCGACACTCCGGCAGGGCCCTCGATTGTCTGCGTTGCCGCGATCGTTTTTGCGTGTCTCAGCCTGATCGGGTGGCGAACGCAGGACATGGCCTAAAGGTTCCGTAGGTCTTTGCGGCCGTAGAATCCCGGGCATCCGGTAATGTGACCGAAACGAAAACGCCAAAAAAAGGCCCGCAATCCTGCGGGCCTTTATGCATTTCTATCCGCGCCGTTTATTGCGGGATATCGCCTTCCAGCCCTTCGACATAGAAGTTCATACCGGCCAGAGTACCGTCGTCGGCCACTTCGCCCTCGGCCAGCCAGTCGCTGCCGTCCTGCTTTTTCAGCGGTCCGGTAAAGGCATGATAGCTGCCATCGGCCAGCGCGGCTTTCAGGGCCAGTGCCTCTTCCTTGATGTCCGCGGGAACTGCATCCGAAATCTCACCGATTTCTACCATGCCCGGCCCGATACCGTCCCAGGTGTTGGACGAGGTCCAGGTGCCGTCCATCACGGCCTTTGCGCGCGCGATGTAGTAGGGTCCCCAGTTGTCGATGATCGAGGAAACACGCGGTTTGGGGGCGTATTCGCTCATATCCGAAGCCTGACCGAAGGTGATCACGTTGCCCGCCTCTTGTGCGGCGGCCTGCGGTGCGGTCGAGTCAGTGTGCTGCAGGATCACGTCGGCGCCCTGTTCGATCAGAACCGATGCAGCGTCAGCCTCTTTCGCCGGGTCGAACCATGTATAGGCCCAGACGATCTTGAACTGTACATCCGGGTTCGCTTTCTTGGCGTGGATATAGGCCGAGTTGATACCGCGGATCACCTCGGGGATCGGGTAGGACCCGATATAGCCGATGATGTTCGATTCGGTCATTCTACCCGCGATATGCCCCTGAACCGCGCGGCCTTCGTAGAAACGCGCTGAATAGACCGAGACGTTGTCGGCGGTCTTGTAGCCGGTCGCGTGCTCGAACTTCACGTTCGGGAATTTCTTGGCCACATTGATGGTTGGATCCATATAGCCGAACGAGGTGGTAAAGATCAGATCCGCGCCTTCCAGCGCCATCTGGGTCATCACGCGCTCGGCGTCGGGGCCTTCGGGTACTGATTCAACGAATACAGTCTCGACCTTGTCGCCGAACTCTTCTTCGATCGCCAAACGGCCTTTGTTGTGTTCATAGGTCCAGCCGCCGTCGCCGACAGGGCCGACATAAACAAAACCGACCTTGGTTTTGTCTTGTGCCACTGCACCGGTCGCAAGACCAAGCGCTATCGCGGCAGTTGTCAGAAGCGATTTTAATTTCATGTAGTTACTCCCCAAGTTGGTTCAGTTGGCCCCTAGTGTGAGGCATGGAAGGTCCGGCCCAGTGAGGCAGGTGCGCTGCTCTTGTCGGCCGAAAGGATCACAAGCACAAGGATCGTGATAAGATAGGGTGACATTGCCAGATACTCGACGGGAATGGCAACGCCCGCTGCCTGCAAATTAAGCTGCAAGACGGTGATGCCGCCGAACAAATATGCACCCAGCAGGACCCGCCACGGTTTCCAGCTGGCAAACACCACCAGCGCCAGTGCGATCCAGCCGACACCTGCGGTCATGCCCTCGGTCCATTGCGGCACACGTATCAGACTGATGTAAGCTCCACCCAGACCCGCGCAGGCCCCGCCAAACAGGATCGCCATGATACGGATTTTGATGACCTTGTAGCCAAGCGCATGGGCGGCATCGTGGTTTTCACCAACCGCCCGCAGGATCAACCCGACGCGGGTGTACTTCAGGACGGCCCAGACCACAGCGGTCAGCGCAATGCCCAGATACAGGATGGGATCGTGCCGAAACAGGATCGGGCCGATGACCGGAATATCGCTGATCAAGGGGATGTGGATATCGCCCATGCTGGGTGGTTTGACGCCCACATAGCTTTGCCCCATCAGGGCGCTGAACCCCAGGCCAAACAGGGTCAGCGCAAGGCCGCTGGCAACCTGGTTGGCCAACGCAAACTGTGTCAGCAAGACGAACAGCAGCGACAGCACGGCCCCGCCAATGGCGGCAGCAACAAAGCCCAGCCAGGGCGATCCGGTTTCGACCGAGATCGCAAAACCGCTGATCGCGCCAACGATCATCATGCCCTCGACACCAAGGTTCAGAACGCCTGCCTTTTCCACGACAAGCTCTCCGATCGCGGCCAGCAGAAGGGGGGTTGCGGCCACCATAAGCGAAGCAACCAGAAGAACGGGATTGATTTGACCAAGATCCATGATCACGCCACCTCGCTACGAGCCGCACGGATGCGGAAGTTTGTCAGAAGATCGAAGGCCAGCAGGAAAAACAGCAGCATTCCCTGAAACACCTGAATGGCTGCGGCAGGCAGGCCCAGCTGCGATTGTGCGATTTCACCGCCAATATAGGTCAGCGCCATCAGGCCCCCGGCCAAAAGAATACCCACCGGATGCAGTCGGCCCAGAAAGGCGACGATGATCGCTGTAAAGCCATAACCCACATTGAAATCGATGCTGATCTGACCGGACGGGCCGGACACCTCGAACATCCCGGCCAACCCGGCCAAAGCGCCCGAAATTCCAAGGCAGAACAGGATCAGGCGCGCTGGATTCACACCTGCAAACTTTGCGGCGCGGGGGGCCTCACCCGTCAGACGGATATGGAACCCCAGCATGTGACGGTTCAGCAAAACATAGGCAAAGATCACCGCGATGAAGGCCGCGACAACACCCCAATGCATCCCGGAACCGGCAATCAGCTCGGCATTGTGCGCGCTTTCATAGGATTGCAGGTTGCGCGAGCCGGGAAAGCCGAACCCTTCGGGGTTCTTGAGCAAACCCAGCGAGACCGAGGCCAGCATCTGTTCGGCCACGTAGACCAGCATCAGCGACACGAGGATTTCGTTGGTGCCGAAACGCACTTTCAGCAAAGCCGGGATCGTTGCCCACAGCCAGCCGCCAAATGCGCCTGCGGCCACCATGATCGGGAAGATGTACCAAGCGTCGAGCGGATAGAAGGCCAGACCTGCGCCCGCACCGAATATGGCGCCCATGATGTATTGCCCTTCGGCCCCGATATTCCAGATACCGGCCCGAAATCCCAGCGACAATCCGATAGCGATCAACACAAGCGGGGCGCCCTTGACCAGCAATTGAGGGCGGTAATAGAATGCGAACTCGCCAAAAAGCGGCTCCCAGAAGATGGTACCGATGGCTTCGACCGGGTTTTTCCCCAATATGGCAAACAGCAACCCGCCAAACACCATTGTCGCCAGCACCGCCACAAGGGGGGTCGCATAAGACCAGGCCCTGGACGGCTGTGGCCGTTTCTCCAATACAATCATCTGCTCATCCCCCCAGATGTTTCATCTTTTTGCAAATACTCTCGCCGAAGGCGGCTCAGCAGATCACACATGTGCCACCTCCATGCCATGGGCACCGCCCATCATCAGGCCAATCTCATCCACGGTCAGGCCGGTGGTCGGGCGCGGTGCGCTCAGCCGACCTTCGTTTAAGGCCGCAAAACTGTCCGAGATTTCCATCAGCTCATCCAGATCCTGCGAGATGCAGACCACCGCTGTGCCTTTCGCCGCAAGATCGAGTATGGCTTGCCGAATCGACGCGGCCGCCGCGGCATCCACCCCCCAGGTTGGCTGGTTTACCACCAACACATCAGGGTTTTGCAGCACTTCGCGTCCAATCACGAATTTCTGCAGATTGCCGCCGGACAAAGACCGCGCTGCGTTTTCGGGCCCGGGCGTACGTACGTCGAAGGCTTCGATGATCTTTTCGGCAAAACTCCGGGTTTCGGACCATTTCAAGAAGCCGTTTTTCTCAAGCCCTTCCCGCACAGATCCGGTCAGCAAAGCGTTTTCGGTCAGGCTCATGTCGGGCGCCGCCGCGTGGCCGAGCCGTTCCTCGGGCGCGGTCAGAACGCCCAGCTTGCGGCGCGCTGTCGGGCCGAGCTTGCCGATTGCCTGACCGTTGAACTTGATCGCATCCGCCGATGTCAGGATTTCCCCGGACAGCACACCCAGCAATTCATCCTGCCCGTTTCCGGCAACACCGCCGACGCCCAGAACCTCGCCCTTGCGGACCGTCATGTGCACATTGCGCAATGCGGTGCCGAATTCCGAAGGCGAGGGGACTGACAGCCCGCTGACATCCAGCGCGACCTCACCTAGTTCCCGGCCCGAGCGTTCAGGCGTCTGCAACGTCGACCCGACCATCATCTCGGCCATGTCGCGCGCCGAGGTTTCAGCGGGAACACATTCGCCCACGTTCTTGCCCAGACGCAGGATCGTGGCATGGTCGCACAGCGTTCGGATCTCCTCCAGTTTATGCGAGATATAAAGGATCGAGGTTCCCTCGGAGCGTAGCTTGTTCAGCGTCTCAAACAGGATATTGACCTCTTGCGGGGTCAGAACCGAGGTCGGTTCGTCCATGATCAGCAGTTTGGGGTCCTGCAACAGGCAGCGAATGATCTCGACCCGCTGGCGTTCGCCTGCGGACAGATCGCCAACCGTGCGAAACGGGTCCAGCGGCAGACCATAGGTTTCCGAGACTTCGCGAATGCGCGATGCCAGATCCCCCATCGGGGGCGGATTCTCCATCCCCAGCGCGATATTCTCGGCCACGTTCAGCGCGTCAAACAGCGAAAAATGCTGGAACACCATCGCGATCCCATCGGCACGGGCCGCGCGCGGTTCGGGCGGCGCAAACGGATTGCCGCGCAGCTTCATGGTGCCGCTGTCCGGCTTTACAAGCCCATAGATCATTTTCACCAGCGTGGATTTCCCCGCGCCGTTTTCCCCCAGCAACGCGTGCACTTCGCCTTCACCGATGTCAAAGGACACCTGATCATTGGCCACAACACCGGGGTAGGCTTTGGTCAGCCCTTGCAAGCTCAAAAGTGGAATGGTCACGCGCTCAGGTCCTTCTTCAACTCGTTTTGCAGGGCCGGGCGCAGCAATTGTGCAGCGACGCCCACGGCGATCATATGTGGATGCTTCCCCATCGACGGGTCACCGATCGGGCAGGTGATCCGGCTTATCCGTTCAGGCGGATGCCCAAGAGCGGCCAACCGCGACCGGAATCGCGCCCATTTCGTAGCCGAGCCGATCAGCCCCGCAAAGCCAAAATCGTGCAAAAGCAGTCTGTTGCACAGTTCAAAGTCAAGGCTATGCGAGTATGTCAGCACAAGATGTTCGGCGTCGGATGGGGCATGGCGGATCAGCTCGGCCGGTTTTATGGCCGGAACAATTGTCACGCCCGCTGGCACAGTGGCCGGAAAGCGCTGACGGCTGGTGTCCACCCAGGTGATCGCAAGATCGGGAAGCGGGGACAGCACATCCACTAGCGCACGGCCGACATGGCCCGCGCCCCAGATCCACAGATTGCGTGTCGGCTTGTGAACAGGTTCAACCATCCAGCCATCGATCAGCTGCGGTTCTGGCGCAATCCCCTGTCCGCGCGCCGTCGCCAGCATTCGCTTGACCGACAGGGGCATCTCGTCACCCGTGGCCGGGCGCGCGATGACCGTATCGTCCAGATCATTGACAGTGTTTGCGTCGTAGACCTCGCTCAGCAACGACACGGCACCGCCGCAGCATTGCCCCAACTCGGGTCCAAGTGCATGATGCGTCAGGCGGGTTTGCGTGGTTTGCAACCGTGCGGCATTTGCCGCCTGGTATTCCAGTGTTCCGCCACCAATTGTGCCGCTTTGCCCGCCGCCCCAGACCAGCATGGCGGCACCAACTTCGCGTGGAGACGACCCTTTGATCCCGGCGATGACCACCCGAACCACTTTGCCGTGGGTTTTGACCGCCTCCCTCAAAGCCTCTAGGTCAAATCCCATCAGATATCTCCCTTCATCCTCTGGACGCCGCGCCAGACCTCTTCGGCGGTGGCGGGCGCGTTGAGTGCCGGATAGGTGTCCCCGCAGGCTGCCACCGCATTCGAAAGCGCCAGCCAGGCCGATATTCCCAGCATGAACGGGGGTTCCCCCACGGCTTTCGAGCGATAGATGGTGTCCTCTCGGTTCTCGCCATCCCAAAGTGCGACGTTGAAAATGTCGGGCCGGTCGGAACAGGCCGGGATCTTGTAGGTCGAGGGCGCATGTGTGCGCAGGTTGCCCTTGCCGTCCCAGACCAGTTCCTCGGTCGTCAGCCAGCCCGCGCCCTGCACGTAACCGCCTTCGACCTGTCCGACATCCAGCGCCGGGTTCAGCGAAGCGCCCGCGTCATGCAGGATATCTGTGCGCAGAATGCGGTTCTCGCCCGTCAACGTGTCCACAGCGACCTCGGTGACCGAAGCGCCATAGGCGAAGTAGTAAAACGGGCGACCACGCCCCGCGATCCGGTCCCATTCGATCTTGGGCGTTTTATAAAAGCCGGTGGCCGACAGGCTTATCCGACCCTGATAGGCCAGTGCGGCAGCTTCGGCGAACGTGTACCGTTCTTCACCAACCGAAACGTGGCCATCTGTGAAAGTGACCGCGGAGGGGTCGGCCTGATGCCGTTCAGCCAGATAATCGGCCATCCGGTCGCGGATCGTATCGCAGGCCGCTTTCACCGCCATGCCGTTCAGATCGCTGCCCGAAGACGCTGCCGTGGCTGACGTATTCGGCACTTTGGCCGTATCAGTGGCGGTGATCTTGACCATCTCAAGCGGGATGCCGAAACGCGACGCGGCCACTTGCGCGACCTTCTGGAACAGGCCCTGACCCATCTCGGTGCCGCCATGATTCAGGTGGACCGAACCATCCTGATACACATGCACCAGCGCACCGGCCTGGTTCAGATGGGTCAGCGTGAAGGAAATTCCGAACTTGACCGGAGAAAAGGCGATGCCCTTCTTGATCACGCTGTTTTCGGCGTTCCATTTCTCGATGGCCGCTTTGCGCGCGGCATAGTTGCTGGACTTCATCAGCGCTTCGGTCATGCCATGCAGTTCGAAATCGCTGACCTCCATTCCGTAGGGCGTCGTGTTGCCGCCAGCGGGCAGGGGGCGGACCGGGGCAGTCCCTGTTTCCACCGCGCCACGGCTGGTCAGGTCTTCGTGCGGGTCGGGATGACCCAGCGGTTTCTCGTGGGGTTGGACTTCGGCAACCTTATGCGCGGGCTCGTAATAGTTGCGGCGGCGCAATTCCACCGGGTCCAACCCAAGTTCATGCGCGGCGTGGTCCATCACACGTTCGATGGCAACCATCCCCTGCGGGCCACCAAACCCACGATAGGCGGTGGCTGACTGCGTGTTGGTCTTCAACCGATGGCTTTCAATCCGGGCATTGGGCAGCAGGTAGGCATTGTCCGAATGCAGCATCGCACGGTCGGCGACGGGCAGGGACAGGTCCTGCGCCCAGCCGCAGATCGCGTATTGTAGAAAGGACACGCCCTGAATGTGACCCTGTTCGTCAAATCCCGCGCGATAGGAAATCCGGAAGGCGTGGCGTTTGCCGGTGATGATCATGTCATCATCGCGGTCATAGCGCATCTTGCAGGCTTTGCCGGTTGCCTGTGCCGCCACTGCGCAGGCGACGGCCAGCGCATTCCCCTGGCTTTCCTTGCCACCGAATCCGCCACCCATGCGCCGGGTTTCGACGCGGATCGCATGCATGGGCAGGCCCAGAGCGTCCGCCACCTTGTGCTGTATCTCGGTCGGGTGCTGGGTCGAGCTGTGGACCAGCATGTCGCCGCCTTCATTCGGCACGGCAAGCGCAGCCTGACCTTCCAGATAGAAATGCTCCTGACCGCCGATCTCGAATGTTCCGTCGATGACGTGGGCGGCGCTTTCAATCGCGGCGTCCGCATCGCCCTTGGCATAGATGCGGGGCCCGTCTTCAAATCGGCTGTCTGCGGCCAGAGCTTCTTCCACCGTCAGGATCGGTGTTTCCTCGGCATAGTCGATCTTACCCAACCGAACCGCCTTGCGGGCGGCCAGATGGCTGGTGGCGACGACAAGGAAAACAGGCTGACCGATATAGTGAACCGTCCCGTCGGACAGCAACGGTTCATCGTGGATCGAGGGCGAAACATCGTTGGCAAAGGGCAGGTCCTGTGCCGTCATGACCTTGACGACCCCGGCTGCTGCTTTCACGGCAGACAGGTCCATCGCGGTAATCGTGCCCTTGGCGATCGGGCTCAGGCCAAAGGCCAGATGCAATGTGCCCTTTGGCGTCGGGATGTCGTCCACATATCGGGCGGAACCGGATACGTGCAGCGGTGCCGCGTCATGGGGAAGGGGTTTGGTTACGCTCATGCCGATACCTCCAGCACGTTGGTCACTTGGCCCTGATCCTCAAGGAAGTACCGTTCCAGCATCGCTTTGGCGGTCTCAAGCCTGTACGTGGCCGAGGCGCGCATATCGGTAAGCGGTGAATAATCGTCGTCAAAAGAGGGCAGAGCGGCGTCAATCGTCTCGCGCGTCCATGGCTTGCCGATCAACGCGGCCTCGACATGGTTTGCCCGTTTCGGAATGCCAGCCATACCGCCAAACGCGATGCGCGCAGCCGCCACCCGTCCGTCTGAAATGGTAATGTTGAAACATCCGCACACGGCCGAGATATCCTGATCGAACCGTTTGCTCAGCTTGTAGCATTTCAATCGGTCCGCCTGACGCGGGAAGCTGACGGCTTCGACAAACTCACCCGGCGCGCGGTCCTGTTTCCCGTAATCGATGAAGAAGTCTTCCAGCAGGACTGACCGGCGTTCATCACCTTTGCGCAGGTGCAGCGTCGCACCCAATGCGATGAGCGCGGGCGGGTTGTCTCCGATTGGTGAGCCATTGGCGATGTTGCCACCCACAGTGGCCGCGTGACGGACCTGAACACTGGCATAGCGCCGGATCATTTCGGCATACGATGGGTGAATGTCCGCCAAGGCTTCGCCCATGCGGTTCATATCGACCATGGCACCGAAACGAAATTCTACGTCGGTGATCGTGATCTCTTTCAAATCGTCACAGCGGTTCAGGAAGATCACCGGATCAAGATCGCGCAGTTGCTTGGTCACCCAAAGCCCAACATCAGTTGCGCCCGCGACCAAAGTGGCATTTGGGTTCTCGGCATACACAGCAGCCAGCGCGTCGGACGAGCCCGGCAGCATGGGTGAGGCGGCGGGCGTTGCGACAGGCTTGTCCTTGACCCAGACAGGCACGGGATGCTTCTCGGCCGCTTCGGCTGCGCGAATAATGGGTGCATAACCCGTGCAACGGCACAGATTACCGGCAAGCTGTGTGTCGTGATCCGTCGCGCCATTGGTGTGACCGGCCACCATAGACATGACAAAACCGGGTGTGCAAAAGCCGCATTGCGACCCGTGCAAGTCAACCATGGCCTGCTGAACCGGATGGACCTCACCATCGGGGCTGCAGGCGCCTTCGACGGTTCGAACCGCCTTGCCATGCAACTGCGGCAGGAACAGGATGCACGAGTTCAGGGCCTTTGCGCCACCCGCATCCGTCACCATGACAGTGCAGGCACCGCAATCGCCTTCGTTGCAGCCTTCTTTGGTGCCGGTCAGGCCACGATCTTCACGCAGCCAATCCAGCAGAGTGGCTGTCGGATTGATATCCGTCAGCTCCACTGTCTCTCCATTCAGAAGAAACGTGATGTCCATTCGAGAAACCCGTCGCCTTACCCGGTTGCGCCCTGGTGGTGCCCTCCTTCGATGCGACGTAGAAAGAGTGGCGGGCGGATAGCTTGCAAATGGATGTTAGAAACAGCATGCGTGATCTGGCAAGAAAAACTGCCTGTATGATGCATCATTACAGCCAAGTGGCGTGGATTTGCGCACCCTGTGTAAATATCAGTTGCTTGAAACTAAAGCGTTTTTTTGTCAGTGAAGATGTCGCTTTCCGAAGCACCTTCTGGAAAATCCGAATAATCGAAAATGATTATTTTGCCATACAATGGCGCAGGTTCCGGCTTTTGCATGCCTCGCGGCTAGGGTAGCGTGCCGTTCATGAGCAGAAACCCCCGATTCATTCACCTACGTGTTCACACCGAATACTCCCTTCTGGAAGGCGCTGTGCGGCTGAAAAAACTGCCCGCCCTGTGCGAGAAGATGGAGATGCCTGCCGTCGCGGTGACTGACACGAATTCCATGTTTTCGGCGCTGGAATTTTCGGTGACAGCCAGCCAGGCCGGTGTCCAGCCGATCATGGGCTGTCAGGTTGATCTGACTTACGTTCAATCGCAACCGGGGGAAAAGCCAAAAACGCCCGCGCCGCTTGTTCTGCTGGCACAGTCCGAGGCGGGGTACGAGAACCTGATGAAGCTGAGCACGTGCCTTTACGTGGACAAGGGCGGGCAGTTGCCGCAGGTCACGCTGGACGAGCTTGCGGGCCGCTCCGACGGGCTGATCTGCCTGTCCGGAGGGCCCGATGGGCCGGTGGGCCGCCTGTTGCAACAGGGGCAACGTCCGGCGGCCGAGGCGCTGGTGGATCGGCTGGCCGCGATCTTTCCGGATCGTCTGTATATCGAACTCCAGCGTCATCCGGGCGAGGACGGCCAACCAGAGGCCGAACGCCAGACCGAGCGCGGCCATATCGAGATGGCCTATGCCAAGAACCTGCCGCTGGTTGCCACCAATGACGTCTATTTCCCGACCTCGGATATGTACGAGGCCCATGATGCGCTGATCTGTATCGCCGAAGGGGCCTATGTCGACCAGCAGGAAGGTCGCCGCCGCCTGACCGCGCAGCATTATTTCAAGTCGCAGCAGGAAATGGTGACGCTGTTTGCCGATCTGCCCGAGGCCATCGAGAACACTGTCGAGATTGCCAAACGCTGCGCTTTCATGGCTTATCGCCGCGATCCCATCCTGCCGAAATTCGCCGATGACGAGGTCGCTGAACTACGCCGCATCGCCAATGACGGCTTGCAGAAACGTTTGGCGGTAATCCCCCATGCGGTGACGCCCGAGGAGTATCAGGAGCGGTTGGATTTTGAGCTTGGTATCATAGAAGGCATGGGGTTCCCCGGCTACTTCCTAATCGTTGCCGACTTTATCCAATGGGCCAAGGATCACGATATTCCGGTTGGACCGGGGCGGGGATCGGGTGCGGGCTCGCTGGTGGCTTATGCGCTGACAATTACCGACCTCGATCCGCTGCGTTACAGCCTGCTGTTTGAACGGTTCCTGAATCCCGAACGGGTTTCGATGCCCGACTTCGATATCGACTTCTGTATGGATCGCCGCGAAGAGGTGATCCGCTACGTGCAGCAGAAATACGGGCGCGACAAGGTGGGGCAGATCATCACATTTGGTGCTTTGCTGTCCAAGGCTGCCGTACGCGATATCGGGCGGGTGCTGCAAATGCCTTACGGGCAGGTGGACCGTCTGTCCAAGATGATCCCGGTTGAAGGGGTAAAACCGGTTTCCATCGAAAAAGCCCTGAAGGACGAGCCGCGCCTGCGGGAGGAAGCTCGTAACGAAGAGGTGGTGGATCGTTTGCTGACGTATGGCCAGCAGGTCGAAGGGCTGCTGCGCAACGCCTCGACCCACGCGGCTGGGGTTGTGATTGGTGACCGGCCACTGGACGCGCTGGTGCCGATCTATCAGGACCCGCGATCCGACATGCCTGCAACCCAGTTCAACATGAAATGGGTGGAACAGGCCGGGCTGGTAAAGTTCGACTTTCTGGGTCTGAAAACCCTGACCGTGATCCAGAACGCGATGGACTTGATCTTCAAGTCCGGGCGGAAGTTGCACATCGCCGCCGATGGCACCGAGCTTTATGAACCTGCCGAGGGGGCCGAGAACCAGATCAACGCCATCCCACTGGATGACGAGGCGACGTATAAGCTCTATTCAGCGGCCAAGACGGTCGCGGTGTTCCAGGTTGAATCTTCGGGCATGATGGACGCGCTCAAGCGCATGAAACCCACCTGTATCGAGGATATCGTGGCCCTCGTCGCGCTCTATCGTCCCGGCCCGATGGAGAACATCCCGACCTATTGCGAGGTCAAGAACGGGCTGCGCGAAATCACATCCGTTCACCCGCTGATCGACCACATTCTTGAGGAAACTCAAGGTATTATCGTCTATCAGGAACAGGTGATGCAGATCGCGCAAGTCATGGCGGGGTACAGCCTGGGCGGTGCAGACCTGCTGCGCCGCGCGATGGGTAAGAAGATCAAAGAGGCGATGGATGCCGAACGCCCCAAATTCGAAAAAGGCGCGGCAGAAAACGGGGTGGATGCCAAGAAAGCCAGCGAAGTCTTCGACCTTCTCGAGAAATTCGCCAATTACGGCTTCAACAAATCCCACGCCGCCGCCTATGCGGTGGTCAGCTATCAAACCGGCTGGTTGAAGGCGAACCATCCGGTTGAATTCATGGCGGGCGTCATGAATTGCGATATCCATCTGACCGACAAGCTGGCGATCTATTTCGAAGAGGTCCGAAAAGGGCTGGAACTGCCGTATGTCCCACCTTGTGTGAACCGATCTCAGGCCACGTTCGATGTTGATAACGGACATCTGGTCTATGCGCTGGGCGCGCTCAAGAATGTGGGTGTCGAGGCGATGAACCTGATCGTTGCGGCTCGCGCGGACAAGCCGTTTGTTAACCTGTTCGATTTCGCCCGCCGCGTTGATCTGAAGAAAGTGGGCAAACGCCCGCTTGAGATGCTGGCCCGCGCCGGGGCCTTTGATGAGCTGGACCGGAACCGCCGCCGTGTGTTTGAAAGCCTAGATGCGCTGGTGCAGTATTCGGCCGCGATCCATGAACAGAAGAATTCGAACCAGGTGTCACTGTTTGGCGAGGCCGGAGATGACCTGCCCGAACCGCGCCTGGCGCCGACCCCCGACTGGTTGCCGGCTGAACGTCTGAGCGAAGAGTTCAAGGCCATCGGATTCTACCTCTCTGGTCATCCGCTGGACGACTATATGCCGGCCTTGAAGCGTAAACAGGTTTTGACGCTGGACGAGGTGACAGAGAAAGCCCGCTCTGGCCCGTTGATCGCCAAGATGGCCGGAGTGGTTGCCGGGCGGCAGGAACGGAAATCGGCCAAGGGCAACCGGTTCGCCTTTGCCCAGCTTTCGGACCCGACCGGCGCTTATGAGGTCACGCTGTTTTCCGACACGCTGGAGAAATGCCGCGAGTTTCTGGAAACCGGCGCTCAGGTGGTTCTGACCGTTGAGGCGACGATGGAGTCCGATCAGCTCAAGCTGCTGGGGCGTTCGGTTGGACCAGCGGATTCTGTGGTGGCCGAAGCCGGGGCGACGGGCCTGCGCATCTTTGTCGACGAAGCGCGGGCAGTGTCGACGATTGCAACGGTTCTTGAAGAAGCCGCAACCGCTGCCAAGGGTGCGGCCCGCGGCCCGATCCAGCTGCTGTTGCTGGACCCCGGCCTGCCCGGCGACGTCGAAATCGACCTTGGGCGTGTGTTTCCGATCAACCCGCAGATCAAGGGCGCGATCAAATCGCTGGAAGGTGTTATGACCGTCGAAGAGATCTGACACCGCTTTGTTGCCAGACAGTTAGCGCATCGCTAGGCTGACCTTGCAAATATGTCTTCTACTCATGCCACGGGAGGGCGTTGATATGACGATTGCAGGTCTCAATCTCAGAACGATTGTATTGGGGGCGGCGGCATCGCTGGCTTTGGTTTCGGCGACTGCCACGCTTGCGGACGACAAAAAGAAAGAGAACACGATCAAAGGTGCTGTGATTGGGGCCGGGGTTGGGGCCTTGATCGGCGACGGCAAAGGCGCCGCCGCAGGGGCAATTGTTGGTGCGCTGATCGGCGCGAACTCGAAATAAGCGGGGGCGGGATGATGCGTTTGAACGCGATGAAAGTGATCACCACCACAGCGCTGCTTACAGGGCCCGGTTTTGCCCTTGCGGACGAGGAAGCCGAACAGATGGTACAAGCGGCGCTGCCGCTTATGTACCACACCTGCGCGTCGGTCATCGAAGAGGCTGACGGGAATGAAGAATACATTGTGGACGTGGTCGGCAAGATGACGGCGTTGTCACTTTATAACCGTCAGGTCGACCTCGAAGCTCATGCCAGTTCGGACGAGGAAAAGGCCGCGCTGCGCGAAACATTTGTGGCGGCTCTGAAAGAGGGTTGCGCCGGGGATGAAAACGCCCTGCTGGGTGGCGTCGTCGACAACGCGGTGAAATCAACGCTGGGGCTGTAAGCCTTCAGTAATGTGGCGGGCGTTCGTCACCAAGGACAACGCCGCCTGACCCTTCCTGTGCGCGTTCGGCCTCGCGGTGCAGCAGCATCTCGACACGGCGGGTCAGCCTGTCAATCTCGGCCTGTTGCCTGGTGACAACCGCGTTCAGATCGTCAACCGTGCGGGTCAGATGGGCAATCTGTTCTTCCAGATGCTGCATGGGATGCTCCTGTCTTTCAGGCTGCACATAGCGACCCTGTGATGCCTTGGCCAGAGAAAGCGCGCCTTGCCCAGATGCGGGCCATGGGATAGACCGCGCGCGGAACAGGTACACTCCCAAGGACGCCCCACATGGCCAAGCCCAAGAAACAGCCCCGCCCCAAGGCCGAAACGCCGAAAGGGTTCCGTGACTATTTCGGCGAGGAAGTCACGCAGCGCACCGAGATGCTGCGGACGATTGCGGGTGTCTATCATCGGTACGGGTTTGACGCGCTGGAAAGCAGTGCGGTCGAAACCGTCGAGGCGCTGGGCAAGTTCCTGCCCGACGTGGACCGCCCGAACGAGGGCGTCTTTGCATGGCAGGAGTTTGACGAGGGCGGAAATGGCGACTGGATGGCCCTGCGCTATGACCTGACCGCGCCACTGGCCCGTGTCTATGCCCAGCACCGCAACGACCTGCCGACGCCTTATCGCCGTTATGCAATGGGTCCGGTCTGGCGCAACGAAAAGCCGGGGCCGGGGCGCTTTCGGCAGTTCTATCAGTGCGATGCGGATACGGTCGGAACCGCCTCGATGGCTGCTGACGCCGAGATCTGTGCAATGCTGGCCGACACGCTGGAAGAGGTCGGAATTCCGCGCGGCGATTATCTGGTGCGGGTGAATAATCGCAAGATCATGAATGGCGTGCTTGAGGTGATGGGGCTGGGTGGGGACGCCGCCGCTCGCGACAACGTCCTGCGCACCATCGACAAGTTCGACAAGGTGGGCGAGGCTGGTGTGCGCGAATTGCTCGGTAATGGGCGGTTGGATGCATCGGGTGCTTATATCGATGGTGTCGGCTTAACTTCGGAGCAAATAGAACGTGTCGTGCGTTTTCTTACAGCTCGTGCCCAATTAGATGCTTTAGGCCCAGATGACAGCAAAAACGGTGATGAATCTAACTACAACACATTTGTTCTAAACGAGATTATCGGGATCGTCCGAGACTCGTCAGAAGGAATGCAGGGTGTTAACGAGCTTATGGAGATTACAAATCTTCTTTCTGCTCAAGGCTACGGTCCAGACCGCATTGTCATTGACCCCTCCGTCGTGCGTGGACTCGGTTACTACACTGGACCGGTCTACGAGGCCGAGCTGACCTTCGAAATCTTCGACGAGAAAGGTCGCAAGCGGCAGTTCGGCTCGGTTGCGGGTGGCGGGCGCTATGACGATCTGGTCAAGCGGTTTACCGGGCAGGAAGTGCCCGCGACCGGCGTGTCTATCGGCGTGGATCGGTTGCTGGCCGCGCTGCGCGAAAAGGGCCGGATCAGCGCCCAGGCCAAAGGCCCCGTCGTCGTCACCGTGATGGACCGCGACCGGATGGCTGATTATCAGGCGATGGTGGCCGAGCTGCGCAATGCGGGCATCCGGGCCGAGGTGTATCTGGGCAATCCCAAGAACTTTGGCAACCAGTTGAAATACGCGGACAAGCGCAACTCTCCGGTTGCGGTGATCGAAGGCGGGGACGAAAAGGCAAAAGGCATCGTGCAGGTCAAGGACCTGATCCTTGGGGCAAAGATCGCTGAAAGCGCCACGCTGGAGGAATGGAAGGAACGCCCCAGTCAGTTCGAAGTATCGCGCTCTGATCTGGTCGCGAAAGTGCGTGAAATTCTGGACAGTCAGGACTGACCCATGCCCAACCGTTCCCAGATACAGGCCCGCGCCGCGATGATGCGTGTCCGGTTCGAGGCTGCGGGCGCGCAGGTGGTGGATACGCCCCTGTTGCAACCCGCTGAAATGTTGCTGGACCTTTATGGCGAGGATATCCGCGCCCGCGCCTACGTCACCTCGGACGCGCTGCGGGGCGAGCAGATGCTGCGCCCGGACTTCACCCTGCCCGTTGTTCAGATGCACATGCGGGATGGGGCCGAGCCTGCGCGCTATACCTATTCAGGTGAGGTGTTCCGCCGTCAGGAACACGACCCGGACCGGTCGAACGAGTATATTCAGGTGGGGTACGAAGTGTTTGACCGCGAAGATCCCGCTGGTGCCGATGCCGAAGTGTTTTCGCTGATGGCGCTGCAACTGCGCGGGCTGCCCCTGCGCGCAGCCACCGGGGATATCGGTATCCTGACGGCGGCTGTCGAAGGGCTTCGGACCACAGACCGCCGCAAGGCCGCGCTGATGCGGCACCTGTGGCGGCCGCGCCGGTTCCGTGCGCTGCTGGACCGTTTTGCAGGGCGTAAACCGGGGCCCGAAGGCCGTGACGCGCTTTTGGACGCGGCCGACCCGATGGCGGTTGATGTTCCGATGATCGGCAAGCGTCGCGCGCCCGAGATAGCCGACCGGATCAAAGCCCTGCGCGAAGATCGCGCTGCGCCGCCGATCTCCGACAATGAACTGGCCGGGTTGGAAACGCTTCTGAATGTGCGTGAAACCATGCCCTTCGCGTTGGAACAGCTGAGGGATGTGGCAGTGGATCTGCCGCAGATCACCCCGGCGCTGGACCGGTTGGAGGCGCGGATCGCAGCCCTGCAGGCGCGTGGTGTCGATGTTGCACGGCTGGATTTCGAAGCGTCATATGGCCGGACATCGATGGAATATTACGACGGGTTTGTCTTTGGGTTCTACGCCGAAGGCCGCCCCGACCTGCCGCCCGTCGCCACGGGCGGGCGCTATGATGCGCTGACGCGCCGCTTGGGCGATGGGGCCGAAATCCCCGCGATCGGCGGCGTGATCCGCCCGGACCTGATGCTTGAAATCGAGGAGGCCGCGCAATGAGTGTGAAGCTGGGCGTGCCCTCGAAGGGCCGGTTGATGGAAAAGACCGTCTCATGGTTCGAAAAACATGGCATCGTGCTGTCCCGCAACGGCTCGGACCGGGAATATGCGGGTCGGGTCGACGGGATCGAAGGCGTCTCACTGATCCTTTTGTCGGCGGGTGAAATTCCGCGCGAACTTGCGTCGGGCCGTATTCATCTGGGCGTCACCGGGATCGATCTGGTGCATGAGAAACTGCCGCGCTGGGAACAGCAGGTCGAAGAGATTGCACAGCTGGGCTTTGGCAAGGCCGATCTGATCATAGCCACACCCGCCTGCTGGGTCGATGTGGACACGCTGGACGATCTCGATGCGGCAGCAGCAGCATTTCGCAACACCCACGGCCACCGGCTGCGGATTGCCACCAAATATCACCGACTGGTGCGTGAGTTCCTGACAGACGCGGGCGTGGCCGATTATACTCTGGTCGACAGCCAGGGGGCGACCGAAGGTACGGTCATGAACGAAACAGCCGAGGCAATTGCCGATATCACTTCGTCCGGTGAAACCCTGCGGGCGAACCACCTCAAGATCCTGTCGGACGGTCTGATCCTGCAATCGCAGGCCACATTGTGGCGCAGCCGGGTTGCAAAGGTCGACGCGGCGGACAAGGCGGTTCTGACGGAATTGCTGGATCGGCTGCGGTAATTACAGCACACCGATATCCGCAAGGGCGCGGTTGAGATCATCGGGCAGGGCGTCGTCCTGCGCGCGCCCTTTCGGCAGGTCAGATGGTGTATCTTCCGGTTTCAGGTATCGCCAGCCCTGAAACGGGCGCTTCAAGGCGTTCTGTGTCCGATGAACTATTGGGTCAAGTACGATGGCGCAGCGGCGGATACCGTCTTCACCAATCACTTCATCCAGGCGCAGAATGCGCTGACGGCACTGTACGACACCCTTGATCACCCAATAGATTGATCCGCCATTCAGAATCTCGGCATCACGTTTGGGCCACATGCGGGTTACGTGGCGCGGATATCCGTCCTCATAAAGCGGCATTCGGCTGTCCTGCCACGCGATCAGAGAGTCCACGCTTTCCGAACCAACCGAAAGTTTGATGAGGTTCACGTACTTATCCACAGCTTTCCCACAGAGTCGTCCATTGGCTATCTATCCATTGTAGCTCAGGATTGGCTTTCATCAAGGTGTAGTGGGTGTTAGTCTGGATACCTCTTTCAGCACAGGGAATCACCAATGAGCCGCTTTGCCGCCCCCATCGCCGAGCAGATCTGGGATATGAAATACCGCTTCAAACAGGCGGATGGCACGCCCATCGATCAGACGGTTGAAGACAGCTGGCGACGCATCGCCCGTGACCTCGCGCGGGTCGAGGACGATCCGGATCATTGGGAAGACAGGTTTTACGAGGCACTGGAAGATTTCAAGTATCTGCCCGCCGGGCGCATCACCGCTGGCGCAGGCACCGCGCGGCAGGTGACGCTGTTCAACTGTTTCGTCATGGGCACCATCCCCGACAGCATGGGTGGTATCTTTGACATGCTGAAAGAGGCCGCGCTGACCATGCAGCAGGGGGGCGGGATCGGCTATGATTTCTCGACCATCCGCCCGCGCGGCGCGGATGTGAAGGGCGTGGCGGCAGATGCCTCGGGCCCGCTCAGCTTTATGGATGTGTGGGACGCAATGTGCCGGACGATCATGTCCGCGGGCTCGCGCCGGGGGGCGATGATGGCCACCATGCGCTGTGACCATCCCGATATCGAACAGTTCATCACCGCCAAATCTGACCCGGCCCGCCTACGCATGTTCAATATGTCGGTGCTGGTGACCGATCCCTTCATGGAGGCGGTCAAGGACGACGGCCCGTGGGAGTTGCAGTTCGACGGCAAGATCTATCACACCGTTCAGGCGCGTGATTTGTGGAACAAGATCATGCAGGCCACGTATGATTATGCCGAACCGGGCGTGATCTTCATCGACCGCATCAATCAGGCCAACAACCTGAGCTATGTTGAAACCATCGCCGCGACGAACCCCTGTGGCGAGCAGCCTCTGCCGCCTTACGGGGCTTGCCTGCTGGGCTCGATCAATCTGGCGCGGCTGGTTGCCGAACCGTTCGGGGATGCCGCGCATCTGGATGAACCGGCGTTGCAGGAACTGGTCGCGACAGCCGTGCGCATGATGGATAACGTCGTGGACGCCTCGAATTTCCCGCTGGCCGAGCAAGAGGCGGAAGCGCAGGACAAGCGCCGCATCGGGCTGGGCGTGACGGGTCTTGCGGATGCGTTGCTGATGCTGGGCCTGCGCTATGGGTCCGACGAGGCGGCGCGCCAGACGGAACGCTGGTTGCACGCAATCGCCCGCGCCGCATACCTGGCCTCGGTCGACCTGGCTAAGGAGAAAGGCGCGTTCCCCCTGTTCGACGCTGAGAAATATTTGGCCAGCGGCACGATGCAACAAATGGATGACGACGTCCGCGATGCGATCCGCGAACATGGTATCCGCAACGCTCTGCTGACCTCGATTGCGCCCACGGGCACGATTTCGCTTTATGCCGGGAATGTGTCGTCGGGGATTGAACCGGTCTTTGCCTATGCCTACACCCGCAAGGTTCTGCAAAAAGACGGCTCGCGCACCGAGGAAGAGGTTGTGGATTACGCCGTTCAGATGTGGCGCGACAAGTTCGGCGACGCAGCGCTGCCCGACTATTTCGTCAATGCCCAGACCCTGACGCCGTTGGATCATGTCAAGATGCAGGCGGCGGCGCAGAAATGGATCGACAGCTCGATCTCCAAGACCATCAACTGCCCGGAAGATATCAGCTTTGACGCCTTCAAGGACGTCTACATGCAGGCTTGGGATCAGGGCTGCAAAGGGTGCACGACCTATCGCCCCAACGATGTGACTGGCTCGGTTCTGACTGTTTCGGAAAGCGATGACAAGGTGCCGGGGGAAAGCGCGAATGCGCCACATGAAATTGAAGGCGGCGACGTCATCTACATGTCCGAACCGCTGGATCGCCCGCAATCGCTGGAGGGCTCGACCTACAAGCTGAAATGGCCCGATAGCGAGCACGCGATTTATCTGACCATCAACGACATCATCATCTCGGGCCGCCGCCGCCCGTTCGAGGTGTTCATCAACTCCAAGAACATGGAACATTACGCATGGACACTGGCGCTGACGCGGATGATCTCGGCCGTGTTCCGCCGGGGTGGGGACGTGTCCTTTGTGGTCGAGGAGCTGAAAGCCGTTTTCGACCCGCGCGGCGGGGCATGGGTCAAAGGCAAGTATATCCCATCGATCCTGGCCGCGATCGGGGGCGTGATCGAACAGCACATGGTTGCCATCGGCTTTCTGGAAGGCGAGGGGATGGGGCTGAAATCCGACCCTCAGGCGCAGGTGGTGAACCTGGACGCGCCACGCGGCAAAGCCTGCCCGTCCTGCGGTCAGTATGACATGGTCATGATCGAAGGCTGCATGACCTGCCGCAGCTGCGGTCATTCCAAATGCGGGTAGGTATGAGGCGCTGCGCGAATGTGTGGGTGGGCATAAATAGCCCATAAGGTTGATTTTTGCGCCCATTTGAACGGTCTTTAATGCCCGCAGATTCTTAAGACTTTGAAATAAAATAAAAAAGATTCCTGTAGAGTTCTGAGATTGTTCTGCGTTAGGCGACCGTCGATAACATTCGCGCTATTGACCAAGACCAGAAAATCTCAAGACTGTGGCCATGGAACCAAATCGTCTCATACGCGTCACACGCAAAAGCTGACCAGAATGTTGTACTTGCCCAGCAAAACCGCTCGGGCAGTTCCATGGCTATCGGATACCGAATTGATGAAAAACAAATCGCCTATCGAGGAGTCCCCTCAGTACTCCGAATTGAACGCTCGATTTTCCCGTTTTCTGCTGGACTTCCGAAAGGAAAAACTCGCGCAGCAACTCGCCGGAGACGACAAAAACCGTGACGAGATTACTCGCGGAGACTTTCAATCATGTTGATTTCCGCTGAGAAGTGACCCGGTATTTTCACCGAGATTTGACCCACCTTTGTTTATGTCTCAGCGTTTATGTTGTGGTCAATGTT
>NZ_JBQFLY010000028.1:0-27949 GCF_056531545.1 Ruegeria sp. N10 | reverse complement strand
AGCGAAAGCCCTTCAGGCGCGGCATGCTGGATGGAATGTTCATTCATTGCATTTAGTCGTCGTCGAAATGCCAGACAACTTGGCAATACCCTTTCGAGCGCCGTGGCATTCTCGGCCCGCCATTGGTCTTCGCGTGCCCCGATAACCGCTGCGCGCACGCCTTCTTCCGCTGCGCGGGATAGATTCACGTTGAGGGCCTTGGCATCCGATAGCAGATCGCTGTCGAGCGTCAGGTTGGTGGCTTTTCTAATCGGTGAAAAGGGCATGATGATCTCCTTAGGTAATGAGAGTATGCCCAGAAGATATGTGCGTCAAGCATGCGCATTTAAAATGCGCATAAGCATGGTTATGTAAATACGTTTGCTGTTGGAAGCCTATAGCTGGGGCGCAGATAATGCATCACGCAAGTGGTCCGTAATTCCATAGCTGAGCCCGCGCCCAATCCAGTTCGTGAGTGCGGACCATTGGCGTGCGATCTCCTGAGGGAGTGTCCTGTCGAGGGTATGGTCGAACAAATCCAGCCATGCCGAGAAGTGCTCGGGCCTGACGTCATGGGCCGTAGCTCAAGTGGCGCTGAACGCGACCCGATCCCGCTCTTCAACGAAGTTGGAACTAACCCACAGGGCGCTGGACGGTATCGGAAAAACAGGCGAGCTTAAAAACGTCTGAATTCACGCCTGGGATTTGTTGACGCAGAGAACAAATAATAGTGGAAATGACCCATATCATCCTGATTGGATTGCAGGACCGTGACAGCAAAACTTCCCGTGGCCGGTGTCTGGTATGGCATCGAACCTCACAAGGCCGGCGTCATTCGACTTCAAGAGGTGCATATTCATCCTTACTGGAGCGGCTCGATATGGCTTTTGCGCGGTGTAAATCGCGATTTGGTGATTGACAGCGGAACGGGGATCGTGCCGCCGGCGCCAGTCGTCAATGCGATATCTTCCAGGCCGGTCCTGGCTATCGCGTTAAGCAGCTACTACGACCACATTGGAGGAATGTACGCCTTTGAGGCGCGTGCCTGCCACCGGCTTGAGGCCGATGCGATGCAAAACCCGAAAGATACATGGCGCCCCTTTGTCGATGCCAATGCCTTTAGTGCGCTTCCTTACGAAAATTTCCGAGTTGAGGACTATTCTGTCCGCCCCACGACGCCAACCGAAACGTTTGAAGACGGGGATGTGATAGAATTGGGTGATCGACAGATTGAAGTCATTCATGTCCCCGGGCGCACAAAAGGAAGCATAGCACTATGGGAAGCCGAAACCGGTATCTTGTTCGGTGGCGAAACTTTGTTTCTGGACCCGGAATGCCGTAATTTCCCCCCGTTGGATGTTTCGGCGTATGAGGCCAGCCTTCGGCGTCTCGCAACATTACCTGTGCAAACTGTATTTGGAGGCCATTACGCAGACATCAGTGCCGCGCAGTTTCGCACCCTGGTAGGTAAGGAAATTGGCCGATACAGACAGCCTGATGCCACGGCAGATGTCTGAATTGCGATGCCTGGAAAAACCTCAAAATGCTACGAAAATTGCGATCGTAAAACATGGAACAGTTCCGAGCATGTAGCCATCGCATGGCTTTGCTCTTGAGCGCATCGGGCGCGGTCTCCGCCAAAACCGCTTGTCGAAGATACTGTAACAATCCCGATCGGGCGCCGGTCTCGCGAAATCCGGCCTGTTCAACCACCGGTCTGCGATGCAGGAAGAGCGTGGACCTGCGCGGCTATTAGGTTTTGCGGTCAGGCAAAGAAGCACTTTTCGCTGGGACCCTTCATTGGGAACCGTCGGCTCCGATACTGAGGCAACGATTCCCGAACCCGCAGCGCTTCTTTGCCCGCGCCATGCTACGAACGGGCCTCGGCACCAGCCGCGCCGCGAAGCCGTGATTTCAGGATGGCAATCGCGATCAGCCCGATAACGCCCGATGCCGCGATGAAACCAAAATACATCTCATACACGGCAAGCCCGGTGTAGCGCTCGGCAAAGTAGCCGTTGATCTTGGGCAGGTAGATGTCCGGCGTATAGGCGATCAACGAGATCAGACCGATAGCAAGGCCGGTCACACGCGGCGGGATCTTGCTGCGTTCCAGCGTCGCCCAGTAGAGACCGCGTGTGGCATATGTCATCACCCCGACCAGGAGCACAACAAAGAGCAGGATGAAGCTGCTTGCGGTGGCTGGCAGGAACAGCAGGGCCACAAGCCCCAGAATGCTCAGCGAAATAGAGATCGCCAGCACGTTCTCACGGCCGAACCTGTCACCGAGAAAACCCGCACCCAACCCGCCAATCGGGCGCATCCAGAGCTTTGCCACCGTGATGAAGGCGGCCGCGCTGGCGGTCAGGGTATATTTCTCCTGCAGGAAGGCCGAGAAGGAATAGGTCGCCCAGAACAGCTGATAACCGCTAAGGATGATGATAGCGATCAGCCACAATTCGGGCTCCGATACGAGCAGTTTGAAATCCGACAGCAGATTGCCTTTCGGTTCCGCCTTTCCGGTCGGGGCCTCGCCCTTCTGGCGCAGGAACAACAGGCAGAGGAGGCCAACAGCAAAGCAGTTGTAGACATAGAGCATGATCACCGAAGGCAGGGTCGCGTTGGCGGTCAGACCCTTTACGTCGACATAGTAGCTGAACAGCGCGACGGCCGCGGTCGCCAGAACCGCCTCGACCAGACCGCGCATGCCCTCGAGCCCGCCGAAGAAGCGGCCCTGTTCATCGGACCGTGCGACCAGCCTGACGCCTTTCAGGAGCGCCGCCCAGAAGGTCAGGCCCGAAGAGATACCCCAGCCGAGGAAAATCCAGTAGAGCGCGGATTTGTCGGGGATACCGGCATACCAAAGGCCGAGCGCCCCGGTCAGTGCCATCGAGAAGGTTAGCAGAATCCGTGGCGACACCCGGTCCGCCAGCCAGCCGCTGGGCAGGTAGGTGATCACGAACATGGTTCCCAGCATCGAATAGTAAGTGCCAAGCTCGGAAACGGTGATCTGAAAGGTATCCAGGATCGTCGTTTCGAAGTTCTGACGCAGATAGATCAGCGGATAGATGGAACCCGCCGCCAGCAGCAGTATGAAGAACTGAAAGTAGCGCTGGAAACTGGACAGTCCAGGCTGTGCGTCATCGCGCGATGACACAGAACTGAGTGTAGTCATTTTGGTTGTCTCCTCCCCATCCCGGGGTTACATAAGTGTAGGAAAGGTCTTGTACGTGACCCGCTGAGCCTGCAGTCAGGACTCAGCAAGGATCGGGCGGCGCACCTTGAGTTCCTGGAAGTCCTCAAGGCCGAATACGCCACCCTCGCGGCCGTTACCCGACTGCTTGTAACCGCCGAAGGGCGAGCCGTAGTTCACCGCCTGCCCGTTCACGGTGATGGTTCCCGCGCGCAGGGCGTCGGCGACGCGTTCGGCGCGGGTGGCATCTCCGGTCTGCACATAGGCCGCCAGCCCGAATTCGCTGTCATTGGCGATGGCGATAGCCTCTTCTTCCGTGTCGAAGGGAATGATCACTAGGACCGGGCCGAAGATTTCTTCGCGCGCGATGCGCATCTCGTTGGTCACATCGGCAAAGATCGTGGGCCGGACGTACCAGCCTTCCTCCAGCCCCTCAGGCTTGCCGGGGCCTCCGGCCAGCAGGCGGGCGCCTTCATCCGTTCCAACCCGGATCATCGCCTGAACACGGTCATATTGCATCCCGTCGAAGAGCGGGCCGATGTGATCGCCTTCCACCGCCGGGTTGCCAACCTTCTGGCCGGCGGCGGCGCGGGCCGCGATCTCGAGCACGCGGTCGTAACAGCTGCGTTCCACAAGCATGCGCGTGGGCGCGTTACAGGACTGGCCGGTGTTGTGGAAGCAGCCCCGGACAGAGTTGGTCACGCAGGTCTCCAGATCGGCGTCGGCGAAGACCAGGTTGGGGGACTTGCCGCCCAGTTCCAGCGTGACCCGCTTGACGGTATCGGCTGCGTCCTTGGCGACCAGGATGCCGGCCCGGGTGGAACCGGTAAAGGACATCATCGCAATATCGGGGTGACGTGACAGGGCCGCTCCGACATTGGGGCCGTCCCCGAAGACAAGGTTGAACACGCCTGCGGGATACCCCGCCTCGTGCACGAATTCGGCGAAAAGGGCGGCGGAAAGCGGCGTGTATTCCGACGGCTTCAGCACACAGGTCGACCCGACCGCCAGCGCCGGTACCACTTTTTGCGCAATCTGGTTGATCGGCCAGTTCCAGGGCGTGATCAGCCCGCAAACCCCGATCGGTTCGCGGATCAGCAGATCGGTATTGGGCAGGATCTCGCGTTCGGGCTGGGCTTTCAGTGCCGCGATGAACGCGTGGATATGGTCGATGCCGCAACCGGCCTGAGCTGACCGGGACATGGTGATCGGCGCGCCCATCTCGGTGGTGATTGCCTGTGCCATCTCTTCCAGCCGGTCGGTGAAAGTTGCCGCCAGCCGTTCCAGCAAGGCCAGTCGCTCTTCCTTGGAGGTTTTCGAATAGGTTTCGAACGCGCGCTTTCCCGCGCCAACGGCGCGGTCGACATCGGTCTCCGAACCCAGCATCACCTCGCCGATCCGGGATTTGTTCGCCGGGTTGGTAATTGCGAATGAGGTCGCTCCGGCCGGATCGACCCAGGCGCCGTCAATGTAGAATTTGTTCAGGGTTTTCATGTCTTTCGCCTTCGGTTCACTGGACAACCGGTTCGGTGACCAGGTTGAGGTGGAGTTCTGTATCGCGATAGGGATGGGCCGCGATGGCGGCGTCGTTCAGTTCGACCCCGAGGCCCGGGGCGGAGGGCGGGATGACGTAACCTTCTTCCCAGGTGATCGGGGTGGTCAGAAAATTCATGAAGGGCCCGTCGAAACGGCCGATGGATTCCAGGATCAGGAAGTTCGGACTGCAGGTGGCGATCTGGATATTCGCCGCCGCCACGACCGGCCCGCAGTAAAGATGCGGCGCGATCTGTGCCTGACGGGTTTCGGCCATCGACGCAATCTTCTTGGCTTCAAGGATGCCGCCGACCCGGCCGAGGTTCATCTGCAGGATCGAGGCCGCGCCGGCCTCGAGAATGCGGGCGAATTCATGCTTGGTCGTCAGCCGCTCGCCCGCCGCCACGGGGATCGAGGTGTAGCGGGCAACTTCCGCCATGTCGGCGGGGTTTTCGGGGGGCAGCGGTTCCTCGAACCAGAGCGGGTCATAGGCTTCAAGCCGACGCGCCATACGCTTGGCGCCCGAGACGGTAAACTGGCCATGGGTGCCGAAAAGCAGGTCGGCCCTGGTGCCCACCGCCTCGCGGATGCGTTTGCAGAAGTTCTCGGACAGCTCGAGGTCACTGAGCCGCGGCTGGTGGCCGTCATAGATGCTGTAGGGGCCCGCCGGGTCGAACTTGACCGCGGTGAATCCCTGCGCGACTGCCTTGATTGCGGCTTCAGCCGCCAGGTCGGCATCGTTGTAGACATTGGGCGTGTCCGCGTCGGGATAGACATCGCCCTCGGGCGGATAAAGATAGGTATAGCTGCGCAGCCGCTCGTGCACCTTGCCGCCCAGAAGCTGGTAGACTGGCTGGTCCGCCGCCTTGCCGATGATGTCCCAGCAGGCCATTTCCAGACCGCTGAGAACGCCCATCACGGTCACATCCGGCCGCATGGTGAACCCGGCGCCGTAGGTACGGCGCCACAGCCGTTCGATATGATGCGGGTCCTGCCCGGCGAATTGCCGGTCAAAGACGTCATGCGCCATCGCCGCGCAGAGATCCGGCCCGAATGTGGCGTTATAGATTTCTCCGACGCCGGTGATACCGCATTCCGTGGTCAGGCGCAGAAAGATGAAGTAGCGCCCGCCATGGCGCGGCGGGGGGTTGCCCACCACGAAGGTTTCGAGTTTGTCGAGTTTCATGACCTGCCTCCCAGCAGCATTGAATCTTCCAGTATGAGCTCTGCCGCACGCGCCGCCAGCATCATCACTGGCGCATTGATGTTGCCCGAGGTTATGTTGGGAAAGGCCGAGGCATCGGCGACCCTCAGCCCGGCAATGCCATGCACCCGCAACCGTGCGTCCAGAACCGAATCGCGTGCGGTTTCGCCCATGCGGCAGGTGCAGCTGGGGTGAAAAATCGTTCCAGCGCGCTCACGAAAATCCTCCAGCAGCTGCTCGTCGCTCATTCCGACAACATCGGGCACCAGGCGCGTTTCGGTCACAGCGCGGATCGCCGGGGTTTGAGCTAGGCCCTGCAATACCCGCCCGGCTTTGATTGCCACTTCGCAATCTTCGTCAGTTGACAGCGAATTCGGCCGGATTGCCGGAGCCGCAGCGGGATCGGCAGAGGTGATCGCGATCTCGCCCCGGCTGGTCGGTCGGCAGGGTTGGGCGCAAAGCAGAAATCCCGGCTCGGGATCGACGCCGGCATTTCCGGCGGCATCCGTGACATAGGACATAGGGTTGCAGTAGATTTGCAGATCGGCCGCCCCGGCCCTGTCGTCCGAGCGCACGAAACCACCGACCTGATTGACCGGCACGCTGAGGGGGCCTTTCCGGGTCAGAAGATACTGCACCCCGGCCAACATCTGTCCGATCCGGTTGCCCAGGCGGTTGTTCAGTGTCGGCCGGTTTGCGCGGTAGTAATATGAGATCCCCAGATGATCCTGGAGCCCCCGGCCCACCTGTGCCAGATCGTGTTTCACCTCGATCCCGTGACGCTTCAGCAGGTCCGACGGTCCGATGCCGGAAAGCTGAAGGAGCTGTGGCGAGTTGACCGCCCCTGCCGCGATGATCACCTCGCCCCCGGCCCGCGTAACAACGGATTTTCCGCCGATGCGGTAGCGAACACCGGTGGCCCGGCCCGCCTCAAGCTCCACCTGCTCCACCAGCGCGCCGGTGATCAGCTTCAGATTGCCGCGTTTCAGCGCGGGCCGCAGGAACGCATCCGCCGAAGACCAGCGGCGGCCGTCGCGCACGGTTGAGCGCAGCTGCATCAACCCCTCGGTCTCTGTACCGTTCAGGTTCCGCGCCACCTGCCAGCCCATCTCTCCTGCGGCTTTCAGGAAGTGCCGGGAAAACGGATGCATCCGCGCACTGACATCGCTGACCCGGAGCGGTCCGTTGCCGGTGGTGCCCGCCGGGGTGCTCTGTGTTTCGAGCGCTTCATAGGTGCGCCGTACGCTTTCGCTGTTCCAGCCCGTGGCGCCCGACTGTTCCCAATCGTCGAAATCGTGCGGCAGGCCGCGCAGATAAGCCATGGCGTTGATCGAGCTCGACCCGCCAACCACCCGGCCACGTGGCCAGTAGGCACTGCGCCCGTTCAGCCCCGGATCGGCCTCGGCAGTGTAGCGCCAGTTTACGCGCGGGTCGTTGAAGGTCTTGCCATAACCCAGCGGCACCTTGATCCAGAAACGGCGGTCGCTGCCACCGGCTTCTATCAGCAGAACCTTGTGGCGCCCTCCGGCTGATAGCTGGTCCGCAAGAACGCAGCCCGCCGATCCGGCGCCCACTATGATGAAATCGAAGTCAGAGTCAGGCATTGGCACGAATCCCGAAAAAGCGTCAGCGCTAAGATCGCCGACGCTTTTGTCAGGGGTTTAGCTATAAATCAAACAATGCTATTTTGACCTGAGGCTAAACTTCAGTTTAAGGAAAGCCATGACCAAACTCCCCCACGTCACTTGGCTCCGTACCTTTGAAGCCGCAGCACGACACAGCAGTTTTACCGCCGCCGCCGAAGAGCTTGGCCTTACGCCCGCCGCCGTAAGCCAGCAGATCCGCCTGCTCGAAAAGCAACTGGATACCGCCTTGTTTGTCCGGCTGCCCAGAGGTGTCACGCTCACAGACGCAGGAAAGGCCTATGCCCAGCCGATCCGTCGATCCTTTGCCGATATGCAATCCGTGACCAGCGGCTTGTTCCGAAAGGCGCGAATGCCCGCCGTAAGAGTGCGCGCTTCCATCTCTTTCGCCGGGCTGGTCCTGGCGCCGCGTATCACCGAGTTTCACGCGCTGCACCCTGAGATCCCGGTGCAGTTGACCTCGTTCGTATGGGCAGACCGTTTCGGCGACGATCCTTCTGACATCGACATACGCTACGGCACGGGAGACTGGGACGATGGCGCACTGCAACACCTTGGGCACGAGACCGCCATTCCCGTCTGTCATCCGGACTTTGTCGCGTCATTACCGCAGCCGCTGACAATTCAGGCGCTTGCCGCCGGTCCCACGATAGAGATTATGGGATCCGAGGCCGACTGGTCACAATTATCCGACCTGCACGATCTGAAGCTTCAGATGACTGGCCACCTTTTCAAGGTGGATTCCTCTCTTATAGCGCTGCAGTCGGTGATCGCCGGCCTGGGCACTGCCATGGTTCTGGAACGCTTTGCTTTGCATTACCTGGACCGGGGCATTCTGATCGCGCCATTTGAATATCGCCTTCCGGTCCGACTGTCGCATTTCATCGTATGCCGTGAACGATCACTGCTGAAAGAGGAAGTTCGGGTATTTTGCGATTGGCTAACGGCCGTCATGCGGGAAAACTGAACTGATGCGGTGGATGCCCCCACCAACGGCATCTTGTATGCCATAGAGCGTGTTGCACAAATCGTTTCCGATGCGTAGCTGGTCCTTTGATTTGACTGCGGGATGCTGTGATGCCCTTCAAATTCAATGCGTCGCGGCGGGATAAGATTGCGAAGGCAAAGTACCGTGTGACGAACTGGGCCGAATACAACGAGGCGCTCCGGCAGCGTGGTGACGTGACGGTCTGGTTCAGCGAAGACGCGGTGTCTGGGTGGTGCGCAGTGCGCTCCGGCAAGCGCGGTGGTCAACAACGATATTCTGATCTGTCGATTGAGACCTGCTTGACCTTGCGCGCCGTGTTCGGCTTACCGCTTCGCCAAACGCAGGGCTTTGTCCGCAGTCTGCTGCGGCTCATGCAGACGGACCTCCCCGTGCCGGATTTTTCGACGCTTTGCCGGCGTGCGCCATCGCTTCAGATCGCGCCCGACACCCAGACAGCCAGTGGTCCGATCGCGCTGGTTGTGGACAGCACAGGGCTGCGTGTCGTTGGCAGCCGCGACTGGATGCGGGAGAAGCACGGGCTACCAAAGACCCGCAAGATATGGCGCAAACTGCATATCGGCTTCGATCTGGAGAGCGGCGAGCTTGTGGCGTCCTGCCTGACACCCCAGCAGGTCGGGGACACCGGCGCTCTGCCCGACCTTCTTGCCGAGGTGTCCGGTCCGGTGCGCCGTTTCATCGGTGACGGGGCTTATGATGGTGTACCAACCGCCGCGACCATCCGGCATGCGTTTGGCCCGGATGTCGAGCTGATTATTCCGCCGCCGAAGAACGCCGTTCCCGGAGATTGCCAGGCACGTAACGCCCATATCGACATGATAACCGAAACTGGCCGAATGGCATGGCAGAAGGCCACCGGTTATGGTCAGAGATCGCGCGGCGAGGCCCAGATCGGGCGATACAAACAGGTCATCGGACTGGAACTGCGCAGCCGCAACATGGAGACCCAGACAACCGAAGCCCGCATCGCTGTCAAAGCCCTCAACCGCATGACCCGTCTAGGTCGTGCGACCTATGAACGTGTCGCATAACGAACCGGGGAAAGGGGCAAATGCGGCCCAAGCGCTATTCGTGCAACGCGGTCGATACAATGTGCGAAATGCCGACCAAACCGGTTGACCCATTTGCGTATGGTCTCACGGCTGACCATCACATTCCGCTCGGCGAGCAGATCTTCAACATCAGCGGCACTGAGTGCGAACCGATGGTATGCCCAAACGGCGTAGGCGACGACTTCACGGGGAAAACGGTAGCCCTTCAGGCGTGGCATCTCAGCTGGTATATTCATGGAGACCGGCTAAACAGCCTCAGGTGCGACTGCAAGTTGGCAATCCCATTTATGGAGATCTGCGTTTGCAGAAAGTCCAACCCTCAGCTTCAGGAGGACCAGAGCGGACTCTCGCAAATGCCGGTTCGTGACACCCTACCGCCAATCACGACCTGGGGCCATCTTGATCAATATCTGAATTTTGAATAGCCTCAAAGTATTGGCGGGACGTGATGGAGATTAGTGACAATGGAAAAGATAAAAAATATAAAGTCTATTCAGGTGTTTATGGCGGCTGCAAATGCCAAGAACGCATCTGGCGCGGCTTCTTACCTGAATACCAGTCAAAGTTCGGTAAGTTATCACATTAAAAAATTAGAAACCGAAGTTGGTGTGCCCCTGTTTGAGAGGTCACACACCGGGCTGGAATTGACAGAAGAAGGCACCCTGCTTGCTTCTTATGCGGAGCGCGGCCTGACGCTCATCCAAACGGGTCTCGACAAGATCGCGGATATGGTCGAATCCACGAAGGTGGCGCTCTTGCCGATGTTCGCGAGCCGGTGGTTGGCGGCAAGGCTTGGTGATTTCTGGGAGCATCACCCCAAGTTGCCGGTGATGATGCAGACACATAACAATACCTACACCAAGCTGGAGCGCCCTGATCACTTCGCCGACCTGGGTGTGCAGTGGGGGTGCGGCGGCTGGAAGCGGTTTAACTCAACCAGATTATGGCCAGAAAAAATGGTTGTTGTCTGCAATCCGCAATATCAGGTAGCAAACCGTATCGAAACGCCTGCTGATCTGGCGCGCTGCACCTTATTGCATGTCGACGATGAGAGGATGTGGCGGGAATGGTGCACGAATAACGGCCAGACGCTTTCTCAGTCGCAGCCGCAAATGATACTGGAGGACAGGCATTTCCAGCTGAGCTCAACGATCAATGGTTTGGGCGTATCGCTATTCGCCAAATGGCTGGTCCAAAAGGAGATTGAACAAGGTGTGCTGGTCAATGTTTTCGACCGCGACTACGATACGTCGTTCGCCTATCATTTGACCTCTCCCAAAGATACGCCGCTTTCACAATCCGCACTAAAGTTTCAGAACTGGTTTTTCAAACAATGCAGGGAGTACGGACCATATCGCTAGATGTGAGCGATTTCTGGCTGCCTCTTTCCGGATATTTGACCAGTCGCCACTGAAGTCAGCAATTCAATGGCGACTGGCCCCCAACGATCAGAGCAACCGGTTCATCGCGCCCGGGACGGGATGGAGAGAGTTCAGGCGCGTCAAGCGATCTGGTCGTTGGGTGCTCCAATTTCGGCGTCACTCTTCCTGAGAGTTACCGTAAGCCTTCATCTTCCCCTCGAAATAGACCACATTCTCACCGTAGGGCTCCAACCCCATGGCTGCCTTGCGCATGACGTCCACTTCGTCGAAGGCCTCTTCGGCGGGGCGGAGGTATTTCACGTCATTGCGCCAGTAATATTTGAACCCGTTGAAATGGCCGTTGTCCGGGTACCAATACATAACGCCAAACCCTTCGGGGTCCTCAATCGGGGTGTTGTGGATCGTGTTTCCGGGAATGTAGAAGTAATCACCGGTTTCCATCCATTGATACTCGCCCTGCGCCAGGGTTCTGGCACGACCGGAAACCGCATAATAGCATTCCGGTTGCCCGTGGAAATGCGGGTTGTGATCGGAAGGCTTTCCGTTGGTGATGCCGATGGTGACCGGCCAGTCGCTGAGTTCCTTCCAGAGATACCCGACCGGCGCGTTGTCAAGGCTGCATTCAGCGGCCTCGCTGATCGCGCCACTGTCATCTATCGTCAGGCAGCCCTGGTTCTCGGCCGGGATGGTCTCATCCGGCTGAATGCTCAGAAAATCGACCTTTCCGCTTTCCCAATCCGCGATATAGGCCCGGACCGTTTCATTGTCACATTGCGCCGGCATGGTGTCGGATGGCGCGAATGGGCTTGTGACAAACGGCACATGCGTTGCCTGCTGAAACGGACGCTGAGCCGTGATGAAATGACCATGCTCATTGATGTTTCATTCTGCCTGCGTTTCCTCTGCATTGGCAGAAACACCGCCAAGACAGAACACTCCAACAGCTGCGAATGTGTATTTGGATACTGATTTCATTTATTTTTCCCACCTTCATGGAAATTGAGTTCAACAGAACAGGTTGATCTGTTCCGGGCTTAATCCGGCGTCGAAACGACACTCATCGTCGCATCTACCGCACGTTTCCATCTGCCGTACCTCTGGCTTCTTTCACTCGCACTCATTACGGGTTCAAAGCTGCGTTCCAGTTCCCAGGCACGGGCAAAGCCTTCCATGTCCGGATAGAGACCGATCTTCATTCCAGCGAGCCAGGCAGCCCCCGCAGCGGTCGTCTCACGCACTTTTGGCCGGTCAACCGGGGCACCGGTGATATCGGATAGAAACTGCATCGCCCAATCATTGGCCGACAGGCCGCCATCGACACGCAGGATCCCGGTTTCACCACCGGTATCCCAGTCCGTATGCATTGCCTCAAGCAGGTCGCGGGTCTGAAGGCCCACACTTTCCAGCGTGGCGCGGGCAAGCTCGGCCGGCCCGGAATTCCGCGTCAGCCCGAAAACGGCCCCGCGGCAATTGGGTTGCCAGTATGGCGCCCCCAGACCGGTAAAGGCCGGGACCAGGATCACATTCTGCTCACTGTCGGCCTGCTCGACCAAGGCTTGGGTTTCTGCGGCATTCCTGATGACACCCAACCCGTCTCGCAGCCATTGCACGGCAGCGCCGGCAACGAAAATCGAGCCCTCGAGGGCATAGCAGGGTTTGCCCTCTAGCTGGTAGGCGATTGTGGTCAGCAGCCGGTTTCGCGACTGCACCGGTGCATCCCCGGTGTTGAGAAGCGCGAAACAGCCAGTGCCATAGGTGGATTTTATCATCCCCGGCTTGAAACAGGTCTGCCCGACCGCCGCTGCCTGCTGGTCGCCGGCAACGCCCTGGATCGGGACTTCGCGTCCGAACAGGTCTTCGCGTACAACACCGAAATCATCGGCACTGTCCCGGACAGTCGGCAACATCTGTACGGGAATGTCTAGAAATCCGCAGATCGTTTGCGACCAGCGGCCTTTATGGATGTCGTACAAGAGGGTGCGCGCCGCATTTGTTGCATCGGTGACATGGCTTTTGCCCCCGGTCAGCCGCCAGATCAGGAATGTATCGACTGTCCCGAACAAAAGCTCGCCCGCTTCGGCGCGCTCGCGGGCGCCTTCCACGTTGTTGAGCAGCCAAGCGAGTTTGGTGCCGGAAAAATAGGGATCGAGCAGTAGGCCGGTGCGTTGCCGCACCATGTCCTCATGCCCCTCAGCCCTGAGTTTCCGGCAGAGATCGGCAGTGCGTCGGTCCTGCCAGACGATGGCATTGTGGATGGGTCTGCCCGAAACCTTGTCCCACACCACGGTGGTTTCGCGCTGGTTGGTGATACCCATAGCCGCGATGTCGGACGCGGTCAGCCCGGCGCGTTCGATCGCGTCGCGACAGCTTCTCACCGTTGTCGACCACAAGTCGGTCGGGTCGTGTTCGACCCAGCCGGAGGCAGGATAGTGTTGGGGAAACTCTTCTTGTGACGTCGCAATCAGACGCATGCTGCTGTCAAAAATGATGGCGCGGCTCGATGTCGTGCCCTGATCTATTGCAAGTATGTGGCTCATCGCAGTGCCTCCATCTCGGCCTTTGCCGATTCAAAACCCGCGTCCTGCATCCAGTGCTGCAATGCGCCGACCTTCTCGGCGCTCAGCCTCAGGCCCAGTTTGGAACGGCGCCAGACGATATCCTCGGCGCTCTTGGCGAATTCGTGCTCCACCAACCAGCGCACTTCGCTTTCCGTCAGGGTCGCGCCGAAATTGCGGCCTAGATCTTCGATACGAACGGCCTTGCCCAGAATCTTCTGCGCGTCGGTGCCGTAGGCGCGAAACAAGCGACGTGCCCAGAATTCATCAAGGAACGGGTACGCGCGGCGCAGTTCCGCCATCTTCCGATCCGCATCCTCGACCGGGAAATCCCCTCCGGGCAGTGTCGCCTGCGCCGTCCAGGAGCCAGGCAAACCGTCACAGAATGGAGCAAGTTTCTGGATCGCCGCCTCGGCCAGCTTGCGATAGGTCGTGATCTTGCCGCCGAAGACATTCAAAAGCGGCGCGGGCCCGGTGGTGTCGAGTTTCAGCACATATTCGCGTGTCGCGGCAGTGGCGGTGCTTGCGCCGTCATCATAAAGCGGCCGCACGCCGGAATAGGTCCAAACGATATCATCGTAACGGACAGGTTTGTTGAAATATTGCGAGGCGAAGCGGCACAGGTAGTCCTGCTCGTCTTCGGAACATGCGGGCGGGACCGCAACGTCGCGATGGTCTGAATCCGTGGTGCCGATCAGTGTGAAATCGCCCTCGTAGGGGATCGCGAAAATGATCCTCCCATCTGTGCCCTGAAAGAAATAACATTTGCCATGATCGAACAGCTTGCGGGTTACGATATGGCTGCCGTGGACAAGGCGAACCGATTCACCGCTTTTCGTTTTGGTAACAGTATCAATGACATCACCGACCCATGGCCCGGCGGCGTTGACAAGCATGCGCGCAAAGTAATCCTGGTCCTCGCTAGTTTTTCTGTTCCGGACGGTAATGACCCAATGCCCGCTTTCGCGTCTGGCAGAGGTGACGCGGGAATGGGTCAGGATGGTTGCACCACGCTCTGTGGCGTCGCGGGCATTCAATGCAACGAGCCGGGAATCGTCGACCCAGCAGTCGGAATACTCAAAAGCTTTGGTGAACTTGTCCACAAGCGGTTCTCCAGCAGCATCCCTCTGCAGGTTCACTTGACGCGTCCCCGGCAGAATCCCGCGCCCGCCAAGGTGATCGTAGAGAAACAAACCCATTCGGATCAGCCATGCCGGCCGACGTCCGCGCATCCACGGCATGACGGTTCTGAGCAGTTTCGAGGTGGGCGTCTCGCCCTCGAAGCGCATGCTGCTGTGATAGGGCAACACAAAACGCATGGGCCGGCTGATATGGGGCATTGCGCGCAGCAATACCTCGCGCTCTCTCAGGGCCTCCCGCACAAGGCGGAATTCGAAATATTCAAGATAGCGCAATCCACCATGAAACAGTTTGGTGGATGCCGACGAGGTCGCCCCCGCAAGATCGCCCATCTCAGCCAATGTGACGGACAGGCCCCGCCCGGCAGCGTCTCGTGTGATTCCGCACCCGTTGATGCCGCCGCCGATGACAAAGAGGTCAAGCAGGTGTTCCGGGGTGCCAACGATATCGGGTGATTTTCTTTCAGCATGGTTTTCGTTCATCACGACAAACCTCTCTCGCGATCCAAAAATGATGTGATCAAAGGGCCGATCTCATTTCGGCGAGAATACATCAGCAGGTGTCCGGCCGGGAAAACCTTCAGTTCCGCACCCGGAATTCTTTGTGCCAGCAACATTTGGTTTGCCACCGGTATCAGCCCGTCATAAATTCCCGAGATCACCTGCGTCGGCTGCGTGATCCGATGCAGCCAACCTAGGCTGGTCCACGAAAGCATCGCCGCAACCTGGCCGTAATACCCGACAGAAGACGGAGGGATGCTGTATTGGGTATATTCCCTGAACAGCGAAGGGCACAGGAGCGCTTCGCCGCCATACATCGCTGGACCCACAAAGTTGGCATATTCCTTGCTGGTGTATCGCAAGGGGAAGAAGATTTCCGACAATGCGACAGGTGTGCCCCACCAGCTGCCAATCCCGCCAGCGGAGGTGATCGCAAGGACAAGCCTGCGGCATTTGTCGGGATGATCATGCGCAAGTTGCTGGGCAATGGTGCCGCCCCAGGAAATCCCCAGCACATCGTATTCCCCGACACCAAGCCGGGACAGCAACCTGGAAACCAGTGAGGCGTGATCCGTGATACCAACCACCTCTTCGGGCACCGAGGACAGGCCGGTGCCCACTGCATCAAAGGCCAGGATAGTGCGGTCTTTCAACTCTTCGATCAAGGGGAACAGAACCTCGACGGACTGTCCCAGACCGTTGCAGATCAGCAAGGGCGTACTATCGTTCCCTACCTCCCTGATGAATACCCGCAAGCTGTGGTCACCTATGCCGACCACCTCGAGGCGGCCATCCAAGGGCATGATCGCCTTCGCCTCCGTCATGGCCTCTCTCTCGCGCTCATCGAGCGTGACACTATCCATCCGTGGAAACGGCTTCGGTCACATATGTGCCGGGCGCCGGATCCAGAACGGGATAGGCATCGTTTCCTGCCGCCTTCGGGCTTGCGACGCGCTTCTCGGTCCCGCTATCCGCAAGCCAGGCGATCCAGTGCGGCCACCAGCTGCCCTCGGCATGTTCGGCGCTCGCCTTCCAGCCATCGGGGTCGAGATTGCGGTCACCGCCGTGATAGTAGTTCCGGCGGCTCTTGGTCGGATGGTTGACGACGGTCCCCGAGACGTGGCCTCCATCGGTCAGCACATATTCCGATTGCCCGCCCACAAGACCGGTCGCAAGGTAGGACGTCTTCCATGGTACGATATGATCGCCTGTCGCCGCCACGAAATAGCACGGTAAGTCGATCCGTCCGGTATCGACGGGCTGACCCAGAATTTCCAGCGATCCTGGGTCTTTCAGACGGTTTTCGTGGTACATCTTCTCGATGTAGTAAGAGAACCACTTTGCCGGCAGGTTCGACGTATCGGCGTTCCAGTAGAGAATATCGAAAGGCGGCGGAGATTTCCCGAGCAGATAACTTCCGACAACGAAATTCCAGATCGAGTCGTTGACATGCAGCAGTGACATAGCATGGGCGATGTCGCGGCCGGGCGCCAGTTTCTCCGTCCGCAGACGCCGCTTGTAGATTTCGATCTGAGGCCGGTCGATAAAGACCTCTAGCTCTCCGGGATCGCTAAAATCAATCATCGAGGACAGGAAGGTCGCGGTGCCGACCCGGCGCTTCAAAGCGTCATCCATGACCGCAAGCGCGACTGTCAGCATCGTGCCGCCGTTGCACCAGGACAGGAGATCGGCCTTGTCGGCCCCAGATATGTCCAGACAGACCGAGAGCGCCTGAAACACACCGGTTTCGATATAGGTGTCCCAATCGAAATCGCGCTCGGGTGACGGGTTGCGCCACGAGATCATGTAAACGCTCAGCCCCTGTTCCAGCATGTAGCGGACCATGGACTTCTTCTCATTGATGTCGAAAATGTAGAATTTGTTCACACAAGGCGGCACCACGAGCACCGGCCTAGCCTCGACTGTCGGCGTGACCGGATGGTACTGGATCAGCTCGATCAGTTCGTTCCGGTACACGACCGAGCCCTCTGTGGTTGCCAGGTTTCGGCCCACATCGAACGCGTCTTCGTCGGTGGTGCTGACATAGCCCTTTTCGACGTCAGCGAGCAGATTGCGGAAACCGTCGATCAGGCTTTGCCCTTTGGTTTCCTGCGCGCGGCGAATGATTTCAGGGTTTGTCAGCGCATAGTTCGACGGCGCCAGGGCATCGGCGATCAATCTCGTATAGAAGCTGAGCTTGCGCTGTTCGTGGGAAGGCAGGCCTGTCTTGTCAGCAATATCAGTCATGCGCTCGGCCGTCAGGCAGTAGGCGTCGCGCCAGAATGAAAACATCCCTTCATTCCATGCATCATCGCTGAAACGCCGGTCCTTGGTCCTTGCCGGGGCCTTGTCGCCGTTGCCCGCAAAGCTGCCCAGCCAGAGTTTCGCGAAATCGGTCTGATATTGCACCCAGGCCGATAACGCATCGCTGCGCGGTTTGAACAAGGCCTCGAAAGTGGCGTTGAAGGAATCGGCGACTTCCGCAAGTTGCTCGGGTTCCATCGCGGCGAACAACGGATGCGATTTCAATGCGCTTTCGAACGACTGCTCGAACATGCTCTTCATTTTGTTGTCCATCTTGGATCACCCCATGTTTCAAGCGGATGCTGCATCGGCCCGGCACAGACCCGCGCCGCGCTTTATTGCCCGTAGGCCTCGAACTTGCGAACGATCGCGCTGAAATCCATGCTGCGCCCGTCCGCGTTTTCAACAAAGTCCTCGTAAAGTTGCAGGGCTTTGCGGCCCATCGGCGTTTCGGCCCCGGCACTCTCTGCCGCGTCCTGGCTGAGGCGCAGGTCCTTCAGCATCAGTTCCGCGGCGAATCCCGGCTTATAGCCGTTGTCGGCCGGCGATTTCGGTCCCACCCCCGGCGCCGGGCAATAGACGTTCATGGACCAGCTGTAACCGGACGAGGTGCTCACCACGTCAAAGAGGCTCTGCCGGTCCAGGCCCAGCCTGTCCGCCAGCACAATTGCCTCGCAGGTCGCAGCCATCGTCGCACCTAGGATCATGTTGTTGCACAGCTTGGCGGCCTGACCGGCACCGGCCTCTCCGCAATGGACCGATTTCTGCCCCATGACATCCAGCAGATCGCGCACTTTTGCATAGGCGGCCTCGGAGCCGCCCACCATGAAGGTGAGGGTTCCTTCGGTGGCGGCCTTCGTTCCGCCCGAGACAGGTGCATCGAGCACATCCACGCCCACCGGTGCCCCAAGCGCGGCCACCGATTTGGAGGTCTTCACGTCGATGGTCGAGCAATCCATCAGGACGGCCCCGGGTTTGATCAGCGGCAGGATGCGCCCGACCACATCGGAAACGACCGGCCCGCTCGGCAGCATCAGGATGACCACGTCTGCCCCGTCGGCAGCCTGACGCGCGTCGCTTGCCAGCGGCAGGTTTTCCGCCCGGCCTACAGCCGGGTCGAATCCGGTGAGGTCATAACCCGCGGCAGCAAGATTGGCCGCCATCGGCCCACCCATATTGCCAAGACCGATAAATCCGATCTTCATCATGGCGTCGCCTTTTCCGGGGTTTTGTTCCAGTATTCATCCCGCAACCGGCGCTTATAGAGTTTTCCCGTCGCCTCGCGCGGCAGTTTTTCGCGGAAATCCACGCTTCGGGGGCATTTGATGGCCGAAAGCCTGGAACGGCAATAGGCCATCAGTTCCTCGGCCAGCTCCGGCGATGGCTTGGTCCCGGCGATCAGCTGAACCACGGCTTTGACCTCTTCGCCGAAATCCTCGTTCGGCACGCCGATCACGGCCGCGTCTTCGACAGAGCCATGCGACAGCAGAACGTCCTCGGTTTCCTGCGGGTAGATGTTCACGCCACCCGAAATGATCACAAAGGATTTCCGGTCGGTGAGATAAAGGTATCCGTCCTCGTCGAGCCGGCCAATGTCGCCCAGGGTCGTCCACCCCAGCGCATTGCTGCATTTGGCGGTCTTCTCCGGGTCGTTGTGATACTCGAACTGATGGCCGTTCTCGAAATAAATCTCGCCTTCGGAACCGACCGGTAGCTCGTCGCCATTCTCATCGCAGATATGCAGAACGCCGAGTTTGGCGCGCCCGACGGACCCTTCATGGCCAAGCCATTCATGGGTGTTCAGCGCGGCAAAGCCGTTGTTTTCGGTACCCGCATAATATTCATGGATGATCGGCCCCCACCAGTCGATCATCCGATGCTTGACATCCACCGGACAGGGCGCGGCGGCATGCAGAGCCAACTTCATCGAGGAAAGGTTGAATGCCTCGCGCTCGGCCTGCGGCAATTTCAGAATTCGCACGAACATGGTCGGAACCCACTGGCTATGCGTGATCTTTTCCCGTTCGATGATCTGCAGGGAACGCAGCGCATCGAATTTGCCCATGATGAAGGCGCTGCCGCCCATCTTGATCGTCACCATCGTGTGCCGAAGGGGCGCTGCGTGATAAAGTGGCGCGGGACAGAGATAGCGCGTCTCGGCATCGTAGCCGAAAAGGCCGCTCAACAGGTCGATCAGCATTGACCGGCTGCCGACGGGGGTGCCGGTCAGCGGCCATTTGATCCCCTTTGGCCGCCCGGTCGTGCCCGAGGAATAGAGCATGTCCTGCCCCTGCACCTCGTTCTCGACCGGCGTGATCGGCTGCTCGGCCAGCGAGGCGAGCCAGTCGAGACAGTCCGCAACCGGCACTCCGACCGCGAATATCTGGCGATCTGCCGGAAGCGCCGCACGCAGCCGGGACAGCGAGTCGGCAAACCTGTCCGACCCGATCACGACCCGGGCGCTGCAATCGCCGACGATATAGCTGATCTCTTCGAAGGTGAGATGCGTGCTAACGGTGGTGTAATAGAGGCCCACTCTTTCAGCCGCGAAACAGATCTCCAGAAATTCCCGCCGGTTATCCATCACGATCACGATATGATCGCCCGTTTTCAACCCAGTCTTACGCAGCAGGTGTGCGCCCTGGTTGGCGCGTGCCTCCAACTCGCCAAAAGTCACCGTCTCGCCGGTGTCGCACATCCGATAGGCCAAACGGTCCGGCGCGGTGCTGGCATGACATCTTGTGTGATACGGTTCTACTTCCATAGCCATAATTCAAAACCCTATGAGTGTTTTGCCGACGTGGCCGCCCGAACGCAGGTGCTCCAGCGCGGGCTTCAGTTCTTCAAAGCCAAAGGTCTCACCCAGAACCGGGTGGACTTCGTGTTGCTCCATCGCTGACAACATCGCCTCAAACCCATCCCGGTGCCCGACGGTAACGCCTTGCAGCCGGACCTGCCGGGCCACGATCGGCCCCAGCGAAGCGTTCAGGTTCAGACCGGAGAGCACGCCGATCATCGAAATCGTGCCCCCCGGTCGAACCGCTCGAAGCGAAAGCGGAAGAGTAGTTTCGCCACCGAGTTCAATAATGTTGTCATAGCCACTGCGATCAGCCGTGATTCCCCGGCTGGCGCGGGCCCAATCTTCGGTCTCGCGATAGTTGATGGTTGCATCCGCGCCCATCTTCCGAACCAAATCCAGCTTGTCTTCGCTCGACGAAATGACGGTGACATGCGCACCGTGGATCTTGGCGAATGCTAGGGCGAACAGCGCGACCCCACCCGTTCCCTGGATCAGGATCTTGTCGCCGGCGCGGGTGCGGTTATGGGTCGAGATCGCGCTCCATGCGGTCAGCGCCGCGCAAGGCAGGGTCGCGGCCTCTGCATCGCTCAAGTAATCCGGCACCCGGACCACGCCCTGTTCCGACAGGCAAACGAAATCCGCCATCACTCCGTCAAGCGGCCCGCCAAGAGCCGACGAGAAACGCTCGGAGCTGGGCTCGCCGGCGGTCCAGTTCTGGAAATAGGTCGGGCAGACCCGATCCCCGGTCTTGACCCGGGTGACACCCTCGCCGGTTTCCACAACCTCTCCAACACCATCGGATATCGGGATCAGGGGCAGCTCGCCGGTGGCGCGGCCATAGCCCCTGACCGGCACGATCAGATCACGCGCATTCAGTGACGCCATTTTCATCGAGATCAGTACTTCGCCCGGGCCCGGCTTGGGCTGCGGCCGTTCCGCTAGCTGAAGATTATCAAAGCCCCATTCGCCCTGAATCTGGAATACACGCATGTTTCATCACCTATTTTGTATTGGGCTCGTGCCCGGCGCGGGCGCGAGTCAAATGTGCGACACGTTCGAGAAGCATTTCGGTCGATCCGTCGACCAATGCTGCGATTTGCACAGCAGCCAGATGTCGGGCGAAAACCCGCGCGGGATTAAGCCCCTCTGCTCCCATGGCGTGGAGCAGTTTGGGCAGATGGTCCTGAGCGTTGACTACCGCATGTATTTTCGCCTGCGCCGCCAGGAGCTGTGCGTCGCGATCTTCGACGATCGCCCGTACCGCCAGGGCAACCAGCGATCTGGAGGCCGCAAGATCCGTGACGCAACGCGCAAGATTCAGCCGCCAGGCCTGATGCCCTGAAAGCGGTGTGCCGAAACAATGCCGCTCTTCCCCATAGGCTCGTACCGCATCGAGAGCCGCCTGCATCATCCCGCAACACATTGCCGCAACATATGTCCGGGCGCCATTGATCTCGGACAGGATCGACTTGAACGCGGTGCCGGCCTCCAGCAACAGGTTTTCGTCGCCCAGCCTGTAGTCTTTCAGTCGAAAACCGCCCGTGCCCGTACTGGCCTGCGAAAACGACGAATCCAGCGGGAAACGCTCGGCCCCGTCACCATCAAGGTCCACGACAAAAGCCGCGATCCCGTTGCGGTCGCCGTGCTCACCGCATTGCGCGTAGACGATCGCCAGCGAGGCATGCCGCGCATTGGTGATCCAGACCTTTTCGCCGTTCAGCACCCAGCCTCCGGTCCCGCGTGCTGCGGTCATCCGGATCGCGGCGAAATCCGAACCGGCGCCGGGTTCCGTAAGCGCCGTACAGGCGCTGGCCTTGCCGGAAAGCAATAGCAGCAGCCAGCGGTCCTTGACGGCGCCATGCGCACATTGCGCCAGTTTGGCGGCCACATTATGGGTATTGATGACCGACATGGCAAAGCCGAAATCCGCAGCGGCGAGAATTTCACAAGCCTTTGCCTTTTGATTGAAAGAATATGCCATGCCGCCATCCTTGACGGACAGTTCTATGCGGGTCAGACCCAATTTGGCCGCTTGGCGGAGCAGAGATTTTCCAGGATGGTCACTCTGCGTCCATCTGCCCGCAGCCGGCGCGATCTGAGAGTCGGCAAACTCTTGAATACGCGCCAGCCAGTCATGTTCGGCCTGGCAGGGCATTATAACTTGCTCCGCTTCGACAACCGTGCCCACAGATCGGAGCTTACCCCAACAATGCCTCGTGGCATGAAGATCGTCGCCAGAACTAGGATCAGACCGTAGATGATCAGTCGGAAGCTGTCTGCAAACCGGAGGTATTCCGGCAGGAAGACCACGATGAAGGCGCCGATAACAGGCCCTGCGATTGTCCCAGATCCCCCCATGATGACGGCCAGGATGGCATCTAGGGATTGCGCCACGCCGAAAATCTCGGGGTTGATAAAGCTCTGATAATGCGCATAGAGCGCCCCTGCGAGCCCCGCGAACATGGCGCTCGCGACAAAGGCGAAGAGTTTGTATTTCCACGTCGGAATGCCGATCGCACCGACCAGATTCTCGTTTTGCCGGACAGCGACCAGAACCTGCCCGATGCGCGAGTGCACGATACGGGCGGCGATGATTATCATCAGAACCGCGACCGCGAGAACGAAGTAGTAGTAAACCAGCCGATCTTCGAAATCGAGCAGCGAATTCTCGCCGCCTGGTTTGGGTATGCCGGTCAGGCCCGCTTCACCGTTGGTCAGGTGGGTGAAGTTCATCAGAACGATGAAGATCACCATATTGAAGGCAAGCGTCACGATCGCGAAATAGTGCCCCTTGACCCGCAGGCTCGGGTATCCGGTTGCCAGCGCGAAGACCGCTGTCACAAATGGCGCAAGCAGGATGGTTAGCCAGACAGGCATGTTGAAATTTGTGCCCATCAGCGCCGTGCTATAGGCACCGATGCCCATGAACCCGGCCTGAACGATCGAAACATATCCGGTATAGCCTTGGATCAGGTTTTGACCCTGCGCCATGATGACCCAGACCAGCGCCAAAATGCTGAGATGCAGGTAGTATTTGACGGTGATAAGCTGCGGCAGCGCGATGAAGAAAACCAGGGCTGCGGCATAGCCAATGTGCTTTGGTGAGATGTTCATGACGGTTTTCCCATTAGGCCTTGCGGGCGCACCAGAAGAACGACGATCATCACGACGAAGGCGATGACATCCTTATAGGCGGACGAGATGAAGCCAGCGGCGAGTGACTCGGTGATGCCGAGGACGATCCCGCCGATAACCGCACCGGGAAAGGACCCCAGACCGCCGAGGATCAGCACCGCGAAGCCTTTCACCACCAGCCCTTCGCCAATGCCCGGCGCGATGGCGAAAAGCGATCCGACCATGACCCCGGCGGCGACACCAAGCGCGGTGGAGATCGCGAAGACGACCAGGGGAATGGTGTTGACATTGACGCCCATCAGGATCGCGGCGTCTCGATTTTCCGCTACCGCCCTGATCGCTTGACCGGTTTTCGTGCGTTCAACAAAAACCGCCATGGCGCCAACCAGAACAGCCGCCGACAGAATGACGTAAAGCCGCAGTTCCGGGACCGTCACACCCCCGATGTTGAAGACCCTGCTGGCGGCGGTCGGAATGACGATCTGCTCGGCCCCGAAAAGCTGCAGATTGATCCCCTCGACCATCATGGTCAGGCCAAGGGCGACAATGAAAGCGTTTATATGGTTCGCATTTCGCACCGGTCTATAGGCCAGGAATTCGATCACCACACCCAGGGCAAGACCCACGGCGACGGCGATCAGTATTGCGCCAAACAGCGGAACGCCCTGCGATGTGACCAGGAAGAAGGTCAGGTATCCGCCAAACATGGATACCGATCCATGCGCAAAATGGGCGATACCAAGAATTCCGAACACGGTGGTCAGGCCAAGAGCGATCAGAACGTAGACCCCACCTATGGCTATGCCGTTTAAGACTTGCTGCAGTATTTCGATCATGTCACATGCTCTCGTTGTGCGAGGATCCGATGCCCCGCGGAGAAGACCGTTGCGATGCTGGTCAGTTTACGAAGATGGGTGGGAGGGCTGGCAGGCTAGCCCGCCAGCCCAACCCCCGTCTTTAGTCGATTGTGCTTAGGTAAGCCGAATAGGCCGCTGCGTCGGACGGAAGGTCTTCAACGAAAATCCAGTTTCCGCCCTGCCACTGGAACGCACCATTGGACGTATAGGCCTGGCCATTCGGGTCAAACATCTTACCGTCGACGGGCAGATACTGCATGACAACCTCGTCGGGCACGGCCAGTTCGCGCAGGGCGGCGGCCACAGCTGCGGTGTCCTCAACGGTTCCGGCCGCTTCCAGCGCGTCTTTCAATGCATAGGTTTGGTCATACGCATATGGCGAGCTGGGCGACGGAGAAATGCCGAACTTGGCGCTGAAGTTTTCGTGGTAGGCAATACCGTTTTCGGTTGCCGACAGCAATGTCAGTTCGGTCGGGCGTAGGTCCCAGACCCCTTCCATCTGTTCGGATGTGGCGACGCGCAGGAACTGCTCTTCGCTACCGCTCGTGAAGCCGTAACGTGGAACGTCAATACCTAGTTCGACAGCCTGACGATAGACGAAGGCAGCCGGTTCTACATAACCGACAACCAAGATCGCATCCGGTTCCAGGCCGCGGATTTTGGTCAACTGAGGGGTCATGTCCCGATCTTTGAGCGCAAAGAGTTCATGGGTGATGACCTCGCCCCCAGCAGCGGTCAGCTCATGCTCAAATGCCTCGACGTAGCTTGCGTAGAAACCGACTTCCAAAGCGCCCAGAACGGCAACGCGCTTGTGACCCTTGGCCGCAACAAAACGTCCTGCGGCTGCACCGGTATAATCCGCCGGCGGGCGTGTGCGCACCAAGTTTGGAATTTCGCGGGTTGTGATGGAACGCTCGGCCGCATTGCCAACCAGCATCACAGCATCCTCATTCTGGATGAAGGATGCAACCGCACCAGTCGCGCCAGAGCAGCAGAAGCCCAGTATGTATTTTACACCATCCCGGTCCAGAAGTTTGCGAACCGAGTTCGACGCTTCGGTCGGGTTGGCCTTGTCATCATAGGCGATCACGTTCAGCATGTATGTGTCGTCACCCACCTTGACGCCACCGCTGGCATTGATCTCTTCTGCGGCCAGTTCAACGGCCTGCGCCTGCGGCAGGCCATAGACGGCCGCGCCACCGGTCAAGGCGTCGCTGACACCGATGTCCAAGGTTTTCTCACCCGCCTGAACGGCCGCACTCGACAGCGCAAGGCCCAACGCGGTAAAGACCGTGGCTGTTCTGAAATTTCCAATAGTCATCTACATTTCCTCCTGCGTAGATCTTGGTGCCGGGGGTCTCCCCCGGAAAACTCCCGGCTTTAATGGCCCAGATAGGCCTTTGCGACTTCGGGATGGGATTGCAGTTCCTCTCCCGTTCCCTCCAAGACAATTTCTCCTGCTTCGAACAGATAGGCCCGGTCAGCCAGCCTGAGCGCCATCAGCGAGTTTTGCTCAACCAGAAGAATTGTCATCCCTGTCTTCTTGATGCGGTCGATGGTCTCGCCGACCTCGGCCACGATCTTTGGCGCAAGACCCAGAGACGGCTCATCAAAAATGCACAGCCTGGGACGCGCCATCAGAGCCCGGCCGATCGCAAGCATCTCCTGTTCGCCACCGGACAAGGTTCCCGCCGCCTGCGTCGCGCGCTGACGAAGGATCGGAAACATGTCCATCATCTCTTCAACATCGCTGGCCTGCTCGGAATCGCTGCGCGCATAGGCACCCATGCGCAGATTCTTCAGGACGTTCATCTGCGGGAAAACCTGCCGCCCTTCGGGGCACATGGTTATTCCGGCGCGGACGATCGAATGTCCGCTCTGATTGGTGATGTCCTTGCCGTCAAAGCTGATCTTGCCGCTCCGGGCCTGTACTAGGCCGCAGATCGCCTTCAAGGTCGAGGACTTGCCCGCGCCATTCGCACCGATCAGCGCGACGCACTCGCCCTCCTTGACGTCAAGGTTGATGCCGTGGACCACTTCAATCGGCCCGTAGCTTACCCGTAAATCCCGTACTTCGAGCATTAAACTGATTCCCCCAAATAAGCGTCGATAACCGCCTGGTTGCTGCGGATCTCCGCCGGTGTGCCATCAGCGATCTTGGAACCGAAATTGAGAACCACAATCCGGTCGCAAACCTCCATGATGAGCGCCATGTGATGCTCGATCACCAGCACGGCAACACCGCGCGCGCGGATCGATTTGATCAGCTCGCTCAAGGTCTTGCGCTCATGCGACACAAGCCCTGCCGCAGGTTCGTCAAGCAGGATGATCTTTGGCTCAGAGGCCAGCGCCGTGGCGACCATCAGAAACCGTTGCTGGCCGGACGAAATGGTTCCGATGGGTTCATCCGCAACCTCAAGCAGGCCGGTGATCTCAAGAATATCCTGCACCCGCATTTCGACCGTTTCGCGTTCGCCCTCATGGCCGCCAACACCGAAGACCGACGACAATGGCGACGACTTCAGCGTCGATTCGCATCCCAGCGTGATCTGCTGACGAACCGTGAACTCGGGAAAGATGCTCGCCGTCTGAAAGGTCCGCGCCAACCCAAGCTCAACACGCTCATATTCCGGAAGATGCTGAATATGCGCTCCGGCAAGAAAAATCTCTCCGGATGTTACCGGAAAGATCCCGGCCAGCGAGTTAACGGTCGTTGATTTGCCCGAACCGTTAGGGCCGATCAATCCCATCACCTCGCCAGGTTCCACCTTGAACGAAAGGTCCTTTATGGCGTGAACACCGCCAAAAGACTTGCAAAGCCCTTCCACACGTAAAACTGCTGTAGTCATGAGGTGCTCCACCCAAATTTCCACCCATTCCGACAGATAATACTTGATGGGAAATTCTGTGGGAAACGCAAAGAACCCGCTGACTCACCAAAATTTTAGATACCATCGGCGAGCCGTCATGAGCACAGCACACGGCCATACCTCTTTTTCGTCAGGCGAAAGCCACATGATATGGCCGCGACAGGTGCCTCACCATATCGAAAATATCGCTATCGTTTTGTATTTGTGCGCGATGCGGATCCGGGCGGCATGCCTCGGCCTCAGGCTTAATCGCGCGTGTCGGTCCACGCAGCCCTAGTGCTTGTATTCCAAGGAAAACCGCTGTCCGGGGACCGGATTTCCGGTATAGCAGTTTCGATCAGCGAACCGCCGCGAGTCCCGGAAGATCCTTCCCTTCCAGCCATTCCAGAAATGCGCCACCCGCTGTCGAGCAAAAGGTGAACTGGTCGGCCATCCCGCATTGGTCGAGCAGCGCCAGGGTATCTCCGCCCCCCGCAACAACGCGCGTCCCTGCTTGGGATTGCCAACTTATTCTGCACTGATTGCAAAAGTCTGATGCGGATACGATCACGCGGTCATGTCAAGTGCGTAGCTCCGCCACTGATCGAAGGCATCTGATCTGGCGTGGCGGTAAGAGATGGCGGTAAGACGGTAGCGGCGGGGACGGAAGATCGTGTTGATCTGGTCATAGGCGGAGAGGAAGCGCTGCGCCTGCCTGCCCGACTTGAACCGGCCCATAAGCTTCTCTCGCTTCCGGGTTGGTCGGTGCGAGCCCTCAATACGATTATTCAGGCCCTTGTGAGCCCGGTGATCTGCG